>NZ_JBHYZO010000006.1:0-433069 GCF_042753785.1 Streptomyces sp. NPDC059256 | reverse complement strand
ACTGCAGGGGGGACCCTGTGGGAGAGTAGGACGCCGCCGAACAATTATTGTGATGAGGGCCCTGTACCGGCTAGGTACAGGGCCCTTTTCGCATTCCCCAAGACATTGCCCAGACACCCCTTCTCCGAAGGAGAACCGTCCGGTCGGGAACCCGGCCGGTTGCCTGGGTGGGACTACGGAATCTGAACCAGGCTCAGGAGCCCCTGCCCAGTGCTGGGTTCATCGTGGGGGAGGGTTTCTCCGGCGTAGATGGTTCTGCGCAGTGCCGGTTTCGGGGTATGATCTATTCCGTTGCCGCAGGGCAACAGGCCCCAATAGCTCAGTCGGTAGAGCGTCTCCATGGTAAGGAGAAGGTCTACGGTTCGATTCCGTATTGGGGCTCAAGCAGAAGGCCCCCGCCGTTGGCGGGGGCCTTCTTTGCGTTCGAGGACCTTCGAGGACTTTCGAGTGTCTGGGCCGTGTCCGGCTAGCGAGCGTGCAGCTCGGGGACACGCATGGCGAGGATGGCCATGTCATCGGAGGCGGGCTCTGCCGCGAATCGTTCGACCGCACGCAGTACGCGTGTCGCGACCGCTCCCGCAGTGAGTCCCGTACAGGCCGTGAGGACTTCCATGAGGCCCTCGTCGCCCAACATGCGCGTGCCTTCCCGGCGTTCGGTGACTCCGTCGGTGACGCACAGGAGGACATCGCCCGGATTGAGGGTCACCATCTGCTCGTACAGTTCGAGGTCCTCCATGACGCCCAGCAGCGGCTGGGGGTCCGCAGCCGGCTCCACCGTGCCGTCCTGGCTCAGTCGCAGAGGGAGGGGATGGCCGGCACACACGACCTTGAGGAGCGCGCTGCCGTCCTCCTGGGGCCACAACTCGCCGTAGAGGAGTGTGAGGAAACGGCTTCGGGCGCCCTCGTCGAGGATCGCGGCGTTCAGGCGCTCCAGGACCGCGGGGCCGCCGAAGCCCTCACGGGCCAGGAGACGCAGGGCGTGCCGGGCCAGGCCCGTGACCGCTGCGGCCTCAGGACCCGTACCGCACACATCGCCGATGGCGAATCCGTACGCACCGTCGCGGATGGGGAAGACGTCGTAGAAGTCGCCGCCGACCTCGTTGCCCTCGCCCGCGGCACGGTAGATGACCTCGACCTCCACTCCGGGGATGTCAGGCATCTCCGGAGGCAGCAGACTGCGCTGGAGCGACTGGCTGATGGCGACCCGCTCTGAGTACAGCCGGGCGTTGTCCAGGGCCAGGGCCGCGCGACGGGACAGGTCTTCGGCCAGTTCGAGGATCTCCTGGCGGAAGTGGTCGTCGGACGGCTTGCCGAGCGTCAGCATCCCGATCACACGGTTGCGGGCGACCAACGGCAGCACGACCGTCTCGCCGCCCACGGCTGCGGCGGTGGCGAGCGTGGTCCCGATGCCCGACGACACGGGCGGAGCCGTCCCCAGCCCCAGCTGGTGTCTGGAGGCCAGTAGGGCGGCCTGCTGGGCCGCCTTGCCGGGTGCGGTCCAGATGCGGGCTCCCGGAGTCGGTACGGGGTCCGGCGGGGCGATGGTGGACAAAAGCGCCTTGAGGCCGTCGATGCGTTCCTCGTCCTCGTGGAGGACGTAGCTGAGGTACGGGTCCGACGCCTGGTCGGCGATCGTATAGACGGCACACCAGGTGGCCAGGGTCGGGACCGTCATCTGCGCCATCAGGGCCAGTGTCTGGTCACGATCGAGTGTTCCAGCCAACAGGTCGGATGCCTCGACGAGGAACGAGAGCGAGCCGCGCCGCAACCGCTCCAGTTCGCCGAGCCGGGCGGACTCGACGGCCAGTGCGATGCGGTCCGCGGCGAACTGGAGGCGCAGTGCCTCCTCGTTGGAGTAGCGGCCCGCGGACTCCGCGGCCACCCCGAGGGAACCGGTGAGTCTGCCCTCTACCTTGAGGGGGACGGTGACGACGGAACGCATCCCGGTCGAGTTGAGCAAGGGCACCGCACCGGGCACGGCGACGAGGTCCTCGTGGACCGCGGGCATCCTGGCCGAGCCGTAGCGTCCCGTACCGGCCTCGACGGTCACCCGGGCGAAACGCTGACGGGCCGACGGGAGTCCGGTGGTGGCGCGCACCTCCAACTCGGTCTCGTCGTCGGTTGCCAGCAACAGGAAGGCCGCGTCTCCGTCGAGCATGTCGCGGGCGCGTTCCACGGTGCGTTGGAGCAGGCCGTCGAGGTCGTCGGGTGCCGGGGAGCCGATGAAGACCTCGAACGGGTCCGTCGCGTTGTTCTCGGTGCCGGAGTCGCTGACGGGAGCGCGCTGCGGCGTCTGGAGGACGGCGCGCTCGTCGTCCCTGACGAGGAGGCAGACGGTGGACGGCTCGCCGTTGGTGTCCCGTACCCGCAGGTGCGAGGCGTAGACGGGGACCACTCGGCCCTCGGTGTCACGGATGCCGTAGCTGCCCTCCCAACGGGACAGCAGCAGGGCTTCTGCCAGGCCGGTACCGATGCTCGGGGTGTGCGGCCAGGCGGCGATGTCACCGAGGGGTTTGCCGATGACCTGCTCAGCGGCGTATCCGAAGATGCGCTCGGCGTCCTCGTTCCATGCCGAGATCACCTTGGCCGCGTCGATCTGGAGGACCGCCACGCGCACCCGCTGGTCGGCGACGGGCAGGAGCGAGGTCGGCAGCACCGGACCGGCGGAGCGGGTGCCCACCGGGCGTTGGGGCAGGTCGAGCTGGAACCACACCTGCTTGTGGGTGGGCGTGTACTCGACGCCCCAGCGGGAGGCGAGCGCGGAGCACAGCAGTAGCCCACGGCCGTTCTCGCTGTCGAGGTTGCCGAGGGCGCGCGTCGCGCTCTGGATGGGAACCTCGCGTTCGGGGTAGCGGTCGGCGACTTCGACCCGCACGCTGTCCTCCGTGCGTAGACACAGCACGTCGGCTGCGGTTCCCGCGTGGATGATGGCGTTGGTGACCAGTTCACTGGTGAGGACCACGGCGTCGTCGACGACTTCCGAGTGCCCCCAACCCTGGAGCGTGTCACGTACGAAAGCGCGGGCGGTCGCGACGGACCGCCCGACAGGATCGAAGCTGGCAGCCGCCCGCGCGGTGATCACAGAACTCCTCATACGCGTCTCGACGCCCGGCTTAGCCATGATCGGCTTGCCCCTCCCGGTGCCCGGTGGTAGTTCGCACGCCCACATCGACCCGGCCGGGCAGACCGGGGCGGTTGGACAGCCGGATGCCAGGTTACTTACCTTCGCTGTCCGAGCGGATGCCGGTCGCTGCTGTTTCCGCCCTGCAAGGGCGGAGACGTTATGCGAAGCTGCCGAACTGTTATGGCCTTGTTCGGCGTGGGTGAAACACTGGGCAGGATTCCGGATATAGCCCGGGTAGTACGGCCAACCCCTGCGGGAGGGACACGGTGGAGTCTGGCACGGCATCGCGTGGTGCGAGCACGCGTGCGAAAGGCGGACGATCCCGGAGTAATGGGACGACCGAGGTAGATACGGCTGCCCTGAACCGGCTGCTGGCCGCCCTGGTGTCCATGCGGGACGGCAATCTCCGTAGGCGTCTGACGGTGTCCGGCGACGATGTGATGGCCGAGATCGCGGCCGTCTACAACGAGGTCGCCGACCGGAATCTCCACCTCACCGGTGAGCTCGCGCGGGTGCGCAGGGTCGTCGGACGTGAGGGAAAGCTGACGGAGCGGCTGGAGACGGGGGCGTGCGAGGGCTCCTGGGCCGCCGCGATCGACGCCTCCAACGCCCTGGTCGACGATCTCGCGCGGCCGGTGTCCGAGGTGGGGCGGGTTCTGTCCGCGGTGGCCGAGGGTGACCTCGATCAGCGGATGGAGGTGCGGTCGCAGGGGGCGGACGGCGTCGAGCGACCGCTGCGCGGGGAGTTCCTCAAGGTCTCCCGTACGGTCAACAGCCTGGTGGACCAGTTGTCGGCGTTCACCGACGAGGTCACCCGGGTGGCCCTTGAGGTGGGAACCGAGGGGAAACTGGGCGGTCAGGCCCAGGTGCGGGGGATGTCCGGTTCGTGGAAGGACCTCACGGACTCGGTCAACACGATGGCGCACCGGCTCACCGCTCAGGTGCGGGACATCGCCCTGGTCACCACGGCGGTCGCCAAGGGCGATCTGTCACAGAAGGTCACCGTCCATGTGGACGGAGAGATGCTGGCGCTGAAGAACACCGTCAACACGATGGTCGACCAGCTCCAGTCCCTCGGCTCCGAGGTCACCCGGGTCGCGCGTGAAGTGGGCACCGAGGGCGAGCTCGGGGGACAGGCCGAGGTGCCCGGTGTCGCGGGTGTCTGGAAGGACCTCACCGACTCCGTCAACACGATGGCGGGCAACCTGACCTCCCAGGTCCGCGGTATCGCCGAGGTCACCACCGCGGTCGCCAACGGTGATCTGTCACAGAAGGTCACCGTCAGTGCGCGGGGAGAGGTGGCCCAGCTCGCCGAGACGATCAACCAGATGACGGAGACCCTGCGCACCTTCGCGGACGAGGTCACCCGAGTGGCCAGCGAGGTGGGCGCGGAAGGACTGCTCGGTGGTCAGGCGCAGGTGCCGGGCGCCGCGGGGACCTGGAAGGACCTCACGGACTCGGTGAACACCGTGTTCCGCAATCTGACGACGCAGGTGCGGGACATTGCCCAGGTGACCACCGCGGTGGCGAACGGTGATCTGTCGCAGAAGGTCACCGTGGATGTGGCCGGTGAGATGTTGGAGTTGAAGAACACCGTCAACACGATGGTGGACCAGCTCCAGTCCTTCGGTTCGGAGGTCACGCGGGTCGCCCGTGAGGTCGGTGTGGAAGGGCGGCTCGGCGGTCAGGCCGAGGTGCCGGGAGCGGCGAACACCTGGAAGGACCTCACCGACTCGGTGAACACGGCCTTCAGGAACCTCACCGGCCAGGTGCGGGACATCGCCCAGGTGACGACCGCCGTCGCCAACGGTGATCTGTCGCAGAAGGTCACGGTCGATGTGGCCGGTGAGATGTTGGAGTTGAAGAACACCGTCAACACGATGGTGGCGCAGCTCTCCTCCTTCGCCGACCAGGTCACACGGGTGGCACGGGATGTGGGCACCGAGGGTCAGCTCGGCGGGCAGGCCCGGGTGGACGGGGTGAGCGGCACGTGGAAGGAGCTGACGGACTCCGTCAACTTCATGGCCGGGAACCTGACCTCGCAGGTGCGTCAGATCGCGCAGGTCACCACGGCGGTGGCCCGGGGTGATCTCTCGCAGAAGATCGATGTCGACGCCCGGGGCGAGATCCTGGAGCTCAAGAACACGATCAACACGATGGTGGACCAGTTGTCCGCCTTCGCCGAGCAGGTGACCCGGGTCGCCCGCGAGGTGGGTACGGACGGTCGGCTCGGTGGCCAGGCACAGGTGCCCGGTGTGGCGGGCGTGTGGCGTGATCTGACGGACTCGGTGAACGGCATGGCGGGCAACCTGACCTCTCAGGTCCGCAACATCGCCCAGGTCGCGACCGCTGTGGCGCGGGGTGATCTCTCGCAGAAGATCGATGTCGACGCCCGGGGCGAGATCCTGGAGCTCAAGAACACGCTGAACACCATGGTGGACCAGCTCTCGAACTTCGCCGAGCAGGTCACCCGGGTGGCCCGCGAGGTCGGCACCGAGGGCATCCTCGGGGGTCAGGCCGAGGTACAGGGCGTCTCCGGCACCTGGAAGGACCTCACCCAGTCCGTCAACTTCATGGCGAACAACCTCACCTCCCAGGTGCGCAACATCGCCGAGGTGACCACGGCGGTCGCCAAGGGCGACCTGTCCAAGAAGATCACCGTGGACGCCAAGGGCGAGATCCTCGAACTGGTCACGACGGTCAACACCATGGTCGATCAGCTGCTGGACCTCGCCGACGAGGTGACCAGGGTCGCGCGTGAGGTCGGTACGGAAGGTGTCCTGGGCGGTCAGGCCCGGGTGCGCGGTGTGACCGGCATCTGGAAGGACCTCAGCGACAACGTCAATCTGATGGCCAGCAACCTGACCAACCAGGTGCGGAACATCGCACGGGTCTCGGCGGCCGTCGCCAACGGCGATCTGACGAAGAAGGTGACGGTCGAGGCCCGGGGCGAGGTCGCGGAGCTGGCCGACACGGTCAACACCATGGTGACGACGCTGTCGTCGTTCGCGGACGAGGTGACCCGCGTGGCCCGCGAGGTGGGCACCGATGGTCGCCTCGGTGGTCAGGCCCATGTGCCCGGGGTGTCGGGTACCTGGAAGGACCTGACCGAGTCCGTGAACTCGATGGCGTCCAATCTGACGGGCCAGGTGCGTCAGATCGCCACGGTCACAACCGCCATCGCCAAGGGCGATCTGACCCGCAAGATCGACATCGATGCGCGGGGCGAGATCCTGGAGTTGAAGACCACCATCAACACGATGGTCGATCAGTTGTCGTCGTTCGCCGGTGAGGTGACCCGTGTCGCCCGTGAGGTCGGCACCGACGGTCAGTTGGGCGGCCAGGCCCGCGTCCGGGACGTGGACGGCACCTGGCGGGACCTGACCGAGTCGGTGAACGAGATGGCCGGGAACCTGACCCGGCAGGTGCGCGCGATCGCCGCCGTGGCCACCGCGGTCACCCGTGGCGACCTCAATCTGAAGATCGACGGTGTGGATGCCGCGGGCGAGATCCAGGTGCTCCAGGACAACATCAACACCATGATCGTGAACCTGCGCGACACCACCCTCGCCAATGAGGAGCAGGACTGGTTGAAGGGCAACCTGGCCCGCATCTCCGGTCTGATGCAGGGTCGGCGCGACCTCGACGACGTCGCCTCGCTGATCATGAGCGAACTGACTCCGGTGGTCTCCGCGCAGCACGGGGCGTTCTTCCTCGCGATGACGACCGGCGGCAATGGGACGGACGTGCCCGGGAGCGGTTCGGGCGGCTCCGAGACGTCGTACGAACTGTGCATGCGCGGGAGCTACGGCTACTCGGCGGGGCTCATGCCCACGTCCTTCAGGCCGGGCGAGACGCTGATCGGTACGGCCGCGGAGGAGAAGCGGACCATCCAGGTCAATGTGCCGCCGGGGTATCTGAAGATCTCCTCCGGACTGGGGGAGGCATCGCCCGCGCATGTGATCGTGCTGCCGGTGCTCTTCGAGGGGAAGGTGCTCGGAGTGATCGAGTTGGCGTCGTTCCAGCCGTTCACCCACATCCAGCGCGACTTCCTCAACCAGATCGCCGAGATGATCGCCACGAGCGTCAACACCATCAGCGTCAACACCAAGACCGAGGTGCTGCTGAAGCAGTCCCAGGAGCTCACCGAGCAGCTGCGGGAGCGCTCGGCCGAGTTGGAGAACCGACAGAAAGCGCTCCAGGAGTCGAACGCCGAACTGGAGGAGAAGGCGGAACTGCTGGCGCAGCAGAACCGGGACATCGAGGTCAAGAACACCGAGATTGAAGAGGCCCGGCAGGTGCTGGAGGAGCGGGCCGAGCAGCTCGCGGTGTCGATGCGGTACAAGAGCGAGTTCCTGGCGAACATGTCGCACGAACTGCGCACCCCGCTCAACTCGCTGCTGATCCTGGCCAAGTTGCTCGCGGACAACGCCGAGGGCAATCTCTCGCCCAAGCAGGTGGAGTTCGCGGAGACCATCCACGGCGCCGGATCGGATCTGCTTCAGCTGATCAACGACATCCTCGACCTGTCGAAGGTCGAGGCGGGGAAGATGGACGTCAGCCCCACCCGTATCGCGCTGGTCCAGCTGGTGGACTACGTGGAGGCCACCTTCCGTCCGCTGACCGCGGAGAAGGGGCTCGACTTCTCCGTACGGGTGTCGCCGGAGCTGCCGGCCACCTTGCACACCGATGAGCAGCGGCTGTTGCAGGTGTTGCGCAATCTGCTGTCGAACGCGGTGAAGTTCACCGATTCCGGTGCCGTCGAGTTGGTGATCCGGCCGGCCGCCGCGGATGTGCCCCAGTCGATCCGTGAGCAGTTGTTGGAGGCGGGGTCGCTACGCGAGGCGGACGCGGATCTGATCGCCTTCTCGGTCACGGACACCGGGATCGGGATCGCCGCGGGCAAGATGCGGGTGATCTTCGAGGCGTTCAAGCAGGCGGACGGGACGACGAGCCGAAAGTACGGGGGCACCGGGTTGGGGCTGTCCATCAGTCGGGAGATCGCCCGGCTGCTGGGTGGCGAGATCCATGCCGCGAGCGAGCCGGGCCGGGGTTCGACGTTCACGCTCTATCTGCCGCTGCACCCGACCGAGTTGCCGCCGCAGGGCTATGGCCAGGACGAGTCGGGTGACGGGTCGGTCGGCGATTCGTCCCACGTCGTGACGCAGATCCAGGACGGGCGGATGGGACAGGGCGACGGGCACAACGCCGGGCCTGCCGCGCTCTTCCGTCGTCGTCGCAAGGCGCTGAACGGTTCGGACGCCCGGGCGGCACTGCCGGCTCGCGCGTCGGAGACCACGACAGCGGGGCCGGACCACATGGAGGACGCCCAGTTCGGCATGGAGTCGCAGGGACTGCCGGAGACGCGGCCGACCTTCCACTTCGACAACGAGAAGGTGCTGATCGTCGACGACGACATCCGGAACGTCTTCGCGCTCACCAGCGTGCTGGAGCAGCACGGTCTGTCAGTGCTCTACGCGGAGAACGGTCGCGAAGGCATCGAAGTCCTGGAGCAGCACGATGATGTGACGGTCGTTCTGATGGACATCATGATGCCGGAGATGGACGGGTACGCGACGACCACGGCGATCCGTCGGATGCCCCAGTTCGCCGGCCTGCCGATCATCGCGCTCACCGCCAAGGCGATGAAGGGCGATCGTGAGAAGGCGATTGAATCGGGTGCGTCGGATTATGTGACGAAGCCGGTCGACCCTGACCACTTGCTCTCGGTGATGGAGCAGTGGATGCACGGGGAGTGAATCAAGCAGGCGGAGAACTTGGGTAATTGCTGATCGATCCTGACCGACTCTGGCCGAAGGTGTGTGAGACGGTGGTGTTCGGGGAACCTTCTGGTCTCCCGGTGCGTTTCCGGTCTGTGCACAGTGACATCCCGGTGACAGGGTGTGGCGACGGGCAGGGTGCGGCTACCATGACCGGCACAAGGACGGGCGGCGCAAGGGAGTCGTCCCCTGGGGTGGCGCCCGGTGCGTCTTGCGGTTCACGGAGCCGATGAGACCCCAAGCCGGGGCGAGGAGGACGGGGCATGGTGCAGAAGGCCAAGATCCTCCTGGTCGATGACCGGCCGGAGAATCTGCTGGCGCTGGAGGCCATTCTCTCCGCGCTCGATCAGACGCTGGTGCGGGCATCGTCAGGGGAGGAAGCGCTCAAAGCGCTACTGACGGACGACTTCGCGGTCATCCTGCTGGATGTTCAGATGCCCAGCATGGACGGCTTCGAGACCGCCGCGCACATCAAGCGGCGGGAGCGGACCAGAGACATTCCGATCATCTTTCTCACGGCGATCAACCACGGCCCGCACCACACCTTCCGGGGATATGCGGCGGGCGCGGTCGACTACATCTCCAAGCCGTTCGACCCCTGGGTGCTTCGGGCCAAGGTCTCGGTCTTCGTCGAGCTGTACATGAAGAACTGCAAACTGCGGGAGCAGGCAGCGCTGCTGCGGCTACAGCTCGAAGGTGGTGCGCAGAGCGGCGCTGGCGTCAGCAAGGAGTCCGTGGGGCTGCTTGCGGAGCTGTCCGCACGGCTCGCGGCGGTGGAGGAGCAAGCGGAAGCGCTCTCCAAACAGTTGGACGACGAATCCGCGGACGCCGGCGCGGTGGCCACCGCCGCCCATCTCGAACGCAAACTGACCGGACTGCGCCGAGCTCTGGACGCTCTGGAGCCGGGCACGGGCGGTCCGTCGCCCCTCCCCTCGCAGAACTGATTCACCTCCCGAACCTCCCGCTGAGCCGCAGGACGGACACTGCCCCGAACGACGGCACAGCTGTGTGATGAGCGCATGCGGTCCGGGCGACACGAACGGGTGAAGCGGTACGCACACGTGTCCACCGCCCCTCACACCGGTAACCTCACCCCCATGGCCTCACGTACGTCCGGCAAGGGTTCCCCCGGCACTACAGGCACCGGCGGGAAGCCGCGCGCCGGCCGTGCGAGCGGTGCCGCCGGCCCCGTGAAGAAGGCGGCCCCGGCCAAGAAGGCGCCGGTGAAGAAGGCCGCTCCGGGCAAGAGGCCCCCGGCCAAGAGGGTGCCCGCCAAGAAGACGGCGGCCAAGAGGCCGGCGCCCAAGCCTGCACCGTCTCCCACCGGGGGCGTACTGCGCCTCCTGCGTGCCCTCGTGCTCGGGCTCGGGCGTGCGGTGGGTGCGGTCTTCCGCGGAATAGGACGCGGCGCGAAGGGCCTCGATCCCGCGCACCGCAAGGACGGTCTCGCCCTGCTGCTGCTCGGCCTCGCGCTGATCGTCGCCGCGGGCACCTGGTCGCATCTGCGCGGCCCGGTGGGCGATCTGGTCGAGATGTTGGTGACCGGTGCCTTCGGCAGGCTCGATCTGTTGGTGCCGATACTGCTCGGTGCCGTGGGAATCCGGCTGATCCTCTATCCGGAGCGGCCCGAGGCGAACGGTCGCATCGTGATCGGTCTGTCCGCCCTGGCGGTCGGGATCCTGGGGCAGGTGCACATCGCCTGCGGCTCCCCGGACCGGGGCGAGGGCACCGAGGCCATGCAGGACGCGGGCGGACTGATCGGTTGGGGAGCGTCGAAGCCGCTCATCTTCATGATGGGCGAAGTGCTGGCCGTACCCCTGTTGCTCCTGCTGACCGTCTTCGGCCTGCTCGTGGTCACCGCGACGCCGGTGAACGCCATTCCGCAGCGGCTTCGTCTCCTCGGCACCAGATTGGGACTCGTCCAGCCCGATCCGGGCCTGGTGGACGACGACGAGCTGAGCGACGACGAGCGGCGGTACGAGGAACAGTGGCGCGAGTCGGTACCTGGTCGCACCCGGCGCGCCGGAGCACGCCGTGGGTCCTCCGATGAGTACGCACCCGAGTACGCACCCGAGTCCGCCGAGGAGGACGCGCTCTCGCAGCGCCGGCGGCCCCGCAGGCAGTCGGCACCGCCCACCGGGGACCGGCCGATGGACGCCGTCGATGTCGCCGCTGCGGCTGCCGCCGCGCTCGACGGCGCCGTCTACAACGGCCTGCCGCCGTCACCGCTGGTCGCCGGCCTCACCCGGGACGTGACCGCGGACCGTCGCCAGGCCGCCTCACCCGTACCGCCCGCCCGTGGCGCCGAGCGGGCCGAGGAACCCGCCTCCGCGACCGGTTCGGGCGTACCGGACCTGACCAAGCCGGCGCCTGAGCGCTCGCAGGCCCTGCCGGCGCGTGCCGAGCAGCTTCAGCTCGCGGGGGACATCACCTATTCGCTGCCCTCCCTCGACCTGCTGGAGCGGGGCGGGCCCGGGAAGACGCGCAGCGCGGCCAACGACGCCGTCGTGGCCTCGCTCACCAACGTCTTCATGGAGTTCAAGGTCGATGCCGCCGTCACGGGGTTCACCCGCGGTCCGACGGTGACCCGGTACGAGGTCGAGCTGGGCCCGGCCGTCAAGGTCGAGCGGATCACCGCGCTGACGAAGAACATCGCGTACGCCGTTGCCAGCCCCGACGTACGGATCATCTCGCCGATCCCCGGCAAGTCCGCCGTCGGCATCGAGATCCCCAACACCGACCGGGAGATGGTCAACCTCGGGGACGTGCTGCGGCTCGCGGACGCCGCGGAGGACGACCACCCGATGCTGGTGGCGCTCGGCAAGGACGTCGAGGGCGGCTATGTGATGGCCAACCTCGCCAAGATGCCGCACATCCTCGTCGCGGGGGCCACCGGCTCAGGCAAGTCGTCCTGCATCAACTGCCTCATCACGTCCGTGATGATAAGGGCGACCCCGGAGGATGTACGCATGGTGCTCGTCGACCCCAAGCGGGTCGAACTCACCGCGTACGAGGGCATTCCCCATCTGATCACTCCGATCATCACCAACCCCAAGCGGGCCGCGGAAGCGCTCCAGTGGGTGGTCCGCGAGATGGACCTGCGCTATGACGATCTCGCAGCCTTCGGTTATCGACACATCGACGATTTCAATCAGGCGATTCGCAAGGGAAAGGTGAAGCTGCCCGAGGGCAGCGAACGCGAGCTCCAGCCCTATCCGTATCTGCTGGTGATCGTCGACGAGCTCGCCGACCTGATGATGGTGGCCCCCCGTGACGTGGAGGACGCCATCGTCCGCATCACCCAGTTGGCGCGCGCTGCGGGCATCCATCTGGTACTGGCGACCCAGCGGCCGTCCGTCGACGTCGTCACCGGGCTGATCAAGGCGAACGTGCCCTCCCGGTTGGCCTTCGCCACCTCGTCGCTGGCCGACAGCCGGGTCATCCTGGACCAGCCGGGCGCGGAGAAGCTGATCGGCAAGGGCGACGGGCTGTTCCTGCCGATGGGAGCGAACAAGCCCACCCGTATGCAGGGCGCTTTCGTCACCGAGGACGAGGTCGCCGTTGTCGTCCAGCACTGCAAGGATCAGATGGCCCCCGTCTTCCGCGACGACGTCGTGGTGGGCTCCAAGCAGAAGAAGGAGATCGACGAGGACATCGGCGACGATCTCGACCTGCTCTGCCAGGCGGTCGAACTAGTGGTGTCGACCCAGTTCGGATCCACCTCGATGCTCCAGCGCAAGCTGCGGGTCGGCTTCGCCAAGGCCGGACGCCTGATGGACCTGATGGAGTCCCGCAACATCGTGGGCCCCAGCGAGGGTTCCAAGGCCCGGGACGTCCTGGTGAAGTCCGATGAAATCGATGGCGTGCTGGCCGTCATCCGGGGGGAGTCTCAGAGTTGAGGGATTTTGATGGGCAACCGTTTCCCCCGGTCGAACGTCAAGTTGAGGGAGAGGCGGTGTAACCGTCACGACAGCCCTCACCGTCGCGGACGTCACCAGCCATTCCGATGGCGTACAAAGTCCGTCCGCCCGGTTGCCCCACCCTTTCGTACCACCCATACACTGAACCTCCAGCAGGTGGTTACACGCTCGAAAGGCACCTCCGTGTCCATCGGCAACTCCCCCGAAGACGACCGGCCTTCCCCAGAGGAAGAGCGGCCTTCGATCGGCCGTGTCCTCCAGCAGGCCCGCATCACGTCAGGTCTGACCGTAGACGAGGTCAGTGCCACCACCCGGGTGCGCATCCCGATCGTGCATGCGATCGAGCAGGACGACTTCGCCCGCAGCGGCGGCGATGTCTACGCCCGCGGTCACATCCGCATGATCGCGCAGGCGGTCGGGCTCGACCCCGACCCGCTCGTCGCACAGTACGACTCCGAGCACGGCGGCAGGCCCGCCCCGACTCCTGCCGCGCCCCTGTTCGAGGCGGAGCGCATCCGGCCCGAACCGCGCCGTCCCAACTGGACCGCCGCCATGGTGGCGGCGATCGTCGCCGTGGTGGGCTTCGTCGGGTTCACCTTCTTCAACGGCGAGGACGACGGAGGCAAGAAGCAGCAGGTCGCCGAGGGGCCGGCAGCGGAGGAGAAGCCGCAGCCCACCAAGGCCACGAACACCAAGCCCGCCGACCCCAAGCCCGACCCGTCGGACGGCGCCATCGCCGCCGTACCGAAGGACAAGGTGACCGTCACCCTGTCCGTACTCGAAGACAAGAGCTGGATCTCCGTCAAGTCCCACAACGGCAAGCTGCTGTTCGACGGCACGCTGAACAAGGGCGATTCCCGGACCTTCCAGGACGATGATCGAATCGATCTCATCCTGGGCAATGCCGGCGCGATCGAGCTGTTCGTGAACGGCAAGAAGGTCGAGGACGAGTTCAAGCCGGGACAGGTCGAGCGACTCTCCTACACCAAGGGCGACCCCGAGGCCGGCTGAGTAAGCGCACCTCAGACGCGGCGCGGACAGCCGGTGCCCCAGGGGCCAGAAGCGCCGGAGCGGCCATCGGGACACCCGCCGACGGGCCTGGCGGCAGGGGCGTGGGTCAGGACAAAGTAGTCTTGAGCCCATGCCCGAACGCCGTACCGTCGCCCTTGTCACTCTTGGCTGCGCCCGTAACGAGGTGGACTCGGAGGAGCTCGCAGGCCGCTTGGCAGCGGATGGCTGGGAGCTCGTCCAGGAAGCCTCCGACGCGGACGTCGCCGTCGTCAACACCTGCGGGTTCGTCGAGGCCGCGAAGAAGGACTCCGTCGACGCGCTCCTCGAAGCGAACGACCTGAAGGACCACGGCAGAACCCAGGCCGTGGTCGCCGTCGGTTGCATGGCCGAGCGGTACGGCAAGGAACTCGCCGAAGCGCTGCCCGAAGCCGACGGCGTGCTCGGGTTCGACGACTACGCCGACATCTCCGACCGGCTCCAGACCATTCTCAACGGTGGAATCCACGCCTCCCACACTCCGCGCGACCGACGCAAACTCCTGCCGCTCAGCCCTGCCGAGCGGCAGCAGGCGTCCACGGCCGCGGAAGTGGCGCTCCCCGGCCACGGGGCACCCACCGACCTCCCCGAGGGCGTGGCACCGGTCTCCGGCCCACGTGCGCCACTGCGCCGCAGGCTGGGCACCAGCCCGGTCGCGTCCGTGAAGCTGGCCTCCGGCTGCGACCGTCGCTGCTCCTTCTGCGCCATCCCCTCGTTCCGGGGCTCCTTCATCTCCCGGCGCCCCAGCGATGTCCTCGGTGAGACCCGCTGGCTGGCGGAGCAGGGGGTGAAGGAGGTCATGCTGGTCTCCGAGAACAACACCTCGTACGGCAAGGACCTGGGCGACATCCGGTTGCTGGAGACGCTGCTGCCCGAGCTGGCGGCCGTGGACGGCATCGAGCGGGTGCGGGTCAGCTACCTCCAGCCCGCCGAGATGCGGCCCGGGCTGATCGACGTGCTCACCTCGACGCCGAAGATCGCCCCTTATTTCGACCTCTCCTTCCAGCACTCCGCTCCCAGCGTGCTCCGCTCGATGCGGCGGTTCGGTGACACCGAGCGCTTCTGGGAGCTGCTGGAGACGATCCGGGGCAAGGCGCCGCAGGCCGGTGTCCGGTCCAACTTCATCGTGGGCTTCCCCGGGGAGAGCGAGTCGGACTTCGCCGAGTTGGAGCGCTTCTTGACGGACGCGCGGCTGGATGCCATCGGCGTCTTCGGCTACTCGGACGAGGACGGCACCGAGGCGGCCTCCTACGAGAACAAACTCGACGACGACGTGATCGCCGAACGGCTGGCACATCTGTCCCGGCTCGCCGAGGAGCTGACCGCGCAGCGTGCGGAGGAGCGTCTCGGGGAGAGCCTGGAGGTGCTGGTCGAATCCATCGGCGGTGCGGACGGCGACGAGCGAGCGGTGGGCCGCGCGGCGCACCAGGCACCCGAGACCGACGGGCAGGTCGTCTTCACCGCGAGTGAGGGCTTGGTGCCCGGCCGTATGGTCAGGGCGAAGGTCGTCGCAACGGAAGGCGTCGATCTGGTGGCCGAATACTGCGGTCTGCCCGGCGAGGACTTCGACGGCGACCTCGTCCCAGTCGGGGCGGTTGCTCGGTCGGCGGAGGGCGGGGACCGCCCGATTCCCGTCGAGGGGGCGGACAGATGACCGGAGTGCCGGCTTCCACGGGGGGCGGCACCGGTAAGCCCGTACCCGGCGGCAAGCTGGGTGCCGCGGCGGTCAATCAGGCCAGTCTGTGGAACATCGCCAACATCCTCACCATGGTGCGGTTGGTCCTGGTGCCGGGCTTTGTCTTTCTGATGCTCCAGGACGGGGGATACGACCCGGTCTGGCGTGCCTGGGCGTGGGCCGCGTTCGCGGTGGCCATGATCACCGACATCTTCGACGGACATCTCGCCCGGACCTACAACCTCGTCACCGACTTCGGGAAGATCGCCGACCCGATCGCCGACAAGGCGATCATGGCCTCCGGGCTTATCTGTCTTTCGGCGCTCGGCGACCTGCCGTGGTGGGTGACCGGGGTTGTTCTCTTCCGTGAGCTGGGCATCACCTTGATGCGGTTCTGGGTGATCCGTCATGGCGTCATTCCGGCCAGCCGCGGCGGCAAACTGAAGACGCTCGCCCAAGGCACTGCGGTCGGCATGTACGTCCTCGCGCTGACGGGCCCGTTGGCCACGCTGCGCTTCTGGGTGATGGCGGTCGCCGTGCTGCTGACGGTGATCACCGGACTTGATTACGTGCGACAGGCGATCGTGATGCGCCGCAGAGGGCTGGCGAAGGCCCGCGGTGCGGTCGGCGGAGGACGATGAAGGCGGCTGCCGAGATCTTGGCCGTGCTTGCTGAGCGTGGTCAGACGGTCGCCGTGGCGGAGTCCCTCACGGGCGGATTGGTCGCGGCGGAACTGACGGCCGTTCCTGGGGCGTCGGCGGCCTTTCGCGGCTCGGTGACCGCCTATGCGACCGCCCTGAAGCACACCGTGCTCGATGTCGACGCGGCCCTCCTGGCGGAGCGCGGTGCGGTGGATCCGCAGGTCGCACGGCAGATGGCCAGCGGAGTGCGCACTCTGCTGGGGGCCTCGTGGGGCATCGCCACCACCGGGGTGGCCGGACCCGAACCGCAGGACGGCAAGCCGGTGGGGACGGTCTACGTGGCCGTCGCAGGCCCGACCGGAACAGGGAATGTGGCCACACTGAGGTTGAACGGGAGCCGGGCGGAAATCCGTAGAGAGAGTGTACGGAGCGTGCTCGGACTCCTCGCCGATGAACTCCGCGGGAATGCGCGGGCACAGGATACGGAACAGAACGGGGGGAATTGATGTTTGCAGCCCTGAGTGAACACGACATCGCTCCCCGCACGGCCGCAGCGCAAGGCGGTACGGTGGGGCGTGAAGGATGCGGCTACGCGGTCCGAGGAGGGAGCCACCGATGATTCTGCTCCGTCGCCTGCTGGGTGACGTGCTGCGTCGGCAGCGCCAGCGCCAGGGCCGTACTCTGCGCGAAGTCTCCTCGTCCGCCCGAGTCTCACTCGGCTATCTCTCCGAGGTGGAGCGGGGGCAGAAGGAGGCTTCCTCCGAGCTGCTCTCCGCGATTTGCGACGCGCTTGATGTACGGATGTCCGAGCTCATGCGCGAAGTGAGCGACGAACTGTCGCTCGCCGAATTGGCTCAGTCGGCAGCAGCCACTGAGCCGGTGCCTGCACCAGTGCGCTCGATGTTGAACTCGGTCTCCGTGACGTCGGTGGCAGGTGTGCCGACCGAGCGGGTGACCATCAAGGCTCCGGCGGAAGCTGTCGATGTCGTCGCTGCCTGATCGGTAGCGAGATCGGTGGGACCAGGTCGGATCAGGTCCGGCCGGGTCCGTTCGCTCTCGGCTACGGGTCCGTGCGAGGGACGGTGGCAGAAGCCGACGACTGGCTGATGCACGGTCCACTGGTGTGATGCGGGACAAGCCCCGGTCGCCGCCCCAAGGGTGGTGGTCCGGGGCTTTTGGTTGTCGATTCGTGGGGTAGGCGCGCGAATGACCGTGTCTGGGTGCATGTGGTCTCCCAGGAGACCCCCTCCGAATGTCTGGTTCGGGGGCCTATGTCATGGTGGGAATGACCGACAACCGAGTGGAGGACATGCATGTCTGTCGTGAAGAGCCCCCTGTCCGAGACTGACCTCAAGGCGGTCGGCGACGCCCTTCGGGGTGCGCTCGTGGATCTGGTGGACCTCGGCCTGGTGGCCAAGCAGGTGCACTGGAACGTGGTGGGCCCGCGGTTCCGCTCCGTCCACCTCCAACTCGACGAGGTCGTGGACACGGCCCGGCTGCACTCCGACACCGTGGCGGAACGCTGCTCGGCGATCGGTGTGACCCCGGACGGCCGTGCGGCCACCGTGGCATCTCAGAGCGCCATCGAAACCGTCCCCGAAGGTTGGATCAAGGACGGCGACGCCGTACGGGTCCTCGTCGATGCACTGGGCGCCGTCATCGTGCGCATGCGGGAACGCATCGATGTGACCGGTGACCCCGACCCGGTGAGCCAGGACATCCTGATCGGCCTCACCGCGGACCTGGAGAAGCATGCCTGGATGTTCCAGGCGGAGACCGCCTGAGCGCAGGGCCAGAGCGATGTGATCGGCCGGCGGAGCTGCCCTGCGGACCGCCGGCCCACGACTCGACCGGCGCGGGTTCACGGCTTGACCGGCGCGGGTCCTGCAGTGTGGGACCCGGAAGCCGGTGTTGGTCCGTGGGACGGGCAACGGTCCGACCGTGGGCCGCGCCTGACCCCCGTGGTCCGGTGTTCGTCGAGCGCCCGTCGGACCAGGGGCGGCCACCACCCACCCAGGCAGCCGGCCCGTTCAGGACGTTGACAGAGCCAACAGCCTGCCCCCCACAGCAGTTGATGGGCGGCGGACCCCCTGATTCAAGCGCCCACACGGGTTGTGGAGAAGGCGTCACGACAGAGCGACACCCCCTCCTCCAGAGGTGTGCGCCGGGCTTGCATCCGGTGCGCCCTCCCTGTGGGTGATCGTGCCGGTCTACGGTGGGCGTGAGGGAGGCAGCCATGGCACGACGTGGGGTGGCCCTCGGCCTCCTGGCCGCGCTGTTGGTCGCCGGAGTGTGGTGGTGGGCGGTGTTGCGGCTGGCGCTGATTCCCGAGCGCACCGGGTTCGTCGAAGGTGCTGTTGCTGCGGGTGGCTGGGGACTCAGCCTGCTGCCGGTTCACGTGACGGCAGCCCGTGCCGGGACCGGTTGGGTGGCTCGTGCCTCGGCCACCAGAGCTTCGGTGAGCAGGGCGAACGCGGCGCGAACAGCCGTCACCAGAGCGTCGCAGCGACGTCGTTCGGCTCGCTGAGGCCGCGAGGCAGCCCGTGGGTGATGCGGCGCGCGTCGTACTCCATACAGCCCCTCCATACAGCCCCTCCGTGGCGCATCTCCATGGCGTATCCCCATGGGCGCGCTTCGATCGCGCGATCCGCGCAGCACATCAGCGCACGGGCCCCTTCTGGCAGCCCGGACACCAGTAGGTCACCCGCTCGGCACCCGATCCCTGGCCCTGTGCGGCCCTGCGGACCGTCGCGCCGCATCGTAGGCACGGCATCCCCCTCCGGCCGTAGACGAACAGTCGGGTCGCCGTGCTACCGCCACCCGGTACTCGGGCAGTCGTCTGCCGGTCGAATGTGTTCCGGTTCGCGGTGAGGAGCCGATGGGCGGTGATCACGAGCCGTTCCGGCACCCCGGCCGGCAGGTCCGCCACGGGTGACCAGGGAGTGACACCGGCGAGGAACGCGAGTTCCGACTTGTAGACATTGCCGATGCCCGCGAGATTGCGTTGGTCGAGGAGCGCCTCACCGAGCGGGCGGGACGGCTCGGTGAGCAGATTGGTCACCGCGATGTCCGGATCCCAATCGGGCCCCAGAAGATCGGGCCCCAGCCGGCCGATCGCCTGCTCCTCGTCGGTGGTGCGGATCAGCTCCAGTACGGGAAGCCGATAGCCCACCGCGGTGTGCGAGGGATTCCCCAGGACGGCTCGGATCTCGTACGAGGGGCCGCCGTGCCAGCGCTCGCCCGCGCGGAAGATCCGCCAGGCCCCGTCCATCCTGAGATGGGAGTGGAGGGTCAGCCCGCCTTCGATCCGGGTGAGGAGGTGTTTGCCCCGCGCGAGGGCCTCCAGAACGGACCTACCGGTGAGATCCGCGGTGGCGAAGCGCGGGACCCGCAGGTCGAAGCGGGTAAGCACCTGCCCCGCGAGAGCCGAGTGCAGCAGCTTCGCGGTACGCCACACGGTGTCGCCTTCGGGCATGGAACCCATGATGCGCGATTCCCGAGACACACGGGCAGCGAGCTCCCCAAGCTGTTGGCAGCCGGGGAACAAGGGGTCAGGGGCGCACCCGGAGCCCCCTGGGCGTGGCGTGGAAGCCTGCGGCCTCCAGTACCGACGCCAGGGGCGAGGTCAGCGCCGGCGAGCCGTTCACCCGCTCGACGGTGACCGTGCCCAGCGTCCCCATGCGTGCGGCCTCCGCCAGGGCGCCCGCGGCGGCGATGAGCGCCGGGTCGTCCGGATCGTGCACCCAGGAGAGCAGGGTCTTGCCGCCACGCTCCATGTACAGGGCCAGCTCCCCACCGACCAGTACCACCAGGGAACCCGCTTTGCGTCCGGGTTTGTGGCCGGCGCCCTCCGGGGATTCGGGCCAGCCCAGCGCAGCTCCGTAGGCGTTGGCGGGATCGGCGGCGGCCAGCACCACGGCCTGCTGTGCGGAACTGGTGTCGGCGCGCTCGCGAGCGGTGGACACGGCCCGGAGGCGGTCCACCGCACCGTCCATGGCGAACTGGGCCGCGCCCAGCCCCTCCACCACATAGCCGCGGCGCGCCTGCCCGTTGTCCTCGAAGGCGGCCAGCACCCGGTAGACGGCCGAGAATCCGCCCTGTACGCCCTCGGCGGCGACGGCCCCGCGCGTCACCACGCCGTGTCGGTCCAACAAGGTGCGTGCCAGGGCGTGGGCGCGGTGGGTGCGATCGGTCTCGATGACGGGCAGGACGGACCAGCGACCGCTCACCGTCGGAGGTCCACCGCGGGACGCGGGGCGGCTGGACGCCGTCACCAGCCCCCCGTATCTGCCTCGGGGCACGGGACGTCTCGCCCGATGGGCCGTGGATCCGGCGGTACGGCCCGAACCGAGCAGTGAGCGCAGCGGGGCGAGGGTGTCGTTGGTGAGCCGCCCGGACCAGGTGAGCTCCCAAATGGCGTCGGCCAGTTGCGGATCGGTGGCGTCCGGGTGGGTGGTCGCCCGCACCTGATCGACGATCTGCCGGAAGAACAGTCCGTATCCGGGGGCGAGGGCGGTCAGCACCGACTCATGGAGGGCGGTGAGCTCCAGGGGGAGGGGTGGTGGCAGCAGCAGGGGGGCGGTGTCGGCGAGGTAGAGCGAGAGCCAGCCGTCCTTGCCGGGCAGCGCTCCGGCGCCCGCCCACAGGACTTCGCCGGTCGTGGTCAGTTCGTCGAGCAGGGTGGGCGCGTACCCCTGGACCCGCGAGGGGAGGATCAGTTTCTCCAGTGCGGAGGCGGGCACGCTCGCCCCCTGGATCTGCTCGATCGCCCGGGCCAGCCCGTCGATGCCGCGAAGATCCCGGGCACCGATGTGCTGCCACGGGGGGAGGAACGCGGCCAGTGAGGCGGGGGGAACCGGTTCCAGCTCCTGGCGCAGGGCGGCCAGCGAACGGCGTCGCAAGCGGCGCAGGACCGTGGCGTCACACCATTCCATGCCGGTGGCCGAGCCGGGGGAGTCCGCCGTGGGATGGTCGCCCATCGGCGGGCGGAATTCGCCGTGGACGATGCGCCCGCCTGCTGCGAGTCTCTGGAGCGCCCCATCGGTGACGGCCGTGCCCAGCCCGAAGCGGGCCGCTGCCTGCACCGAGGTGAAGGGGCCGTTGGTCCGCGCGAAGCGGGCCAACAGATCGCCCAACGGGTCCTTGACGGGCTCGGTGAACGCCTCGGGAACCCCCACCGGCAGTGCGGTGCCCAGTGCGTCCCGCAGCCTGCCTGCATCCTCGATGGCCGCCCAGTGGTCCGCTCCCGCGACCCTGACCCGAATCGCCCGACGCGCGCCGGCCAGGTCGCGGGCCCACTGGGGGTCGCCCCCGCGCAGGGCCAACTCGGCATCGGTGAGGGGCCCGAGGATCCGCAGCAGATCGGCGACGCCCTCCTCGTCCTTGATCCTCCTGTCGTCGGTGAGCCACTGCAGCTCCCGTTCGAGTTCGATGAGGACATCGGCGTCGAGCAGTTCCCTCAGCTCGGCCTGTCCCAGCAGTTCGGACAGCAGGCGGGAGTCCAACGAGAGGGCCGCGGCGCGTCGTTCGGCGAGGGGCGAGTCCCCCTCGTACAGGAACTGGGCGACATAGCCGAACAGCAGGGAGCGGGCGAACGGGGAGGGTTCCGTGGTGGTCACCTCGACCATGCGGACCCGACGCGCTTCGATGTCGCCCATCAGCTCGACGAGGCCGGGGACGTCGAAGACGTCCTGAAGGCATTCGCGGACCGCTTCCAGGACGATGGGGAAGGAGCCGAACTCACTCGCCACCTGGAGCAATTGGGCGGCCCGCTGACGCTGCTGCCACAGGGGGGTGCGCTTGCCCGGGCTTCGTCGCGGCAGGAGCAGCGCCCGGGCGGCGCACTCCCGGAACCGGGATGCGAACAACGCCGATCCGCCGACCTGTTCGGTGACGAGTCGGTCGATCTCCCCCTGGTCGAAGACGGCATCGGCAGCGCCGACCGGGGCCTGTGCGCTGTCGTACGTGGTGTCGGTTGTGTTCCGGCCCTGGTCCTGGTCCTGGTCCAGCAGGTCGAGACCCATCAGATCGCTCATCAGATCCGCGTCGGGCAGCCGCAGTACGATGCCGTCGTCGGCATGCATGACCTGGGCGTCCATGCCGTACCGCTCGGTGAGTCGGGCGCCGAGCGCCAGTGCCCACGGGGCGTGGACCTGGGCGCCGAACGGCGAGTGGATCACCACCCGCCAGTCACCCAGTTCATCGCGGAACCGCTCCACCAGGATGGTCCGGTCATCGGGGACGTGACCGCAGGCGCGTCGCTGCTCGTCCAGGTAGGCGATGACGTTCTGCGCGGCCCAGGCGTCGAGTCCAGCGGCCAGCAGCCGCAGCCGGGCATCCTCCTCGGAGAGCGCACCCACTTCGCGCAGGAAGCCGCCGACGGCGCGCCCCAGCTCCAGGGGGCGGCCCAGTTGGTCGCCCTTCCAGAAGGGCAGTCTTCCGGGCACCCCGGGTGCGGGTGTGACCAGTACGCGATCCCGGGTGATGTCCTCGATCCGCCAGGAGGTGGTGCCGAGCGTGAAGACATCCCCCACCCGTGACTCGTACACCATTTCCTCGTCCAGCTCCCCGACCCTGCCGCCACCCTTCTTGGGGTCGGATCCGACGAGGAAGACACCGAAGAGACCTCGGTCCGGGATGGTGCCGCCTGAGGTCACCGCGAGCCGCTGGGCCCCCGGTCTGCCGGTGACCGTGCCCGCGACGCGGTCCCACACCACGCGCGGTCGCAGCTCGGCGAAGGCGTCCGATGGGTAGCGCCCGGCCAGCATGTCCAGGACGGCCGTGAAGGCGGACTCCGGCAGGGAGGCGAAGGGGGCCGCTCGGCGGGCCAGCGCCAAGAGGTCGTCGACCTGCCAGACGTCGAGCGCGACCATGGCGACCAGCTGCTGCGCCAGGACGTCCAGGGGGTTGGACGGGACGCGCAGTGCCTCGATGGAGCCGCTGCGCATCCGCTCGGTGACAACGGCCGCCTGCACCAGGTCACCGCGGTACTTGGGGAACACCACGCCGGTGGAGACCGCGCCCACCTGGTGCCCGGCCCGCCCCACGCGCTGGAGGCCGGACGCGACCGACGGGGGTGACTCGACCTGGATGACGAGGTCGACCGCGCCCATGTCGATGCCCAGCTCCAGACTGGAGGTCGCCACCACCGCGGGGAGCCGCCCCGCCTTGAGGTCCTCTTCGACCAGGGCGCGCTGTTCCTTGGACACCGAGCCGTGGTGGGCTCGGGCGAGCAGGGGCGGAGCGCCGTGGGCGGCCCCGGACTGGGCCATGATCTCGGCCGGTGGCGCGCCCTCGGGGAGGGCTTCGCCCGTGGCCCGCTCGTAGGCGATCTCGTTGAGGCGGTTGCACAGCCGCTCGGCCAGCCGGCGGGAGTTGGCGAAGACGATGGTGGAGCGGTGGGCCTGGACGAGGTCGGCGATCCGCTCCTCGACATGGGGCCAGATCGACGGCCGGTCCCCGCCGTCGGCGCTTCCACCGGAGCTCCCGGCCGCCGCTGGTGAGCCGCCCAGCTCGCCCAGGTCCTCGACGGGGACCACCACCGACAGGTCGAACTCCTTGCCCGACGGCGGCTGGACGATCTCCACCCGCCGTTGTGGTGAGAGATAGCGGGCGACCTCCTCCACCGGCCGTACCGTCGCGGACAGGCCGATGCGCCGGGCGGGACGCGGCAGCAGTTCGTCCAGCCGCTCCAACGACAGGGCGAGATGGGCGCCCCTCTTGGTGCCCGCGACGGCGTGCACCTCATCCAGGATCACCGTCTCCACCCCGGCCAGGGCATCCCTCGTGGACGAGGTGAGCATCAGGAACAGCGACTCGGGCGTAGTGATCAGGATGTCCGGCGGTCTGGTGGCGAGCGATCGGCGCTCGGCCGGCGGTGTGTCGCCGGACCGGATGGCGACCCGCACTTCGGGCTCCGGCAGGCCCAGCCGCACCGACTCCTGACGGATTCCGATCAGGGGGCTGCGGAGGTTGCGCTCCACATCGACGGCGAGGGCCTTGAGGGGAGAGATGTAGAGGACCCGGCAGCGGGCCTTGGGGTCGGCGGGCGGTGGGGTGGCCGTCAGTCGATCGAGGGCTGCCAGGAAGGCCGCCAGGGTCTTCCCGGAGCCGGTCGGGGCCACGACCAGGACGTCCGAGCCCTCGCCGATCGCCTGCCAGGCACCTTCCTGGGCGGCGGTGGGCGCGCTGAACGCTCCCGCGAACCAACTCCGGGTGGCGGGAGAGAACGAGTCGAGTGCAGTCCTGGCCATGGTCCCCATCGTGCACCGCGCCACTGACAATCGGCACCGCGGTGATCACCCCCCGGTGTCGAGAGGCCGCGGACCGGCCTCCGGGCGGCGCCGTGACGACCATGGGTGCGCGGTCATCCCACGGGGGTGAGTCATGGCTCCTGCCGGGTGTGGGCTCGCGGCTCGGGCGGACGCGCGGGCTCCGGTGCCCGTCCCTGGCGTACCTCTGCGGTACCCACCGGGGTACGCCAGGGCCGCACCTCCTGAGAAGTCGGCGTGAAACCCCTCTGACCTGCGTGGACGCAACCCGACCAACAGAGGGACGACCCAGTCCACCGCCCTACGCAGCACAATGGACACATGGGGAATCGGGCAGCGCAAGAATGGGCGAGGCACTGGCAACACGAGGAGTTGCCGGGCCTTGACCTGCTGCATGCCCGCTATGTCCGGCACACCTTCCCCCGCCATAGCCATGACGGGTTCGCCGTTGCCTCCGTCAGCGGTGGGGTGGAAGACCTGATCATGCCGGACGGGGTGATTCCGGTCCGCCCGGGCATGGTGGTGATGATCAACCCAGAGGTGCCGCACGCGGCGCGCGCAGGTGTACCCGAGGGCTGGACCTACACCACCCTCTACCCCTCCGTGGAACTCGTCTCCACCATCGCGCACGAGGTGACCACCCTGCGGGGCACCCCGGGCTTCGCCGAGTCCAATGTCCAGGACCCGCAGACCGCCGAACTGATCCGGAACGTGCACCTGGCCGCCGAGGTGGGCAATGCGCTGGCCGCCGACAGCCTGCTGCGGATCGTCGTCGCCCGTCTCCTCGGCCGGCACGGGAGCCGACTGCCGACCCGAAGCGCCCGGGATTCCGGTGCGCACACCGCGGCCCGGGCCAGGTCGCTCCTGGAGGAGCGGATGGCGGAACCACCCACCCTCGACCGACTCGCACAAGAGGTCGGCACCAGCCCCTTCGCCCTGTTCCGCGCCTTCAAGACGGCGTACGGAATGCCGCCGCACACCTGGCTCACCGACGCCCGGGTCCGTAACGCACGCCGTCTGCTGGAGGCGGGGAGAACCCCCGCCGAGGCGGCCGTCGAGGTCGGCTTCACCGATCAACCCCATCTGAACCGACACTTCACCCGGATCGTGGGCGTGCCCCCGGGCGCCTACCGGCATGAGCGGCTCGGTCGCGCCGGTGTGCGCAAGAACGTACAAGACGCTGGTGGGAGCCTCGCGTAACGTCCGCCACGTGCCAGAACAGACAGCTCACCCGAAGAGTGACCCGCCCCGGAACGATGCCCGGGCAGCCACAGCCGCAGCGCCGACGTCCAAGCCCGATGCGGCGGTCGTCCGTGATGCCCTCGGTGTGGGCATCGCCGTGGGCCTGTCGGGCTTCGCCTTCGGTGTGACCTCGGCCGGCTCCGGGCTCACCCTCCTACAGACCTGTGCCCTCAGCCTGCTGGTCTTCACCGGAGCGTCACAGTTCGCCCTGGTGGGAGCCATCGCAGCAGGTGGCAACCCGCTCACGGCCGCCGCCGGTGCCTTCTTCCTCGGCGTACGCAACGCCTTCTACGGACTCAGGCTGTCCCAGCTGCTCGCCCTGCCCAAGGCGGTACGCCCCTTCGCCGCGCACTGGGTGATCGACGAGACCGCGGCCGTGGCCCTCGCCCAGCCCGACCGCCGATCGATACGCCTCGGCTTCACCGTGACCGGGCTGACGCTCTACGTGCTCTGGAACCTGACCACGTTCCTCGGGGCGCTCGGGGCGGAGGCCATCGGGGACACCGATGCATGGGGGCTGGACGCGGCCGGGCCCGCCGTCTTCCTCGCCCTGCTCGCACCCATGCTGCGTACGGCGACCGAGCGCGCGGTGGCCGCGCTCGCGGTCCTGCTCGGGCTCGGACTACTGCCCGTGCTCCCCGCCGGGATGCCGGTCCTGGTGGCTGCGCTCGCCGCCCCCGCGGTGCTCTGGCTCAAGGGCCGCAGCCTGGGGCCGCAAGGAGTCGGCCCGGTGCTCAAGGCCCCCGCGGCGGTGCCGGACACCGAAGCGTCGGCCACCGGGGCGACTGCTCCCACCGGTACGGAAGCCAACGCTCCGGAGGTACACGCCAACGGTAGCGACGCGTCCGGTACCCCCGAAGCCGAAGCCGAAGCCGAAGCCGAAGCCGAAGCCGAAGCCGAAGCTGAAGCCACAAGCGAATCCACAGCCACAACCGCAACCGCAACCGGTGCTGACCCCGACCCCGGCCTTGATCCCGGGCCCCAGGGCCAGCCCGAACCGAGGACCGATGCGGACCTCCGCCGTACCGACGACGAGAAGGGTGGGAACCGATGAGCATCTGGATAGCGATCGCCGCCACCGCCATCGGCTGCTACCTGGTGAAGCTGGCCGGTCTGCTCGTGCCAGCCGGGGCGCTGGAACGCCCCCTGGTGCAACGGCTCGCCGCCCTCCTCCCCGTCGCCCTGCTCGCCGCCCTCACCGCTCAGCAGACCTTCGGAGCGGGGGACGCGCTCGTTCTCGATGCCCGGGCCGCAGGTGTCGCCGCAGCAGCCCTGGCGCTGGTGCTGCGGGCGCCGTTCCTCGTCGTCGTCGGGGCGGCCGTGGTCGTCACCGCAGGGGTACGGGCGCTCGGCGGCTGACCCCCGTTGACCGGCGTTGCCGAGGACGGCACGTCAGTCGATGCGCCTCCCATGGGCGTGCAGCGTCCGCAGCGCCTCGATGGTCACCCGGGGCCGGGCCTCCAGAGCCGCCGCTGGTGCCCATGACCGCCAGGTGATCGGCCAGCCGCCGTCATCCTCCTGTGAGCCTTCCAGATGGTCCAGCGAACGGGCCATCTCCTCGTCCGTGAACCAGCGCCGCGCCAGCGAGCCGGGGGTGCGTGCGTAGTCGTGCGGGAAGTGGTGCTCACCGGGGGCGTAGCCGTCAGCCACCGGGTAGTCCTCGATCCGCTCCGGGTCGAGGACGGCCCATTGCCGCTCGCGCACCAGCCGCCCGAGCCGGTCGGCCACCGCCTCGGCCCGTGAACGGTCCGGCACTCCGTCGAGGAACGCGACCGCGGCTTCGATCTCGTACGGATGGGACCGCGTCAGCCCCTCGACCGCCGCCCAACAGAAGTCCGTGGCTCGAAACAGCCAGGCGTGCCAGACCCGGTTGCGGTGCAGCAGACCGACGACCGGGCCCGTCGCCAGAAGTTCCCCCGGAGGATCGTCCACGACCGGGATGAAGGGCGCCGCCGGATAGCCGCGCTGCGCGGGGTGGACCGCCGGGAGCGCCCCTTCGGAGGTCGACACCTCGGTGAAGTAGCGGCACATCCGTTCCACCCGCAGCCCGCCGCACCTGCCGATGGAGTCCAGGACGTACAGGGCGTGTGCCGTGTGCAGGGGCTGGCTGATCGGCCCGCGTAGATCCGGCTCCAGGGCATGGCCGTATCCGCCGTCCTCGTTCAGATGGGCGGTGAGCGCCGCCTCGACGCCGTCGGGGCGGCCACGGAGAAAGTGGTACTCGAAGCGTCGCTGTTCCAGGACCCGCGCGGTGAGCCAGATGAAGCGCTCGGCGCGGGCGCGCGAAGACAGCGGGGTGTGCAAGGGGTCCGGTCCGGTTCCAGCCATGCTTCGACCGTAGGACGGAAAGGGCTTTCGGCATCCGGAACGGGCCGGACCGCACCCCGGGAGCGGGATACTGAAGTCATGCGGTTGACGAACTTCTGGGAGCGGATGGCGGACCACTTCGGCCCGTCGTACGCCGAATCCTTTGCCCAGGACCATGTGATGGCCGAACTGGGCGGCCGTACGGTGCACCAGGCGCTCGACGCCGGCTGGGAGGCCAAGGACGTCTGGCGTGCGGTCTGCTCGGCCGTTCAGGTGCCCTCCGACAAGCGATGACCCCACGGGGCTTTGACCAGCGGTGATTCGATGGGCGGCGGCTCGGAGCGAACGCCGGGACGAAGATCGGAGACCGAACACCGAAACGAACGCCGTGCTCCGTGCGGACCGCTCGGGAGCTCTCCCCAGCGGACGGACCGAAGTTTCGTACCTTGCCCTTGGGCTATTGCCCCTTTGCGGTCCGAGCGTCCGTACCGTGGCCACTGCGGGTCGAACCCATTCCCTCCGGGCGATCCATGGGCAGTACGCCACGTAGGCGACACTTGCCCCGTGGCCTCGACGACCGACAAGAACGATCAGGACAGAACCGAGCAGGGCGTACCCCGGCAGGGCGGCACCTCAGGTGCCACCGCGACGCGTACGGAACCCGGCCCGGCCGTGGGCCCTGGGGACGCGGGCGCACCCGAAGCCCCCTCGGCATCCCGCCCCGCCGCGCACGACGCGCCTCCGCCGAGCCTGCCTCCGCCCGCCCCGCCGACCGAGTCGCCGGGCCCGGCGCGGATGCCCCGCTGGCTGCCCCGCGCCATGGTGCTCGCGCTGACGCTCTACGCCTGCCTTCAGCTCGGCAGTTGGGCCTTCCACCAGCTCATCGGCCTGCTGATGAACATTCTGATCGCCTTCTTCCTGGCCCTGGCCATCGAGCCCGCGGTGGGCAGGATGGCGGCCCGTGGAATGCGTCGGGGGCTCGCGACCTTCCTCGTCTTCTTCGGGGTACTGGCCGCGGGGGTCGGTTTCGTCGTCCTGCTCGGCTCGATGCTCGCCGACCAGATCGTCACGATGGTCGAGGACTTCCCCAAGTACCTCGACTCCGTGATCAGTTGGATCAACCAGACCTTCCACACCGAACTGTCCCGAGTCGAGGTCCAGGACAGCCTGCTGCGCTCGGACTGGCTGCGGAAGTACGTCCAGAACAGCGCGAGCGGGGTGCTCGACGTCTCCGCGACGGTCCTCGGAGGGCTGTTCAAGCTGCTGACGATCTTCCTCTTCTCGTTCTACTTCGCGGCGGACGGGCCACGCCTGCGCCGGGGACTGTGCTCCGTACTGCCTCCGGCCAAGCAGACCGAGGTGCTCCGCGCCTGGGAGATCGCCGTCGACAAGACGGGCGGTTACCTCTACTCGCGCGGTCTGATGGCGCTGGTCTCGGGATTCTCGCACTACGTGCTGTTGGAGATCCTCGGCGTCCCCTACGCGCCCGCGCTGGCGGTCTGGGTCGGGCTGGTCTCGCAGTTCATCCCGACGATCGGCACCTATCTGGCCGGGGCGCTGCCCATGCTGATCGCCTTCACGGTGAACCCCTGGTACGCGGTGTGGGTCCTCGGATTCGTCGTGATCTACCAGCAGTTCGAGAACTACGTCCTCCAGCCCAAGCTGACGGCCCGGACGGTGGATATCCACCCGGCCGTGGCCTTCGGGTCGGTCATCGCCGGTACGGCGCTGCTGGGCGCCGTCGGCGCGCTGATCGCCATCCCGGCAGTGGCCACGCTCCAGGCGTTCCTCGGCGCCTATGTGAGGAGGTACGACGTGACCGACGACCCGCGGGTGCAAGGGCACCACAAGCGGGGAGCCGGTGGGGTCCTCCAGCGGATTCGCGCACGGGTGGTGAGGGCGGCCCCCGATGAGGCCGCGGCCGTGGCTGAGCCCTCGGCGGCTCCGGGTCAGAACTGACCATCCCGCCTGATGCCTGATGCCTGATGCCTGATGCGGGCGTCGGGCATCAGGCGTTTCCGGAGCCCGGCGCGGGGGTGAGGGGGAGGGGCATCGGACGTCCGACGCGCCGGGCGGTGCGCTTGACACTGAAATCGAACATCCTTTCTTATAGGGTTTCCGGCCCCTGATTCACGTGGAGTTATCCACAGGCCGGCGGGACGTCGGGCCCCATTGTCAGTGGCAGGGGTTAGCGTCATTGACGTGAAGCGATCGACACAAGCAAATCGGGTGGAACCCATGGCAGGAACCGACCGCGAGAAGGCTCTTGAAGCCGCGCTCGCACAGATTGAACGACAGTTCGGTAAGGGTGCGGTGATGCGCCTGGGCGAGCGCCCCAATGAACCCATCGAGGTCATCCCCACCGGGTCGACGGCACTCGATGTGGCGCTCGGCGTGGGCGGACTGCCGCGCGGCCGTGTCATCGAGGTGTACGGCCCGGAGTCCTCCGGCAAGACGACCTTGACCCTGCACGCCGTGGCCAATGCACAGAAGGCGGGCGGTGCGGTGGCCTTCGTGGACGCCGAGCACGCTCTTGACCCTGAGTACGCGAAGAAGCTGGGCGTCGACATCGACAACCTCATCCTGTCTCAGCCGGACAACGGCGAGCAGGCTCTGGAGATCGTCGACATGCTCGTGCGCTCGGGCGCACTCGACCTGATCGTGATCGACTCCGTGGCGGCCCTGGTGCCGCGGGCGGAGATCGAGGGCGAGATGGGCGACTCGCACGTCGGCCTCCAGGCCCGTCTGATGAGCCAGGCCCTCCGCAAGATCACCAGTGCGCTGAACCAGTCGAAGACGACAGCGATCTTCATCAACCAGCTGCGCGAGAAGATCGGTGTGATGTTCGGCTCGCCGGAGACCACGACCGGTGGTCGCGCGCTGAAGTTCTACGCTTCGGTCCGGCTCGACATCCGCCGCATCGAGACCCTCAAGGACGGCACGGACGCGGTGGGCAACCGCACCCGCGTCAAGGTCGTCAAGAACAAGGTCGCGCCGCCCTTCAAGCAGGCGGAGTTCGACATCCTTTACGGGCACGGGATCAGCCGTGAGGGCGGGCTGATCGACATGGGCGTGGAGCACGGTTTCGTCCGCAAGGCCGGCGCTTGGTACACGTACGAGGGCGACCAGCTCGGTCAGGGCAAGGAGAACGCCCGGAACTTCCTGAAGGACAATCCCGATCTCGCCGATGAGATCGAGAAGAAGATCAAGGACAAGCTGGGGGTCGGCGTTCGTCCCGCGGCAGCTGAGGCGGCCCAGCCCGGCCCGGATGCAGCAGGGGCGGAGGCCCCGGCCGATGAGGCCGCGAAGTCCGTGCCCGCGCCTGCCACCAAGGCCAAGACGGCCAAGACGGCGGCAGCAGCCAAGAGCTAGCCGCCATGCCTTTCCCATCGAAGAGGCGGACCAAAGGGCAGGGTGGCGGCTCGGACTCGTCGAGGGCCGAGTCGGGGCTGCCACCCCAGGATCCGGCCGAGCGGGCGCGGGCGATCTGTCTGCGCCTGCTCACCGGGACCCCACGCACTCGCAAGCAACTCGCGGACGCATTGGAGAAGCGGGAGATCCCCCCGGAAGTGGCCGATGAGGTGTTGTCCCGGTTCGAGGACGTGGGGCTGATCAATGACGCGGCCTTCGCGGACGCATGGGTGGAGTCCCGGCACCACGGCCGGGGCCTCGCCCGGCGCGCGCTGGCCCGGGAGTTGCGGACCAAAGGAGTGGAGCCCGCACTGATCGACGAGGCCGTGGGCCAACTCGATCCCGAGAGGGAAGAGGAGACCGCACGCGAGCTGGTGGCCCGCCGACTGCGCTCGACCCGAGGACTCGATCGCGACCGGCGGATCCGTCGGCTGGCGGGAATGCTGGCCCGCAAGGGGTACGGGGAGGGGGTGGCGCTTCGCGTGGTGAGACAGGCGCTGGAGGAAGAGGGGGAATCCATGGAAGAAATGGATGTACCCGAGGACCTGGAGGAGTTCCGGGAGGACGGCTGAACGCCGGTGCTCAGCGTGCCGGGGTGGGCAGGGAGATCGCTGTGCATCGATCGAACGGCTCGTGGGGGAGGGCCGGCCCCTGGGAGTTCGCCGCACCGGCCCGGCCCTGGCGGCCTCATCGAAATCGAAGCCATGACCCGACTCGTCGGCCGTCGGTACGTCCGTGGCCACCTCAGCGGCAGATCCGCAGGGTCCTCAAGAATCCCATGGTCCTCAAGAGTCTCAGGGTTCTCAGAGTTCCTAGCGGTCTCAGGCTTCTCAGGCTCTCAGGTTTCTTGGGGGGCAATCCACCCCGACCGACCATGGGGAGAAGATGCACCCACCAAGGGCGGCAAGGGCCCGCCCTAGCATCTCGGTGCGTAGCTTTCGTGGACAGGACCCAGGGCGTGTCCGAACACGCTCCTGGGCTCGACCGCGCTTCCTACCTCTCCACCGGCAATCCCGCTGACCGCCACGCCTGGAATCCGCCGATCAGATCCGTCGCCCGGTGGAGACCCAACTGACGCAGAGACATCGCGGCCAGGGAGGAGGCGTACCCCTCATTGCAGATCACCACGATGCGAAGGTCGTGACTGACCGCTTCCGGCGCCCGGTGGCTGCCCTGGGGATCCAATCGCCACTCCAGTTCATTGCGCTCCACGACCAGTGCACCGGGGATCAGGCCGTCCCGCTCACGCAGGGCGGCGTAGCGGATGTCGACCAGCAGGGCGCCCTCGCCCGCCTCGACGAAGGCGCGCTGCGGCTCCACCCGGTCCAGTTCCGTGCGGATCCGTTCCAGGAGTTCATCGATTCCCACGGGTTCGGTCACTGCCACTCCTGTGATCGCTCCACCTGCTCCAACCGCAGGACGGCGCCGGATCTGCTGAAGCGCCGGATCAGGGGAAGCGGCGGATAGTAGGCGTGCACGGAGATGGCATGGTCCGTGCTCGACACATTGAGGACCTCGTGCACATGGTGCTGTCCAAAGGCGCGGCCCTGCCCCACTCCCAGTTGCCGCTGACGATCCACCCCTTCGCGCAGCTCCAGGGTCTTCCAACCGCTGGCAGGCAGTCGTACGGCCAGTGCGTTCTCCGTCAACTTGCCCGCTGCGGTGGCGAAGGCGCCGATCGACTCGGCGTGGTCGTGCCATCCGGTGCCGGTTCCGGGCGGCCAGCCGATCAGCCATGCCTCGCTGCCGCGCGGTCCGTCCAGCCGCACCCAGGTACGGCCCTCGGGGTCCAGTGGCAGGGAGGCGATCGCCTCGGGGTCCGCAGCGGTCTGCCGGACGAAGTCCAGTAGCTCGGCGGTCGTCGGGGAGGTGCCCCCTTCCCTGGCCCAGCCCGCAGCCGCGGCCTCAGCACCATCCGACACGCCGTCAGACATCCCTGCCGCTGGAGGTGCAGGAGCCTCCAACAGTGCAGTGGTCGGTAGGGGAGCACCGGGCGGATGGGATGGGACCGACGGAGGGAGCGCGGAGGGCGCAGGAGACGAGGAAGCGCCGGAAGCCGTTGCCTCGGAGACGTCCGCTGCCGTGGACGTACGGGGGGTTACCCCTGCCGGAAGGGACGCGGACAGGGGTCGAGCAGACTGGGACACGGAAAACCGTCCTGGATGTTCGCTGGAGGGCGCCCGGTGTCACGGGAACCGGGCGCGCAGAAGAAAAGGCGAAATCAGCAGGACGGTCGACACACGCAGCCCGCGTAACGGAGCAGGTCCATATGGACCCTCCGCCACAGGTGCACATCGGTGTCGGTCACGCTCCGGAGTACACCATGTCGACTCCTGAGGGTCAATTGATGTCCGCGGTGCGGTCGCTGTGTGCCGCCTGCGGCTCCCGCGTGCCTCCACGGGCTGCGTCCGCCGCCGCGTACAGCTCCGCTGGGCGTACCCCTGCGAAGGTGGCGACCAGATGTCCGTCCGGGCGTACCAACAGCACCGTGTGTGCCGAGGCTCCCGGATAGCATTCCGTGACCAGTAGCTCAGCCCGTACGGGCAGCGCGCTCACCGCTGCTGCCAACCGTGGCATCACTCCCGCGCTCTGCCAGTGGCGCCGGTCCCACACCCCGGTTCCGGGGGCGACGAGCACCACCAGGAGCATTCCTCGGCCCAGCCGGTCCCTGAGGCGTGCGCCCGTCCCGTCCGGCGCGGTCACCCGTACGTCGGAGACGGGGGCACCCGCCTCCGTACCCACCGGGACCTGCTGGGGCACATGGCCGGCGCCGAGCGGTGAGTGCCGATACACGGGGGCCGCTCCGAGGGGCCCCTGTCCGAGGTGGCCGTCGGTGAGCAGGACGTCATGACCGCGTGCGGTGCCCGGCAGATAGGCGCGCAGCGCACCTCCGCCGCGCAGTATCGGCAGCACCTGGTCGGCTGCGCGCAGTCGGCCGGCGACCGAGGTCCGACGTTCCGCCTGGTAGCTGTCGAGGAGCAGTTCGCCGGACCCGTGGTGCCAGGCGTGCGCCAGCTTCCAGGCCAGGTTGTCGGCGTCTCGCAGCCCCTCGTCGAGACTTCCGGTGCCCAGTGCGCCCAGCAGATGGGCCGCGTCGCCGGCGAGGAACGCCCGGTCCACCCGCCAGCGCCAGGCCAACCGGTGATGGATCGTGTGCACGCCGGTGTCGATCAGTTCGTACGGCGGGGTCTGGCCGCACCAGCCCGCGAGGGTGTCACGAATCCGGGTCACCAGGGCGTCGGGGGTGACCAGTTCGCTCTGTGACGGCAGGAGCCAATCGAGCCGCCAGACGTCGTCCGGCAGGGGGCGTGCCGTGATCTCATCGCCGCCGGTGCGCCACGGCGGTGAGCGGTGCAGCAACGCCTCGTCGGGCCAGGGCAGTTCGGCGCGCAGTGTGGCGACTGCATGGCGTTCCACCGCCGTGCGCCCGGGGAAGCGGATGCCGAGCAGTTTGCGGACCGTGGAGCGCGCGCCGTCGCAGCCCACCACATGGCTGCCGCGCCACCAGGTCGCCTCCGGTCCCCTGGTGTGGACGATGACGCCAGTGGCGTCCTGTTCGAGCGAGTCCACGCGACTCTCGGTGACGAGCGTGATCTCGTCACGTGCGGCGATGGCGTTCCTCAGACCGCGGGCGAGGGCGTGTTGGGGAATGTGGAGGGGTGCGGGACAGGATTCGTCGCCCAGCGACACATGGCGTACTTCCTGCTTGCGGCGGAGTGAACGCCAGCCGACCCAACGCGTCCCTTCGTCACGGACCGTTGCGCAGTCCAGTCGTTCGATCATGGCAGCGGTGTCGGGGCGCAGCACTGCCGTACGGGCAGGGCGGGGCTCCTCCTTGCCGTTGCTCTCGTCGAGCACGATGGAGGGGACGTTCTGGTGTGCGAGAGCGAGCGAGAGCGCCAGACCGACCGGGCCGGCGCCGACGACGATCACCGGGTCCACGAAGTGGCTCCCGTGGCTCGTAGGGACGGCAGGCCGGAAAGCGTGGTGGGAGCCCGGTGCGTGATCACAGAACGTATGCAACCCATTGGGGGTGCCTGCGTCAAGTGACCCATGAGCGACATGGCGGACACCGCACCACCCGGCGGCGGAAGACTGGTCCCGGGGGGCTCACCCTCCCCGAGGGCATCGGGGTTCGACCGGGTCCGACGGCCGCGCCCGATTCGGTGGTGCCAGGAGCCGGGGGTCCCTGGAACAGGGACATCCAAGAGCGAAGTCCCCGGATCCATCCCGGACAGCCGAAAGGGACGGTGGCACCGCCGTGCCACCGCCCCTGCTCTTGTGCGACGTGCCCTCAGGCTCCGCCGCCCCCGCCGATTCCGGCGTCGACCTTCTCCATGTCGACGACGGCCCCGGTGCTCTTCGGTGCTCGCCGGGCATGGCGCTCCAGCGCCCCGGCGATGCTGGTGAGGATGAAGTTGAGGACGATGTAGATCAGGGAGATCACTACGAGGGTCGCGATGGTGTTGGCGCCGTAGTTCGCCATGATCGGACGTGCTTGGAACAGCAGCTCGCCGAGCCCCAGCAGCACCCCGCCCAACGCGGTGTCCTTGACGATGACGACCAGTTGGCTGACGAGCGCCGGCAGCATCGCGGTGACGGCCTGCGGCAGCAGGACGAACGTCATCGTCTGGCTCTTGGTCATGCCGATCGCCTTGGCCGCGTCGGTCTGACCGCTGGGCAGGGAGAGGATGCCTGCCCGGACGACCTCGGCGATCACCGAGGCGTTGTAGAGGACCAGTCCGGTGACCACGGCGTACAGCGGCCGGATCTCCGATTCGATGTCCGTGAACTGGGCGAGGGCGGAGAACGAGAACAACATCAGCATCAGGACCGGGATGGCCCTGAAGAACTCGACCACGGCGCCGACGGGTACCCGTACCCAGACGTGGTCGGAGAGTCGGCCGATGCCGAGCACCGCGCCGAGCGGGAGCGCGATCACCACCGCGAGGCCGGCTGCCTTCACCGTTTCCCACAGACCGGGGAGCAGGAAGGTGGTCCATACGTTGGAGTCCTCGACGAAGGGACTCCACTTCTCCGCCGCCAGTTGGTTCTTGTCGGCCATGGTGGTCAGCACCCACCATGACACCGCCCCGAGGACGACGAAGAAGCCGATCGTGTAGAGCACGTTGCGACGCTTGGCCCGGGGGCCGGGGGCGTCGTACAGGACTGATGTCATCGTTTCACCGCCACACGCTTGGCCACCCAGCCGAGCAGCAGGCCCGTGGGCAGGGTCAGAACGATGAAGCCGAAGGCGAAGACCGAGAAGACGGCGAAGATCGCGTCGGATTCGTTCTCGATCATCTCCTTCATCAGCAGCGAGGCTTCCGCCACGCCGATCGCCGCAGCCACCGTGGTGTTCTTGGTGAGGGCGATGAGGACGTTGGCCAGTGGCGCGACCACCGAGCGGAACGCCTGGGGGAGCACGATCAGGGTCAGCACCTGGGAGAAGCTGAGCCCCAGTGCCCGGGCAGCTTCCGCCTGGCCGACGGGAACCGTGTTGATGCCGGAGCGCAGCGCTTCACAGACGAAGGTGCCGGTGTAGGCGACGAGGCCGAGCACGGCCAGCCGGAAACCGATGTCCTTGAAGTCCTCCGCGCCCAGAGACACCCCCAACGTCTGGTTGAGGGCGAGGGAGCAGGCGACGATGACCACGGTCAGCGGAGTGTTGCGGACCACGTTGACGTAGCCGGTCCCGAAGGCCCGCATCATCGGTACGGGGCCCACCCGCATGGCGGCCAGCAGGGTTCCCCATATGAGGGAACCGATGGCTGAGTAGACGGTGAGCTGCACCGTCACCCAGAACGCTTCGAGCAGGTCGTACTGCCCGGAATCAAGGAAGTCGAACACGTTGACCCGCGATCTCTCCTGGTTGGATCGTGGCGCGTGCCACCGGCACCGGCCGGTGGCACGTCAGCGCTGGCTCAGCCCTTCTCGGTGATGTCCGGAGCCGGCTCGTACTTGTAGTTCGCGGGGCCGAAGTTGGCCTTGACGAACTTCTCCCACGAACCGTCCGACTTCATCTTCTCCAGGGCCTTGTTGATGTCTCCCTGGAGCTTGGTGTCACCCTTCTTCAGGCCGATGCCGTACCGCTCGTCGCTCAGCCTCAGACCCACCAGCTTGAACTTGCCCTGGTGCTCCTTCTGGGCCGCGAAGCCGGCGAGGATGGAGTCATCCGTGGTCAGCGCGTCAACGGCCTTGTTCTCCAGGCCCGTCAGACACTCGGAGTAGCCGCCCTGCTCCTGGAGGTTCGCCTTGGGAGCCAGCTTGTCCTTGACGTTCTGCGCCGAGGTCGAACCGGTCACCGAGCAGAGCTTCTTGCTGTTGAGGCTGCTCGGTTCGGTGATGGAGGTCTCGTCCGCGCGGACCAACAGGTCCTGGTGGGCCAGGAAGTACGGGCCGGCGAAGGAGACCTTCTCCTTGCGCTTGTCATTGATCGAGTAGCTCGCGGCGATGAACTTGACGTCCCCGTTGGCGATCATGGTCTCGCGCTGGGCGCTCGGCGTCTGCTTCCAGACGATGTCCTTGGCGTCGTAGCCGAGTTCCTTGGCGACGTAGGTGGCGACGTCCACGTCGAAGCCGACGTACTTGCCATCGGGAGTCTTCAGCCCCACACCGGGCTGGTCGAACTTGATGCCGATGCTGATCTTGCCGCCGCCCTTGTCGTCGCTGTCACCGCCGCACGCGCTGAGCGTGAGCGAAAGGACGAGACCCGTGGCAATGGCCGCAGAAGTTTTGCGGAGCTTCATGATGAACATCCCTTTACGTCATGATTTCGTCGGTCGTCGGGGGTGTGGTGCTACGACGTCAGTGGTGCAGGATCTTCGACAGGAAGTCCTTGGCCCGGTCGCTCCGCGGATTGCTGAAGAACGCTTCGGGGGCGGCTTCCTCAACGATCTTGCCGTCGGCCATGAAGACCACACGGTTGGCCGCGGAGCGGGCGAATCCCATCTCGTGGGTGACGACGACCATCGTCATTCCGTCCCGAGCGAGTTGCTGCATCACTTCCAGCACCTCGTTGATCATCTCGGGGTCGAGTGCCGAAGTCGGCTCATCGAACAGGATGACCTTGGGGTCCATCGCCAGCGCTCGCGCGATCGCCACTCGCTGTTGCTGACCGCCCGACAGTTGCGCCGGGTACTTGTCGGCCTGGGAACCCACGCCGACCCGGTCGAGAAGGGCACGCGCCTTCTTCTCGGCCGCCTTCTTCTCCGTACGTCGAACCTTGACCTGACCCAGCGTCACGTTCTCCAACACCGTCTTGTGCGCGAAGAGGTTGAACGACTGGAACACCATGCCCACATCGGCTCGCAGCCGGGCCAGCTCCCTGCCCTCCTGGGGCAGCGGCTTGCCGTCGATGGCGATCGACCCCGAGTCGATGGTCTCCAGGCGATTGATGGTGCGGCACAACGTGGACTTGCCGGACCCCGAAGGGCCGATGACGACCACGACCTCGCCCCTGGTGATCGTCAGATCGATGTCCTGGAGCACATGCAGCGCGCCGAAGTGCTTGTTGACTTGACTCAGCACGACCAGGTCACCCGCTGCCGGGACGGCGTCCTCGGCCCCCTTGGTGACTGATACTCCGCTCACGGCCTTGCTCCGTCCTCCTCGGTTGGGAGGACAGTAGTGAGGTGGTGCGACCAGCGTCATTACATCTGAGCGGAAATTGAGGATAACGATCCGGCTTCAGGTGGACACTATCGGTGAACGCACCGGCGCCCGGCGTACCGGGTGCATAACGGAAATCGACGGTCACGGGGAAGCCCCTTGACTGTCCCCCGGGCATCGGTCTTGATGCCCTGGTACACCCGTCGTCCCATGAGGAACCAGCGACCCACCGGCTCGTGATCGACCGGACCAATGACCGTACGACCGAAGGGCGGCCATGAGGCTGTTGCTCGTCGAGGACGACAACCACGTCGCCGCCGCGCTGTCAGCAGTGCTCGCCCGCCATGGATTCGACGTGGTCCACGCACGCAACGGCGAAGAGGCCCTGCGCGCCGTCCTTCCGGACACCCATCCGGGCAAGCCCACCTTCGATGTGGTCCTCCTCGACCTCGGGCTGCCCGACCAGGACGGCTACCAGGTGTGCGGAAAGCTCCGCAAGCTCACTTCCACACCGGTGATCATGGTCACCGCGCGCTCCGACGTGCGCTCCCGCATCCACGGCCTCAACCTCGGCGCCGACGACTACGTCGTCAAGCCGTACGACACCGGGGAACTGCTCGCACGCATCCACGCCGTCAGCCGCCGTTCCACAGGTGCCGACGAGACCGGGGCCTCCGCCAGCGACGACGCGCTGCGCATCGGCACCGTCACCATCGAGTTGTCCACCCGACGGGTCAGCGTCGAAGGCACGGAAGTGCCCCTGACCCGCAAGGAGTTCGACCTGTTGGCACTGCTCGCCCAGCGCCCTGGCATCGTTTTTCGGCGCGAGCAGATCATCAGTGAGGTCTGGCGGACCAGTTGGGAGGGGACCGGGCGGACCCTGGAGGTGCACGTGGCGTCCCTGCGGTCCAAACTGCGGATGCCCGCCCTGATCGAGACGGTCCGGGGCGTCGGCTACCGACTCGTTCCGCCCGCCGCATGACACCCTGACGTCCCGTGCGCACCCGACTCCTTCCGCTCCTCATCGTCCTGATGGCCGGCGTGCTCCTCGCGCTCGGCTTTCCGCTCGCCGTGAGCCTCGCCGCGGCACAGCAGCAACGGGTGGTGGTCGACCGGATCGACGACACCGTGCGGTTCGCAGCCCTCGCCCAGTTCGTCACCGACTCCTCCGACTCGGACGAGCGGCTCACCACCCTGCGCGACCAGCTCAACCGGTACTACAGCACCTACAACATCGACGTCGGTGTCTTCTTCCGCAGCGGAAAGTCGATGGCGCATGCACCCGAGGGCATGGCCATCCCCCTGGAAGGAGAGGGGCAGCGGGCGTTCCGAGAGGCCCTCTCGGGCCGTCGCAGCCAGGACCCGCCACAAGTCTGGCCCTGGCAGGAGAACGGTCGGCTCCTGGTCGCCTCCCCCGTCGTCCGCGACGGTGACGTGGTCGCCGTCGTCTACACCGATTCACCGACCGGGCAACTGCGGTCCCGCGTGCTCACGGGGTGGCTGCTGATAGCCGCGGGGGAGAGCGCCGCGATGCTCCTCGCCGTCGGCGCGGCCTTTCGTCTCACGGGGTGGGTGCTGCGTCCCGTCCGCGTGTTGGACGCGGCCACTCACGACATCGCCACGGGACAGCTCAACTCCCGGGTGGCGGCGGCCAGCGGGCCGCCCGAACTGCGACGCCTGGCACGCTCCTTCAACGAGATGGCGGACAACGTCGAGGAGGTGTTGGAGCAACAGCGCGCATTCGTCGCCGACGCCTCACACCAACTGCGCAACCCACTCGCCGCACTGCTGTTGAGGATCGAGCTCCTCGCGCTGGAACTCCCGGACGGAAATGCGGAGATCGCCTCGGTCCGCACCGAGGGGAAGCGCCTCACGCAGGTGCTCGATGACCTGCTGGACCTGGCGCTGGCCGAGCACACCTCGGCCGCACTGGAACTCATCGACATCGGCGAACTCGCCGACGAAAGGGTCGAGTCCTGGCGGCCACTGGCCGAAGACAAGGGGGTCCGACTCGTCGGGCACCTGCTCCCGGTCACCGCCTGGGCGGACCCGGTCGCACTCTCCAGTGCCCTCGACGCCGTGATCGACAACGCCCTGAAGTTCACCCCCCGTGGAGAAGAGGTCTCCGTTTCGGTCTCCTCCCGTGGGGAGCTCTCCACGATCACCGTCGTCGATCACGGCCCGGGGCTGACCGATGACGAACTGTCCCGCATCGGCGACCGGTTCTGGCGCAGTGGCCGCCATCAGAACATCAAGGGCTCGGGGCTTGGGCTCTCCATCTCGCGCGCCCTGCTCTCGGCGGGCGGTGCCACGATCGCCTACGCCCACCACCGGCCCCATGGCCTCCAGGTCACGGTGAGTCTGCCGCGTACCCCTCCGACCCCGTCCTAAGGCCCTCGCGGAGGGGCACTCGGGCCGGGGCGCGTGTCATGGTTTGACGGAGCCGTAGTAGCGGGTGGCGCCCTCGTGCAGGGGGAGCGGATCCGTGTAGATCGCCGTGCGAAGGTCCACCAGCTGTGCGGGGTGCACCGTGTTGCCGATGCGGTCCCGGCTCTTGATCACCGTACGGGTGAACCCCTTGACCAGCTCGGGATCGATGCGCGCGGTGGTGACCAGCAGATTGGGTACGGCCATCGTGGAGACCTGGAGTCCGGCCTGCGCCTCCAGATAGGCGTCCGGTGGCATGACGGCCAGCCGGTAGTAGCTGGCGGCATCGCTCACCGAGTGGACCTTGTCCACCAGACGCGCGTCCAGCGGCAGCAACCTGATCGGGTACTCCTCGGACAGGCTCTGCACCGCCCGGGTGGGCAGTCCGCCCGACCAGAAGAAGGCGTCCAGTTTGCCCTGCTTCAGCAACTTGGGGACGACGTCTATCCCCGAGGGCACCGGCGTGATGTCCTCGGACGGATCGAGCCCGGCGGCGGCCAGGAGTCGATCGGCGATCAGCCGCACCCCCGAACCCTCGGGGCCGATCCCCACCCTCTTGCCGCGCAGGTCCTCGATCCTGTTGATCTCGGAGAACTTGGGCACGACCAGTTGTACGTAGTCGTCGTACAGCCGTGCGCAGCCGCGGAGCCGTTCATGGCCCGGCTTGCCGTCGCGGATGTACTTGGCGACGGCATCGGCCGTGGCGACGGTGAAATCGGCCTCACCCGATGCCACCCGGGCCAGGTTCTGCTGGGACCCCTCGCTGAGCCGCAGATCTATGTCCACCTCGGGGAGGTCACGAGCGAGCGCCTCCTTCAAGAGCACCCCGTACCGTTGGTACACGCCGTTCTGGAGGCCGGTACTGAAGGTGATCGAACCCTGCGGACTCGCCTCGCCGATCGGAAGCAGCCACCAGAGCAGCAGTCCGAGCAGCACCAGGACCGCCGTCGTCGCTTGGAACGCACGTCGGCTGATGTGGGACATGGCCTGGAACATGGTTGCGATCCTGTCAGGTCGTCTCCCGCGCTGAACAGGCTCGTGCGGTTCCGCTCCCGGGACGGTCTGCGGTGGGCGAACGAACCGGGCGGCCCCGCTGGTGCGCGGACCCGGGAAGGCGTACGGCATCGTTCGGCGACCCCGTGCGGGGCCGTTCACACCCATCGCCCGCGGCCCCCGGAGACCGGATCATGGGGGCTTCCCGATGTACGGGCCGGCGAGCGCTCCCTACAGAGCGCACCCCGTCCGCTGTGGAGAGCGCGGGCTGCGCGCGGGCGTACATCCTCTACGGAACTGATGGAGCAGGCCCTCTGCGGTCCTGCGTAGGCGTGATGCGCCGATGCGCGCCATGGGCCGACCGCCTGCTGCGTAGCCGAATCGCTTCGGACTGTCCGCACCTCGTTCGCACGGCGGTGAGGCGGGCGCTCCCGTCGCAACTCACCGGGCGCAGCCGCACGCGGACCCGGCCGCGGACCCCGCGCACGCCCGGGCACCGACGGTACGCGATCCGCCCCGGCCGACAGCGTTCCGAGCCGTCCGAACCCTTGCCCGGCCCGGTCAACGGAGTCCGTGACGGGCTCCCCGGCCAGAACTGTCCGAGCCACCGCCTACCCTTGTCACATGACCAGCAGCAACCGGAGCCAGGCCGTGGGCGTTCAGCGCAGTTATGAGATCCGCACCTATGGGTGTCAGATGAACGTTCATGACTCCGAACGGCTGTCCGGACTGCTGGAGGACGCGGGCTACGTCCGTGCTCCCGCAGGGGCCGACGGCGATGCCGACGTCGTCGTCTTCAACACCTGCGCCGTCCGGGAGAACGCGGACAACAAGCTCTACGGCAACCTCGGCCGGCTCGCCCCGATGAAGACCAAGCGTCCCGGCATGCAGATCGCCGTCGGTGGCTGCCTGGCCCAGAAGGACCGGGACACCATCGTCACCAAGGCGCCCTGGGTCGACGTCGTCTTCGGCACGCACAACATCGGCAAGCTGCCGGTCCTCCTCGAACGCGCCCGGGTCCAGGAAGAGGCGCAGGTCGAGATCGCGGAATCCCTGGAGGCGTTCCCCTCCACGCTGCCCACCCGCCGTGAGTCCGCCTATGCCGCGTGGGTCTCGATCTCGGTCGGCTGCAACAACACCTGCACCTTCTGCATCGTGCCCGCACTCCGCGGCAAGGAGAAGGACCGCAGGCCGGGCGACATCCTCGCCGAGATCGAGGCACTCGTCTCGGAGGGCGTCAGCGAGATCACCCTGCTCGGCCAGAACGTCAACGCCTACGGATCCGACATCGGCGACCGCGAGGCGTTCAGCAAGCTCCTGCGTGCCTGCGGGCGGATCGAGGGCTTGGAGCGGGTCCGCTTCACCTCTCCGCACCCGCGCGACTTCACCGACGACGTGATCGCGGCGATGGCCGAGACCCCGAACGTGATGCCGCAGCTCCATATGCCGCTCCAGTCCGGCTCGGACCCGATCCTCAAGGCCATGCGCCGCTCCTACCGGCAGGAGCGTTTCCTCGGGATCATCGAGAAGGTACGCGCGGCCATCCCGCACGCCGCCATCTCCACGGACATCATCGTGGGCTTCCCCGGTGAGACGGAGGAGGACTTCGAGCAGACCATGCACGCGGTCCGTGAGGCGCGCTTCGCGAACGCCTTCACCTTCCAGTACTCCAAGCGCCCCGGCACCCCGGCCGCGACGATGGACGGACAGATCTCCAAGCAGGTCGTCCAGGCACGGTACGAGCGGCTGGTCGCCCTCCAGGAGGAGATCTCCTGGAACGAGAACAAGAAGCAGGTCGGCCGGACACTCGACGTCATGGTCGCCGAAGGAGAAGGCCGCAAGGACGGCGCGACCCACCGACTGTCCGGGCGCGCTCCTGACAACCGGCTGGTCCACTTCACCAAGCCCGACGCCGAGGTGCGCCCGGGCGACGTGGTGACCGTCGACATCACCTACGCCGCGCCGCACCATCTGTTGGCCGAGGGTCCGGTGGTGTCCGTCCGTAGGACGCGCGCCGGGGACGCCTGGCAGAAGCGCCAGGACGCACGGGCGGCGAAGCCCGTCGGGGTGATGCTGGGCCTGCCGCAGATCGGTGCGCCCGCGCCCCTGCCGGCAGTCGCCGCGCCCGGGTGCGGCCTGGGCTGAGAGGCCAAACCGCCCGCAGCCCGAGCGGCGCTGTGGGCTACCGCCGCGCCGGTCGTTTCCGGTACCCGCCCGTCGGTCGTGCTGTGCCGATCGGCTGAACGGTCCGACGACGAAAGCTCCACCAGGACGTCACTCCCCAAGACGGCGACCCCCGCACTAGGCTGGCGATCATGCTTGTCGCCGCCGCCGTCTGTCCCGCCCCACCGCTGCTCATCCCCGATGTCGCCGTGGGCGCCGCCCCGGAACTGGACGCGGCGCGGACCGCCTGCGCCGACGCCATCGGCGTACTCGCCGCTGCCCGCCCGGACCGGCTGGTCGTCGTCGGCCCCGCGGCCGAGGGCGACCGCGGCCCGCACCACGCAGGTGCGGTCGGCTCCCTCAGCGGATTCGGGGTGCGGACCACCGTCAGCCTGGGCACCGGTGAACCGCAGTCCCGCCGGCTTCCGGTGTCCCTCACGGTAGGTGCCTGGTTGCTGGAGCACGCTCGGTGGGCGGCCTGTCCCGTCGAGGGCCTGGGCGTGGACGACGCGTTGGAGACCGCGAGGTGTCTGGCGGCAGGGCGTGAGATCGCCGCCCGGGCGCCGCGGATCGCCCTCCTGGTCATGGGCGACGGCAGCGCGTGTCGTTCCGTCAAGGCCCCCGGCTATCTGGATGAGCGGGCCGCCGGCTTCGACGCCGTCACCGCTCGTGCGCTCGCCACGGCCGACCTCGGGACGTTGGCCGAGTTGGACGCCGTTCTCGCGCGGGAACTCCAGGTGGCCGGGCGAGCCTCCTGGCAGTTGCTCGCAGGGGCTGCGGAGGGCGCCGGACTGGATGGCCGACTGCTGTACGAGGACGCCCCCTACGGGGTCGGCTACTTCGTCGCCGCCTGGTCTTAAGCCCCGAAGCCCCGAAGCCCCGAAGCCCCGAAGCCCCGAAGCCCCGAAGGCGCGAAGGCGCGAAGGCGCGAGGGGTGCCCGGCCGTACGGCTGTCCCGTGCGAAAGATGTGGGGCGGCGGCGTGGAGCCGCGCGGGGTCGCGTGCCGTGCCCTTGGCTCGACGATCGAACGGCCGACGGCCGACGGCCGCGGAGCGGGATGCTCCGCGGCCGTCGGACGGTCGGTCCTGCTCAGGTGGCCGGCGGCGGCGTGGTCGGAGGGGTTCCGCCGTCGTCCTTGTGTGCGATCCGGTCCAGGGCCTCCTTGGCCTTTCCGGTGCCGGACTCGATCTGACCGCTGTACTTGCCCTTGGTCTTGGAATCAACCGCCTTGGCGGCCTTGTCCAGACCCTGCTCGATCTTGCCCCCGTGCTGCTGAGCGAGGTCGGAGACCTTGTCCTTGGCCGGGGCGAGCTTGGCCTTCAGTGTGTCCATGAAGCCCATGGGGCACCTTTCCTCGGGGGACCTACTTGCGGGCGCCCTCGCCGGCCTCGCTGTCCGCGGCCTCCCCGGCGGACTGCTGCCGGGGAATCTCCACGCCCTCGGCGGCCGGAGCCTCGGCTTCCGATGCCTCGTCGGCAACGGAGTCAGCGGCCTCCGGCTTCTCCGCCGATCCGTCCGTAGACGTTTCGGCGCCAGAATCGCTGCCGGCCTCGGGTTCCTTTGTCAGGCTACCCGCGGCCGACTCATCGACACCGTCACCCTCGGTGGGAGCAACATCCTTGGACTTACGAAGGAACCGTGCAAAAACGCCCATATTGACTCCATAGCGTACTCGTGTGAGTGAAGTTCCGCGCCATCCGGAGAGCCCTGTTGCCTCGACCCCGGGGGCACCGGTCGGGAAACCGGCGTCCGTCACCTCGCAACAGGAAACGAAGCCCAGGCCGTGCCGTTACCTCGCTCGTTCGGGGACACCTCCCGGTGTTTGCGAGACTGGGGCCGTGAGAAGCGCAGCTCCCGTACCGAGGGTCATCGCGGTCGTCGGCCCCACCGCAGCCGGAAAGTCCGATCTGGGGGTCTTCCTGGCCCACCATTTCGGCGGTGAAGTCGTCAATGCCGACTCCATGCAGCTCTACCGTGGGATGGACATCGGAACGGCAAAGCTGACGCCGGACGAGCGCGGCGGCATCCCCCACCACCTCCTCGACATCTGGGACGTCACCCAGACGGCGAACGTCGCCGACTACCAGAAGCTGGCCAGGGCGGAGATCGATCGGCTGCTCGCCGCGGGACGCACCCCCGTCCTCGTCGGAGGCTCCGGGCTCTATGTCCGTGGCGCGATCGACACCCTCGACTTCCCGGGCACCGATGCCGCGATCCGAGCCCGGCTGGAGGCGGAACTTGCGCTGGGGGGCCCGGGACCGCTGCACGCTCGGCTCACTGCCCAGGACCCCGCGGCGGGGCGAGCGATCCTTCCCAGCAACGGCCGTCGTATCGTTCGGGCGCTCGAAGTGATCGAAATCACCGGCAAGCCCTTCACCGCCAATCTTCCCCGCCACGAGAGCGTCTACGACACGATCCAGATCGGCGTCGACGTCGCCCGCCCCGAGCTCGACGAGCGCATCGCGAGCCGCGTGGACCGGATGTGGGACGACGGTTTCATGGCGGAGGTGCGCGCACTGGAAGCAGAGGGGTTGCGCGAGGGGCTCACGGCGTCGCGCGCCTTGGGCTACCAGCAGATCCTTTCCGCGCTCGCCGGTGAGTGCAGCGAAGCCGAGGCGCGTGAGCAGACCATCCGTGCCACCAAACGCTTCGCGCGCCGTCAGGATTCATGGTTTCGACGCGATCCCCGGGTGCACTGGCTCAGTGGGGCGGCCGAGCATCGCGGGGAACTTCCGCGGGAGGCCCTGGCGTTGGTCGAACGAGCGGTTACAGCCTGATCACGTGATGGCATCGGGACGCACTGCCCGTCAATGCGGTGCCCCGGGCCGTGCCATCATCGAGCATCGATCGACTGTGGAGTCCGAGTGGGGAGGGCGCGTGGCGATGGAGGCCGGCCCTCACGACACGGACCAGCAACAGCGGGATGCGGCGGACATCGCGCCCCGGCTGAGCCCGGACGGCCCCGATGACGAGGGTCAGCTCGCGGCCGAGGTCGAAGTGGAGCTCCGTCCCGCCCGCCGGCTCAGGATCTGGCAACTCGCTCCCATCGTCGTCCTCGCGGCCGTGGGCTCGCTGATGTTCGCCTTCCCCCTCGCCTTCGGTACGGGTGAGGGCGGCGCGGTTGTCGCCATGCTCGGTCTCCTCATCAGCTGCTGTGCCGCGGGCTGGGGAGTCATGGCCGCTCGCCGGGTCGGACACACCTGGCCCGGGCTGCCTGCCCGCGGTTCCGGGGAGCGCCCCGACTGGCGGGTTCTGGCGCTGTACGTGGGTGTGGGAGCGGTCCTTGTCGCCCTGGCGATCTGGCGAGTGGCCCGCCTCCGCTGATCTGCTTTCCCGCCGCCTCAACGAGATGCCCGACGCCTGGCCACGAGATGGCGCCCGCTCCAGCCGGTCCGGATCGTCTCGTACCCGGAATCCCTCGGTGATCACCGGCACCCGCCACCTCGTACGATGGACGGCGTGAGCACCACACAGCCCGCACCGATCGCCTTTCTCAAGGGGCACGGAACCGAGAACGACTTCGTGATCGTTCCGGACCCGGACAACGCCCTCGACATCCCTGCTGCCCTGGTGGCCAGGCTCTGTGACCGCAGGGCCGGCATCGGCGGCGACGGACTGCTTCACATCGTCCGGTCCGCTGCCCATCCCGAGGCGCGCTCCATGGCCGACGAGGCCGAGTGGTTCATGGACTACCGCAACGCCGACGGTTCGATCGCCGAGATGTGCGGCAACGGCGTACGGGTCTTCGCCCGCTACCTCCAGCGCGCAGGCCATGCCGCCGTCGGCGATCTCGCCGTCGCGACCCGGGGCGGGGTGAAGCAGGTCCACATCGCCAAGGGGACCGACGCGACGAACGGTGAGATCACCGTGCGCATGGGCCGTGCCGTACTGCCCGAGGAGACGGTCACCGTCACCGTGGGGGAGCGGGCCTGGCCCACTCGTAACGTCAACATGGGCAACCCCCACGCCATCGCCTTCGTCGAGGACCTCGACCATGCGGGGGACTTGCACGCCGAGCCCTCCCATGTGCCCGCGGCCGTCTACCCGGACGGGGTGAACATCGAGTTCGTCGTCGATCGGGGCGAGCGCCATGTCGCCATGCGGGTCCACGAACGGGGCTCGGGCGAGACCCGGTCCTGCGGGACGGGCGCCTGTGCGGTGGCGGTGGCTGCCGCCCGCCGCGATGGACTCGATCCGGCGATCACGCGTACCCCCGTCGCGTACATCGTGGATCTGCCCGGCGGGCGATTGGTGATCACGGAGCACCCGGACGGGGAGATCGATATGACGGGCCCGGCCGTGATCGTCGCTGAGGGTCACATCGAACCGCTCCTACTCGCACACTCCGAAACCAGCGCAGGATAGAGCTTCGCTCGAATGGGTGATCCGGTTCACGCTGGGCGAGAGCCGGACTGCTCCACGTGGTGGGCTCGGTAGCATCAAGCACCGGCCCGGAGGGCACTCCTGCTCTAGCCATCGCCGGTCGATTCCCGCCCGGAGGTGCCCCCATGAGTGCAGAGGCCGCCAACCCTGGTGCCCACAGCCGCAGGCGCGGCCGGCCCAGGATCGACCTCCGCAGGTTGGGACGTGCCGCGCTCCTCGGGCCGACCACCCGCGATCGGTTGTCCGACGCGATCGGGCACGTCGCCGACGCTCACCGCGCCCATCACCCGGACGCCGACCTCGCCATCCTCCATCGGGCGTACGTCCTAGCGGAGTCGTCGCACCGAGGTCAGTTCCGCAAGAGCGGCGAGGCTTACATCACCCATCCCCTCGCGGTCACCCTGATCCTCGCCGAACTCGGCGCGGAGACCACCACCTTGACCGCCTCGCTCCTCCACGACACCGTGGAGGACACCGATGTGACGCTCCACCAGGTGAAGTCCGAGTTCGGTGCCGAAGTGGCCTATCTCGTCGACGGGGTCACCAAACTGGAGAAGGTCGACTACGGGGCGGCGGCCGAACCCGAGACCTTCCGCAAGATGCTCGTCGCCACCGGCAACGACGTCCGGGTGATGTCGATCAAGCTGGCCGACCGGCTGCACAACATGCGCACCCTCGGCGTGATGCGTCCCGAGAAGCAGGAACGGATCGCCAAGGTCACCCGCGACTTCCTGATCCCGCTGGCCGAACGCCTCGGGGTGCAGGCGCTCAAGACAGAACTGGAAGACCTCGTCTTCGCGATCCTCCACCCCGAGGAGTACGAGCGGACCCGCCTGCTCATCGCGGAGAACCCCACCGCAGGGGTGGCGCTGGACGCGATGGCCGAGAACTTCCGCGCCGTGCTGCGTGAGGCGGGCATCGCGGCCGAAGTCGTCATCAGACCGCGGCACTTCGTCTCCGTACACCGGGTGAGCCTCAAGCGCGGTGAACTACGCGGAACGGACTTCGGACGGCTGCTCGTTCTCGTCGGCGAGGACGCCGACTGCTATGCGGTCCTCGGGGAGCTGCACACCTGCTTCACTCCGGTGATCTCCGAGTTCAAGGACTTCATTGCCGCGCCCAAGTTCAACCTCTACCAGTCCCTCCACACCGCCGTCGCCGGCACGGACGGCTCGGTCGCCGAAGTCCTCATCCGCACCCACCAGATGCACAGGGTCGCCGAGGCCGGAGTGATCGCCCTCGGCAATCCCTACACGTCCACCGAGTCCCCGGACGGGCCCGACCGAACCCTCGGCGCGCTCGACCAGGACGACGAGGAGCGCAGGGACCCCACCAGGCCCGGATGGCTCTCCCGACTCCTCGAATGGCAGGAGTCCACCCCCGATTCGGACGCCTTCTGGTCATCCTTGCGCGCAGATCTCGCCCAGGACCGCGAGATCACCGTCTTCCGCGCCGACGGCCAGATGCTGGGTCTCCCCGTCGGCGCGAGCTGTGTCGACGCCGCCTATGCGCAGTACGGCGAGCGTGCCCACGCCTGTATCGGGGCACACGTCAACGGCCGCCTGGCGACGCTGAGTACGGTGCTCAGGGACGGTGACACCGTCCATCTGCTGTTCGCCCACGACACCCGTACGGCACCGGTCCCCTCGCCGACCGGGGTGATCCAGGGCGGCCCAGGTGCGCAGGACGCAGCCTCCGGGCCCTCCCCGCAGTGGCTGGACCACGCTCGTACCCCCGCCGCACGGATCGCCATCACCTCCTGGCTCAAAGCCCATCCGGAAGGCGCCGCGCCCCAGGCGGCTCCGCCGCGCAGATCGGTACCGGTCACGCCGGACACCAGCCCCTCCACCGCCGTGAACGCCGTCGTCGACCTCCCCGACACGACCGTGCGCCTCGCCGGCTGTTGTACCCCCGTGCCCCCCGACGCGGTCACCGGATTCGCCGTACGCGGCGGGGTGGTGACCGTTCACCGTGAGCAGTGCGCCGCGGTCACCCGGATGAAGTCATTGGAGCGGCGACCGATCCCGGTGCGCTGGGGCGAGGCGGCTGCCTGCCGGGTGACCCTCGTCGCCGAGTCGTTCGGACGGCCCCACCTCCTCGCCGACCTCACCGAGGCGATCGCCATCGAGGGCGCGGCCATCGTCTCCGCGACCGTCGAACCACCCAGCCAGCAGCGCGTGCGGCACACGTACACCCTGCAACTCCCGGACGCCGCCGGGTTGCCCGCCCTGATGCGGGCCATGCGGGCGGTACCCGGCGTGTACGACGTCGCCCGCCGTCAGCGCCCGGCACCCACCGGCTGACTCCGTTTGAGTGGCACGGAGCGCGCCGCGGCCCCCGGGGACGCCGTGCACTGGTAGCGGTTGTCCATGCTGCCCACTTCCCGACCCACCGGCACCCGGCGCGCACTGCGCGCCGCGCTGCTGGCTGCGGCTGCGGCCTGCCTCGTCGCCGCCGTCCTCCCCCCTCCCTCGCCGGCACCCCTGGGCATCGGCGACCCGCTCTTTCCCCACCTGGGCAATCCGGGTTACGACGTCGTCGAGTACGACATCGCCTTCACCTACCACGGCGGCAATGACACGCCCCTGGACACGATCACCAAGATCGACGCATGGGCCACCGAACGGCTGGAGCGCGTCAACCTCGACTTCACCCACGGCACGGTGGGCGCGGTCGAGGTCAACGGCCTCCCGGCCGAATTCGCCACCGCAGGGGAGGACCTCGTCGTCGAGCCCGCCCTTCCCCTGGAAGCCGGCTCACGGCTGCGGATCACGGTGAAGCACACGAGCGATCCGCGGGGCAAAGCGGGCGCCGGCGGCTGGGTGCGCACCGGCGACGGGCTGGCGATGGCCAACCAGGCGGACGCGGCCCACCGGGTCTTCCCATCCAATGACCACCCCGCGGACAAGGCGCACTTCACCTTTCGGATCACGGCGCCCAGCAAGCTGACCGCCGTGGCCAACGGGGTGCGGCAGTCCAAGCAGGAGCACGGTTCCACCACGACGTGGGCCTATCGCACCCGCCACCCCATGGCCACCGAACTCGCCCAGGTCTCGATCGGCACCTCCGCCGTTCCCACCCGGAAGGGTCCCGGCGGCCTGCCCGTGCGCGATGTGGTGCCCGCCAAGGACCTCGCCACCCTGGAACGCTGGCTCAAGAAGACGCCGGACCAACTGACGTGGATGGAGGGGAAGGTCGGTCGCTACCCCTTCGAGACGTACGGCGTCCTCATCGCCGACGCGGAGACGGGCTACGAACTGGAGACGCAGACCCTGTCGCTCTTCGAGCGCCGCCTCTTCGTCAACGGCCAGTTCCCCGAGTGGTACGTGGACTCGATCATGGTCCATGAACTGGCCCACCAGTGGTTCGGCGACAGCGTCTCCCCCCACACCTGGTCCGACCTGTGGCTGAACGAGGGCCATGCCACCTGGTACGAAGCGCTGTACGCGAAGGAGAAGGCCGGGCACTCCCTGGAGGCCAGGATGCGTGAGGCGTACCGTCGCTCGGACCAGTGGCGCGCCGAAGGTGGACCGCCCGCGGCGCCCAAGCCCCCCGCACCCGGGCAGAAGATCAGCCTCTTCCGTCCGGTGGTCTACGACGGCAGCGCACTGGTGCTGTACGCCCTCCACCAGACGATCGGCAGCGAGGCGTTCGACCGTCTGGAACGTGCCTGGGTCAGCGACCACCGCGACGGAACGGCCACCACGAAGGACTTCACCGATCTCGCCGGAAGGATCGCGCAGCGTGACCTCACGTCGTTCTTCCAGGGCTGGCTGTACGAGGAGCGGACACCGCCGATGCCGGGTCACCCCGACTGGCGGACCAGCATGCCCGCGAAGGCCGCGGGCCCGGTGAAACCTCCGGCCCGGTGAGCAGGGGTTGAGCAGGGCCCCTGCCCCGCGTCCAGATCGCCTGTCGCGGCGGCGGGGCGGGGCGCGCCGCGGTCAGGGAAATCGCGTGACGCCCTGTATCGGGTCGTGCGACCATCGACCCGATACAGGGCGTCGGCTTCCGGCCGTGGCAGGGCACGGGCCGCAGCCCACGACGGGAATCTTCCGGGACCCGTCACACGTTGACCCCTATGCAGGAGTACCGGCGTATCGTCGTCCGGCACCGCTTGGGCCTCGCTACGAGCGCGCAGGCATTCCTTCCACCTCTTCGACGTAAGGATCCAATGACCTCCTCTTCTTCCACTTCCCAGGACGAGCAGAGCTTCGACTCACAGAGCTTGGCCGATGCGCGCACCGACAGCCTTCGGGCCGATGCCCTGATGGAAGAGGACGTCGCCTGGAGCCGTGAGATCGACGGGGAGCGGGACGGCGAACAGCTGGAACGCTCCGAGCGTGCCGCGCTGCGGCGGGTGGCCGGCCTCTCCACCGAGTTGGAGGACGTCACCGAGGTCGAGTACCGACAGCTGCGCCTGGAGCGTGTGGTGCTGGTCGGCGTCTGGACCTCGGGGACCATGCAGGACGCGGAGAACTCCCTCGCGGAGCTCGCGGCCCTGGCCGAGACCGCTGGCGCCGTGGTGCTCGACGGTGTGTTCCAACGCCGGGACAAGCCGGACTCCGCCACCTACATCGGCTCCGGCAAGGCCCAGGAGCTGAGGGACATCGTGCTGGAGACCGGCGCGGACACGGTGGTCTGCGACGGTGAGCTCAGCCCGGGCCAGTTGATCCACCTCGAAGACGTCGTCAAGGTCAAGGTGGTCGACCGCACCGCCCTCATCCTGGACATCTTTGCGCAGCACGCCAAATCCCGTGAGGGCAAGGCCCAGGTCGCCCTGGCGCAGATGCAGTACATGCTGCCCAGGCTCCGCGGCTGGGGCCAGTCGCTCTCGCGGCAGATGGGTGGCGGTGGCGGCGGGGGTATGGCAACCCGTGGACCTGGTGAGACCAAGATCGAGACGGACCGGCGTCGGATTCGCGAGAAGATGGCGAAGATGCGCCGTGAGATCGCGGAGATGAAGACCGGCCGGGAGATCAAGCGGCAGGAGCGTCGGCGCAACAAGGTGCCGTCGGTCGCCATCGCGGGTTACACCAACGCCGGGAAGTCCTCCCTGCTCAACCGTCTGACCGGCGCCGGAGTCCTGGTGGAGAACGCACTGTTCGCCACGTTGGACCCCACCGTGCGTCGGGCGGAGACCCCGAGCGGCCGGGGCTACACGCTGGCCGACACCGTCGGATTCGTACGTCATCTGCCCCACCACCTGGTCGAGGCGTTCCGCTCCACCATGGAGGAGGTCGGCGACGCCGACCTGATCCTCCATGTGGTGGACGGCGCGCACCCGGCTCCGGAGGAGCAGTTGGCTGCGGTGCGTGAGGTGATCCGTGACGTCGGTGCGGTGGATGTGCCGGAGGTCGTGGTGATCAACAAGGCGGATGCCGCCGATCCCGTGGTCCTCCAGCGACTGTTGCGGATCGAGCGACATGCGATCGCGGTGTCGGCGCGCACCGGTGAAGGCATCGATGAGCTCTTGGCCCTCATCGACGCGGAGTTGCCGCGGCCCGAGGTCGAGATCGAGGCCCTCGTCCCCTATACCGAGGGCGGATTGGTCTCTCGGGTGCACGCCGACGGAGAAGTGCTCTCCGAGGAGCACACTCCCGAAGGGACACTGCTCAAGGCCCGAGTCCACGAGGAACTGGCTGCCGCACTGGCCCCGTACGTTCCTGTCACTCACTGACCACACACAACGGTTGAGGGCCCACCCCCTGTGTGGGGGTGGGCCCTCAACCGTTCTGCAGTGCCGAACTCTCGACGGGCTGGCTACTGACCGGCGAACTTCTCGCTCACCGCGTCATAGACGGCCTTGGCCTCAGGTCCGAGCCTCGGGCCGGCGAGCCAGCCTGCCGAGACCGGGCCGATCGATGTGTTGGAGACCAGGGCCGGCTTGCCGTCCTTGCCGTTCGCCACCCAGCCTCCGCCGGACGAGCCACCGGTCATCGTGCATCCGATGCGGTACATCGTGGGCTCGTTCGTCTTCACGGAGAGCCGCCCCGGCTCGTCCGGGCACTGGAACATCTTCTCGCCGTCGAAGGGCGGCGCGGCCGGATAGCCGGTCGCCGTCATCTTCGTGATCTGACCCACCGCAGGGGCATTGAAGTCCACCGGCAGGGCAGAACCGACCGTCTCCTCCAGCGACTTCCCCGTCCCGCCCTTCTCCGGGGTCACATGGATCACCGCGAAGTCGAACGGCGCACCCTGACCACCGGTCTTCGCCCCCTGGCCGATCCACTGGTCGGACGTCTGGGCCCAGTCGCCCCACCACACTCCATGGGGAGCGATCTCTTCCTTGGTGGCGCTCTCCAACTGTGCGGACGGCTTGGCGCCATCGTTGTACGACGGCACGAAGGCGATGTTCCGGTACCAGCCGCCCTTCTTGCCGGCGTGGACACAGTGGCCCGCGGTCCACACCATGTTGGACTTGCCCGGGTTGGCCGGATCCTTCACCACTGTCGCGGAGCACACCATGGAGCCCTCGGGCCCGTCGAAGAACACCTTGCCGGCCTCGGGGGCGCTCGTCCGGTACGGGGCGGCCACCGCAGCGGCGCTCACCCGTGCCGGTGTCGGGTCGGTAACCCCCTCATCACCGGAGATGTCCTCGTCGATCGGCTGCTCCGGGGGCTTCTCGGCGTCCCTCATCCGATCCGGGTCCCAGAGGCCCTCGATGATCGGGTTGACGAAGTCCTGGGCCTCACGCAGCCACTTGTCCTTGTCCCAGTTCTTCCACTCGCCATTGCGCCACTTGTCGAGGTCTATCCCGTGTGCCTTGAGCCGGTCCTTCAGCTCGTCCGGGATCGTGATCTTGCCATCGGTGGGTGCGGCGGCGGGAGCGCTCGGCTTGTCGCCCGCGTTGTCCTCGCCGGGACCACAGGCGGTGGCAGTCAGGGCGAGGACAGCGGCCAAGGAGGCCGCCGCCAGCGTCGGACGAATGGGTCGCATTTCGTGATCCCCCTGGGACTTCGATGTTCCTGTGCGTGTGAACCGTGGAGCTGTGCGTCTCAAACCGCGAAACTGCCGAACCGGGCGAAATCCGTCCCATCGGTAGGCCGATGAAATGCCCGGAACCGCCGCGAACCTTACAAGGCTCCGCCCTTCGCGGCACATGGCCCCACTGAGCCGGTGCCGATGGGGACGGTGAAGGAGACGCCCGCGGTTCCGAGCGCACAAGGATCTTGGCCCCGACCGTGATTACCGACCACCGCCGTCGTTTGTCCCCGAGGGGAGATACGAGGGCGCCGGCCGCCGTTCACCGGGGGCAGGCCCCCGGTGGGGCTACCCACCGCCATCAGACGGGCAGCGGACCCGTCGTGGGATCGTCGGAGGACCAGCGGACGTGGCTACTGACCCAACCCCCGCCCCCGCGGAGGGGTGTCGTCGACACCGCCTGATGCGGACGGGGTTCGAGCGCGCCATCGGCCCGTGCACCGACTGTGCCATCGTCACTCCTGCCCGATCGTGCGGCCTGCTCACGCGCAGCTGGAGGCGGGTGACAGCACGGAGTTCGGCACCGGGCCCGTTCGCGCAGCCGCCAGATCATCGCCTCACCGCCAGGTGCGCTGCGCTCGCCCTCCCTCCCTCAGGGCGGTACTCCTTCCGCTGCCCCGCCACTACGGAGAACGCCCCGACAGCGGTACGGAGTACAACCGCCGGCGTGGACCCGTTCGTCCCTCGACCCGAACCGACTCCGAGGAAGCACCATGACCGCCATCACCCCATCGGACACCTGCCATCCACCCGTTGCCGTCGCAGGTGCACCTGACCCGGCGAGAGGAACACCCGACGAGCGTGGCGCAGAGGAGGCGCCCACCGTCCCGCACCAGCGGCCCCGCGGACGCCGTGGCGACCACGCCACCTCGACGCCTTCAGTCGTCACCGCCAGGGAGGTCAGCGGCTCCGCCCACCCGCCGTCCGCAGTCCCCACGGGCGGCCAGCCATCCGAACCCCACGTCGAAGCGCGATCTGCCGACCCCCTCGACCACCCGGACGCCCGCCATGCCGCAGAGGCAGCCGCCATGGAGAACCTCCTGCGCTGCTGGGTGCGTGAGCACTCCCTCAACCGACCCGACGGACCGAGGCTGCGCATCGCCCTGCCGGCCAGCGGTACGGCACTGCTCGTACCGGTCCGCTACTGGTCGCCCACCGGCTGGCACCGCTTCGACCCTCCGAGCTGGGAGGGCACTCCCGACCACGCGCCCCGAGTCGACGCCGTCACACTGGCCTGTCTGTTGGGCCGCGAAGCACACGAGGACGCCGAGACCGACGGCGCCGAACTGGTGGCCCAGGTCCATGACTCCGTCCGCCACACCACGACCTTCATCGCCGCCCGTCGCCGCCACCCCGAACCGGCCCCCCCAGCAGATCTCTTCCTGACCGCCGAACAATCCCTGCTGCTGGGGCATCCCCTCCATCCGACACCCAAGAGCCGCGAGGGATTCACCGCGAGTGAACTACCCCGCTACTCGCCCGAGGCGTACGGCTCCTTCCCCCTGCACTGGCTCGCCGTCGACCGATCCGTCCTGGCCAGCGAATCCGCATGGACGGAACAGGGCCGAGCCCTGCCCGCCGACCAACTCATCACCCGACTCTGCGGGGACCTCCGCTCCCCCCAGCACACCGTCCCCCTCCCTCTCCATCCCTGGCAGGCGCTCGAACTGCGCCACCGCCCCGTCGTCGCAGCCCTGTTCGACTCCGGACTGCTCCACGACCTGGGACCCCACGGCGGCCCCTGGCACCCGACGTCCTCGCTCCGCACCGTGCACAGACCTGGCTCACCAGCCATGCTCAAACTGTCCCTGGGTGTGCGCATCACCAACTCCCGACGCGAGAACCTCCGCAAGGAACTCCACCGAGGCGTCGAGGTCCATCGGCTGCTGCGCACGGGCCTCGCCGGCCAATGGCAAGCCGCCCACCCCGGCTTTGACATCGTGCGCGACCCTGCCTGGTTGGCAGTCGACACCCGCGATGCCCACGGCCAACAGGAACCCGTGCCCGGGCTTGACGTCGTGCTGCGCCACAACCCCTTCCGCCCCCACGACGACGTGGTCTGTGTCGCCGCGCTGACGGCTCCACGCCCCTGGCCGGGCCGCACGGGCATGCACTCCCGCCTCAGCGATGTCGTCGAACGGCTGACGGCGAAGACGGGCCGCCCGTCGAGCGCCGTCGCCGCCGAGTGGTTCCTGCGCTACCTCGACCACGTGGTGCGCCCGGTGCTCTGGCTGGACGCGGTGGCCGGTGTTGCGCTGGAGGCGCACCAGCAGAACACCTTGGTGATCCTCGACCGCGATGGTTGGCCCATCGGCGGTCGATACCGCGACAACCAGGGCTACTACTTCCGGGAGTCGCGCCGCGAGGAGTTGCATCGGCGACTGCCCGGTATCGGACGGGCCAGCGACACCTTTGTCTCGGACGACGTCGCAGACGAGAGATTCGCCTACTACCTGGCGGTCAACAACATCTTCGGTCTCGTCGGAGCGTTCGGATCACAAGATCTGGTCGACGAACACGTACTGCTCGCAGCCTTCCGGCAGTTCCTCCTCTCCACTCGCACACTCGGTTCCCCCCTGCCGGCTCTGTTGCTGGAGGCACCGGCCCTTCGTGCCAAGGCCAATCTGCTCACGCGGCTCCATGGTCTGGATGAACTCGTCGGACCCGTCGACACCCAGTCCCTGTACGTCACCATCACCAACCCTCTCCATCGCTGAGGCCACCCGACCGTGTTACCGCACCCCGTCCATGTATCGATCGTCGAAGCACACCGGGACCCGATTGCTCCGCGGGATCCAACCGATCTGAAAGCACAGACCGGTCCGCCCACCACGGAGAGACATCGAAGAGGGCCGTCTCCCTCGGCGAGGGCAGCCCGCCGTCAGGCCGTGGGGGCGCCGCTCCCCGTGGGCACCGCATGAGCGGCCCCAGAGCGTGGTTCTCCGACACCGGCGTCATCCGTTCGGGTCCCGGCACCCCGTCAGCCGACACGACGCCTGGTAGCTCCGCCCGGTCACCCTCGATCCCGCACCCATCCGCGCCGCGTGACGTCTCGCCCGGTGCCGCCACCCCGGCACACCCACTGGACGACCCCGCCCACTGGGCCGCCGCCATGACTCCGGCCGGCCGATTCCATCTGGAGCCCGTGTCCATCGAACGGGATCTGCGCCGCATCACCCGCTGGATGAACGACCCCGCAGTGTCCGCGTACTGGGAGCTGGCCGGACCTCCGTCGATCACGCTCGCGCACGTGCGCCGACAACTCGACGGCGATGGACGGAGCGTCCCCTGCCTCGGACTCCTCGACGGCAGGGCAATGAGCTACTTCGAGATCTACCGAGCCGATCTCGACCCCCTCGGTCGGCACTACTCCGCGCGCACCGACGACACCGGTATCCATGTCCTGATCGGCAGCGACTCCGACCGGGGACGCGGTCTGGGCTCCTTACTCATCCGGGCCGTCGCAGATCTCGTGCTCGACCACCGCCCGGGCTGCGGACGGGTCCTTGCAGAACCGGACCTGCGCAACACTCCCTCGCTCGCCGCCTTCCTCGCGGCAGGCTTCCGCTACTCCTCGGAGATCGATCTCCCGGACAAGCGAGCCGCCCTGCTGGTGCGCGATCGGGGATATCGGAACCAGCTGTGAAGCACTCGCTGCCTTTGATGCACCGCTCAGGCCATATCGGTTCCCTGGCAGCCGAGCGTCGTCTTCCCGCCACGATCCTGACGGCGGACTTCCGGGATCTGCCGCTGCCCCGGGCCCGGGTCTCACCCTCCAGCGGTCCGCTCCGACGGACGAGCCGCCCCGAGGCACTTCCTCCCACCGTGACGCCGGTCCCGGAGGGCGGGTGCCCCCCCGGGGCGGTGCAACCTGGCGGGATCGGATCTGAATGTCAGTCCTGAGCCTTAGGGTGGTCGGCCTATGACGAAGCCATCCCTCCCTGAACTACTCCATGCCGCCGTGACCGCCGTCGGCGGTGTGGAGCGGCCCGGCCAGGTCAGCATGGCCGAGGCCGTGGCCCAAGCCGTCGACGACGGTTCTCACCTCCTGGTGCAGGCGGGCACCGGCACCGGTAAGTCGCTGGGCTATCTCGTGCCCGCCGTGGCCCACGGGGAGCGCGTCGTCATCGCGACGGCCACGCTGGCCCTCCAACGCCAGCTCGTCGAGCGCGACCTGCCCCGCACGGTGGACGCCTTGCACCCCCTGCTGCGGCGGCGACCGGAGTTCGCCATGCTCAAGGGCCGTTCCAACTACCTCTGCCTCCATCGGCTCCACGAGGGTGTGCCGCAGGAAGAGGAGGAGGGACTCTTTGACCCCTTCGAGGCGGCGACCCCGACCAGCAAGCTCGGACAGGACCTTCTGCGGCTGAGGGACTGGGCGGACGAGACGGAGACAGGGGACCGCGATGCCCTGACACCTGGAATCTCCGACCGAGCATGGTCCCAGGTCTCTGTTTCGTCCCGGGAGTGCCTGGGGGCGACCAAGTGCGCCTACGGGGCGGAGTGCTTTGCTGAGATGGCGCGGGAGCGGGCCAAACTCGCCGATGTGGTGGTGACGAACCACGCGCTGTTGGCGATCGATGCCATCGAGGGCGCGCCCGTCCTCCCGCCGCACGAGGTCCTGGTGATCGACGAGGCCCACGAGCTGGTTTCCCGGGTCACCGGAGCCGCGACGGGCGAATTGACCCCCGGCCAGGTGAACCGTGCTGTGCGGCGGGCGGCGAAGTTGGTCAATGAGAAGGCCGCGGACTCCCTCCAGACGGCGGCCGAGACCTTTGAGCGACTGATGGAGCTGGCATTGCCGGGGCGCTTGGAGGAGATCCCCGAAGATCTCAGCTATGCCCTTCTTGCGCTGCGGGATGCTGCGCGTACCGTCATTTCCGGGCTTGGCGCCACCCGGGACAAGTCGGTGCAGGACGAGGACGCCGTCCGCAAGCAGGCGCTCGCCTCCGTGGAAAGCATCCACGATGTCGCGGAGCGCATCACACAGGGCTCCGAATACGACGTGGTCTGGTACGAACGCCATGATCGATTCGGAGCGTCGTTGCGGGTGGCCCCGATGAATGTGTCGGGTCTGCTGCGCGAGAAGCTGTTCACTGAGCGCTCGGTGGTCCTGACCTCAGCGACCTTGAAACTCGGCGGTGATTTCAACGGAGTCGGCGCGTCGCTGGGACTCTCTCCCGAAGGGACCGAAGGAGAGGATGTTCCTCCGTGGAAGGGTCTCGACGTCGGTTCGCCGTTCGACTATCCGAAGCAGGGCATTCTTTATGTCGCACGCCATTTGACGGCACCGGGCCGTGAGGGCTCTCGTACGGACATGATGGATGAGCTGGCGGAGCTGGTTGAAGCCGCTGGTGGGCGCACACTGGGGCTGTTCTCGTCCATGCGAGCCGCGCAGGCCGCCGCCGAGGAGCTCCGTGGCAGGCTCGACCATCCGATCCTGCTCCAGGGCGAGGAAACGCTGGGTGAGCTGATCAAGTCCTTCGCGGCGGATTCCCGCACCTGCCTCTTCGGCACCCTGTCCCTCTGGCAGGGCGTGGATGTTCCAGGGCCCAGCTGTCAATTGGTGATCATGGACCGGATTCCCTTTCCCCGTCCTGACGATCCGCTGATGAGTGCTCGACAGAAGGCAGTGGAGGAAGCGGGCGGCAATGGGTTCATGGCCGTCGCGGCCACGCACGCCGCGCTACTGATGGCGCAGGGCGCCGGTCGTCTTGTGCGTGCCACGGGGGACCGGGGTGTCGTGGCGGTGCTGGACCCGAGGCTGGCCAACGCCCGGTACGGGAGCTTCCTCCGGGCTTCCCTCCCGGACTTCTGGTACACCACGGACCGTAACCAGGTGCGACGCTCCCTGGCGGCGATCGATTCGGTGGCGAAAGCGGACGGCGCATAAAGACCAGCGGGACCCATGGCTTCCCATGGGTCCCGCTGGTTCCTGAAGGAGACCTGCCCGTATGCGGCAGGCCCCGAGACCAGGCGCAGTGGGTCCCGGGGCCCGGTCAGGGGCGGCGGATGCCTCACACCCGCCGCAGCACCGCCACGACCTTGCCGAGGATCGTGGCGTCGTCGCCGGGGATCGGCTGGTACGCCGCATTGTGGGGGAGGAGCCACACGTGCCCGTTCTCCCGCTTGAAGCGCTTGACCGTGGCCTCTCCGTCAAGCATGGCCGCCACGATGTCACCGTTTTCGGCGACGGGCTGGCGGCGCACGGTCACCCAGTCGCCGTCACAGATGGCGGCCTCGATCATGGAGTCCCCGACGACCTTCAACACGAAGAGCTCGCCGTCACCGACCAGCTGCCGGGGAAGGGGAAAGACGTCCTCGACCGATTCCTCCGCGAGGATCGGACCGCCGGCCGCAATGCGCCCGACGAGCGGAACGTACGAGGCTGCCGGCTTGCCCGTGGTGTCGGTCGCTTGGGTGCTGGGCTGGTCGGAACCCCTCACCTCATAGGCTCGTGGCCGATGCGGGTCACGACGAAGGAATCCCTTCCGCTCCAGCGCCATCAATTGATGGGCTACGGAAGAAGTGCTCGACAGCCCCACGGCCTGCCCGATTTCACGCATCGACGGCGGGTAGCCGCGTCGTTGCACGGAGTCGCGGATCACCTCGATGACACGCCTTTGTCGATCCGTGAGTCCGGAACTGTCCGCCCTGATCCCTGGAGGTCGGCCGGGCAGCGAACGTGTGGGCCGAGAAGGCTCCGCCCCATCAGGGGTCGTGGCTGCGTCATTCATGGTGTGTACCGGCTCGAATCGATTCTGGGAGCGGTCTTGGGCAGTAATGGTGGCTGCGTCTGCGGTGGTGGTCACGTCGGCCCCTCTCGAATGGTCTCCCTAGCTGGACAACGGTAGTTGCTTTCGAAAGGTTGCGCCAAACACACGTTCGAGTGAAAAATCGTAGATTCGCTTACGTGGACATGGGGTTGGGTGTATGTGCGAACGGTTCACCCCGAAGGGCGGGAAGCCGACTTCCGCCGCCGCCCTATTGTCGGCGAATCGGCTCGGTCGGCCGTGGCTGCGTCGAGTCGGGATTACGGGGTGAATCCCGGTCCGCCGTGAATTGCCTTGGCTCCACGTTAGCCTCCTTGCGTCGCACTCAGGGGCGTCGGGTGACAGTTTGGCATCGGCGGCACCGGATTTCGGGGAGCCGGACCCGAAGTCCTGACGACCAGGCGTGTCCCGTACGCTCGACGTCGGTCCTCGCGCGGGCAAGTTCTCGGCCGGGTGTTTGAAGGGCCGCAGGGTGTTGTCCGTCCCGCAGTGCGCGGCGCACTGTCACCGCTCGAACGCCGACTGCGATCTGACGGAACTCCGCGACACGCGCTGGGCCGAGAAGTACGGCCAAACCCCAGATCTAGTGGTTGGATTGTGTACGCAGCCCAGAAGTTGTGGTCCCTGGTCTTTCAAGACGGCGGCCATCGCCTATGCTTGGGCTTGCTTCGGAGGTCCTCACGGGCCTGTTGAGGCTCGTCAGTCGTGCCATGAAGGAGGGTTGGGAACCATGCACTGCCCCTTCTGCAGGCACCCCGACAGCCGTGTCGTCGACAGCCGTACCACCGACGACGGGACGTCGATCCGGCGCCGCCGGCAGTGCCCGGACTGCGCTCGCCGATTCACCACGGTGGAGACGGCCTCGTTGATGGTGATCAAGCGCAGCGGGGTCACCGAGCCCTTCAGCCGCACCAAGGTCATCTCCGGAGTGCGCAAGGCATGCCAGGGTCGACCGGTCACCGAGGACGCACTCGCCCAGCTCGGCCAACGGGTCGAGGAAGCAGTGCGCGCCACCGGTAGTGCCGAGCTGACCACGCACGACGTGGGGCTGGCCATACTCGGCCCCTTGCAGGAGCTCGACCTCGTGGCCTACCTGCGCTTCGCGTCCGTCTATCGGGCGTTCAACTCACTCGAAGACTTCGAGGCGGCCATCGCGGAACTCCGCGTGAACAGGCCGCCCGCAGATGTGGACGGGCCCGGCGAGACCCTAGAGGTCCCGGTGCCCGCAGCCGCCACCGACTAGGCGACGTCGAGCGACACCGCTCGACCCCGCCGGCCGAAGATCCCGGCCGGAAGCGGGGCGGCAACAAGATCTGTCCCGGGCGCTGTGCTGCGCCCGAGACATCAGACACAGATGCCCACGGGAAGATCTGGGCACTTCAGGGCGTTTTTGCCCGTATATGGGAGGCGGCATGACAGAGACGACGAGCGGTCCGGCACGAGGGTCCCGCACCAAGGGAGCCAAGGCGACCAAGGGCCTTCGTATCGAGCGCATCCACACCACCCCCGGCGTGCACCCGTACGACGAGGTGGCCTGGGAGCGGCGTGACGTCGTCATGACCAACTGGCGCGACGGCTCGGTCAACTTTGAGCAGCGTGGCGTCGAGTTCCCCGACTTCTGGTCGGTGAACGCGGTCAACATCGTCACCAGCAAGTACTTCCGCGGTGCAGTCGGTACCCCGCAGCGTGAAACTAGCCTGAGGCAACTGATCGACCGGATCGTGAAGACGTACCGCAAGGGCGGCGAGGACCACAAGTACTTCGCCTCTCCCGCGGATGCCGAGATCTTCGAGCACGAGCTGGCGTACGCCCTCCTGCACCAGGTCTTCAGCTTCAACTCGCCGGTCTGGTTCAACGTCGGCACGCCGCAGCCCCAGCAGGTCTCGGCCTGTTTCATCCTCTCGGTCGACGACTCCATGGAGTCCATCCTCGACTGGTACAAGGAAGAGGGCATGATCTTCAAGGGCGGTTCGGGCGCCGGCCTGAACCTGTCCCGCATCCGTTCCTCCAAGGAACTGCTCTCCTCCGGCGGCAACGCCTCCGGTCCCGTCTCCTTCATGCGCGGCGCCGACGCCTCCGCAGGAACGATCAAGTCCGGTGGGGCGACCCGCCGCGCCGCCAAGATGGTGATCCTCGACGTCGACCACCCCGACATCGAGGGCTTCATCGAGACCAAGGTCAAGGAAGAGGAGAAGATCCGCGCCCTGCGGGACGCGGGCTTCGACATGGACCTGGGCGGCGACGACATCACGTCCGTCCAGTACCAGAACGCCAATAACTCGGTCCGTGTGAACGACGAGTTCATGAAGGCCGTCGAGTCCGGTGGCAAGTTCGGTCTCCGCGCCCGGATGACCGGTGATGTCATCGAGGAGGTCGACGCCAAGGGCCTCTTCCGCAAGATGGCCGAGGCCGCCTGGGCCTGCGCCGATCCCGGCATCCAGTACGACGACACGATCAACCACTGGCACACCTGCCCCGAGTCCGGTCGTATCAACGGCTCGAACCCGTGCAGTGAGTACATGCACCTGGACAACACGTCCTGCAACCTCGCCTCGCTGAACCTGATGAAGTTCCTCAAGGACGACGGCGAGGGCCACCAGTCCTTCGAGATCGAGCGCTTCGCGCAGGTCGTCGAGCTGGTCATCACCGCGATGGACATCTCGATCTGCTTCGCGGACTTCCCGACCCAGAAGATCGGCGAGAACACCCGCGCCTTCCGTCAGCTGGGCATCGGGTACGCCAACCTCGGCGCGCTCCTGATGGCCACGGGCCACGCCTACGACAGTGACGGTGGCCGCGCCCTCGCCGGTGCCATCACCTCCCTGATGACGAGCACCTCCTACCGGCGCTCCGCGGAGCTCGCTGCCGTGGTGGGCCCGTACGACGGTTACGCCAGGAATGCGGCACCCCACAACCGGGTCATGCGGCAGCACGCCGACGCCAACACCAAGGCGATCCGCGTGGACGATCTGGACTCCCCGATCTGGGCCGCTGCCACCGAGGCATGGCAGGACGTGGTCCGCCTCGGGGAGAGGAACGGCTTCCGCAACGCGCAGGCGTCCGTCATCGCGCCCACCGGCACCATCGGTCTCGCGATGTCGTGTGACACCACCGGTCTGGAGCCCGACCTCGCCCTGGTGAAGTTCAAGAAGCTCGTCGGCGGCGGCTCGATGCAGATCGTCAACGGCACGGTTCCGCAGGCCCTGCGCCGCCTGGGCTACCAGCCCGAGCAGATCGAAGCGATCGTCGCCCACATCGCAGAGAACGGCAACGTGGTCGACGCCCCGGCGCTCAAGACCGAGCACTACGACGTCTTCGACTGCGCCATGGGCGAGCGTTCCATCTCCGCGATGGGTCACGTCCGCATGATGGCCGCGATCCAGCCGTGGATCTCGGGCGCGCTGTCCAAGACGGTGAACATGCCCGAGTCGGCCACCGTCGAAGAGGTCGAGGAGATCTACTTCGAGGCGTGGAAGATGGGCGTCAAGGCGCTCGCGATCTACCGCGACAACTGCAAGGTCGGCCAGCCCCTCTCCGCGAAGACCAAGGAGAAGGAGAAGGCCGAGGTCACCGACATCACCAAGAAGACCGACGACACCATTCGGTCCGCGGTGGAGAAGGTCGTCGAGTACCGTCCGGTCCGCAAGCGTCTGCCCAAGGGCCGTCCCGGCATCACCACCTCCTTCACGGTCGGTGGAGCCGAGGGCTATATGACGGCGAACTCCTACCCGGACGACGGTCTGGGCGAGGTGTTCCTGAAGATGTCCAAGCAGGGCTCGACCCTCGCGGGCATGATGGACGCCTTCTCCATCGCCGTCTCCGTCGGCCTCCAGTACGGGGTTCCGCTCGAAACGTACGTCTCGAAGTTCACCAACATGCGCTTCGAACCGGCGGGAATGACGGACGACCCGGACCTGCGGATGGCGCAGTCGATCGTCGACTACATCTTCCGCCGGCTGGCACTGGACTTCCTCCCCTTCGAGACGAGGTCCGCGCTCGGGATCCACTCGGTCGAGGAGCGCCAGCGCCACCTGGAGACCGGTTCCTATGAGCCCACCGACGAAGAGCTCGACGTCGAGGGCTTGTCCCAGTCGGCACCGCTTCAGCAGGACCTGACGGTGGCGGCCCCGGCGCAGTCCGCCGCTCCTGCACCGCAGCAGGTGCACACCTCCGCCGAACTGGTCGAAATGCAGTTGGGCATCAGCGCGGACGCCCCGCTGTGCTTCTCCTGCGGTACGAAGATGCAGCGCGCGGGTTCCTGCTACATCTGCGAGGGCTGCGGCTCGACCAGCGGTTGCAGCTAGGACGGTTCGCCAGGCCAAGAGCCAGGACAAGAGCTAGGACAAAACGCCCGCCGGGCGTAGTGATCACAGCTCAGAGCGGCCCGGTCGAGAATTCGACCGGGCCGCTCTCTGTGGGTCACTTCGTTGCCGTCGGGTGGCAGGGAGCCGACCGCCGGCCTGGCGCAAGGCCCCGCGCCCGATGAGAAGACGCCCTGTTCAGCCAGCTTGCAGCTTGCGCACGTCGAGGGCCGGGCAGTTGGCCGAGTGCTCGTACGGACTCACCCCATCGGTTTCGGCCACGCCGGGTACGGGTGCCAGATGAAGGCTCAGTTCCGGCCCATCAGGCCGATGAACGCCTCGGGATCGGTGTCGAGGCCACGAACCGTCTCATGGAACAGCCAGGTGCCCGATTCGCCCCGCACGAACTCCGCGACCACTGCCGCCGTGGAGTGGGGCACCTCGGACAGCGTGCTCTTCCACAGCTCCGTCGGGCCCTCCGCGATGCGTACCACCGTGTTGTTCACATCGCTGAACGCGCGCCGACGGTCGCGCTGCTGAATGACCACCCCCACGACGACCCGCCCGTAGGTCGCCGCGAGTCGCTCGAACTCCAGGGTCAGCACCTCGTCGGCGCCGAAGCCCTGTCCCGTCTGGCTGTCCCTGGTCAGGGTGATCGTCCCGTCGGGCGACCGGCTGTCGAAGTGGACCGCGTAGGCCGGGTCGCCGTGCGGTTCGTCCACGGTGTAGGTCGCAGCGACGAGATCGAGGTCGTGGGCGGGTTCACCCAGCGGACTCGGATCCCATCGAAGACTCACCTCGACCTTGCCGACGCCCTTGCTCAGGCTGCTCAACAGATGTCCCTTCCCCGTAACTTCCAGCAGTTCTGGTTCTGTTGACCGTATCCGCTCGGTACCGGTCAGGGCGAGGAAATGTCTGGTCTACGCCCGTTCCGGGGGCGCGGGAGCCGGTGGGGGCGCGGGTTCCTTTTCGGTCGGTGCACCACAAGCACGGAGTACGCCCGGTAGCAGAGGGACCCCGGCCGCCCCCGGGGCCTTACGATGGCGCGGTGCTGGTCAAGTGGATTCGTTGCACCGTGGTGGACCGTCGTGGGTTCGAGCGGGGGCAGCGGAAGTGGGCGGGGCTGCTGGGTGAGCCGGGGTTTCGGGGGCAGAGCGGTGGGTGGAGCAGAGTACGACCCCACACCGCTCATATATTCGCGTTCTGGGAATCCCGAGCGTTCTACGACTCGTTCATGGCGCGTTCCCACGATCGCTTGGCCTCCGGGCAGTCGGGGACGTTCAAGGACATGCAGGTCAAGTTGTTCGACTACCGATTCGATGTGAAGACGGGCTTCGAGCCGCGATTCACCGACGTCGACGTGGTCCGGGTCGCGCACTGCACGGTCCGTGCGGAGCGGGTCGAGCACTATGCGTTGATGCAGGAGAAGGTCTGGAACCCGGCGATGGCCGGCTCGCCCGGGATGGTGCGGGGATTCTTCGGGGAAGCGCCGGGCCACGAGTTCTTGGTGATGTCGATGTGGAAGTCGGCCGCCGAGCACGGCAAGTACCGCCGGGAACGCGTGGAGCGACTGCTCCTGCGGGCTCAGGCGGAAGCCGACATCGAGGCGCTCGCCGGTGATGTCGTCGCGCTCGAACCGTCCTGGACGGTCTGAGTTCTGGCGCGCCGCTCGGGCGGGGGCAGCCCCGTAGTGTCTGCTGACGCCGCAGGGCCTGCTGATGGTCTCGTGTCAGCGGGGCAGGCATGGGCGGCGGCTGCTGATGCGCTGTACCTATTTCTGCTGATTTATCGCCTCTTCCTGTTGATTTATCGCTTCCGATGTGCCGCACCTCACCCGAGATCCGGGCCGGATCGAGCCGCTCGACCGCCCGCTTCGGCCGGGCCCGATCTAGGGTCGATGTATGGCAAGACCGCGACGCATCGTCCTCGTCCGACATGGTGAGTCGGAGGGCAACGCCGACGACACCGTGTACGAGCGCGAGCCTGATCACGCCCTGCGGCTGACGACTGCCGGAGTGGCACAGGCCGAAGAGGCCGGCGTTCGAATCCGTGAATTGTTCGGGGGCGAGCAGGTCAGCGTGTACGTCTCGCCCTACCGGCGCACCCATGAGACCTTCCGGGCGTTCGACCTCGATCCGTCCCTGGTCCGGGTGCGTGAAGAGCCCCGACTGCGCGAGCAGGACTGGGGAAACTGGCAGGACAAGGACGACGTCCAACTGCAGAAGACCTATCGGGACACGTACGGGCACTTCTTCTACCGCTTCGCCCAGGGCGAGTCGGGCGCCGATGTGTACGACCGAGTGGGTGCCTTCCTGGAAAGCCTCCATCGCAGTTTCGAATCCCCTGACCATCCGCCCAATGTGCTGCTGGTGACGCACGGTCTGACCATGCGGCTGTTCTGCATGCGTTGGTTCCATTGGACGGTCGCGGAATTCGAATCCCTCTCCAATCCCCGTAATGGAGAGATGCGGGTGCTTCAGTTGGGGGATGACGGGCGCTACACCCTTGACCTGCCCTTTGACCGCTGGCGCACCCCCGAACCGTATGGGACGGGCGGATAGGGTGACAGGAAGATGATCACTGACTTCTCTCCCGCCCTGCGGCTCGCCCGGGCCCTGGACAGTCTGCGCGGCCTGGCCGTGGGGGATGCCCTGGGTGCCCGGTTCTTCGTGCCGTCGAACCATCCGCTGCTGAAGCGACGCGAAGTGCCGCCCGGTGACTGGCCGTGGACCGACGACACCGAGATGGCCTGTTCGGTCGTGGCCGTACTCGCCGAACACGGCAGGATCGACCAGGACGCCCTCGCCAGCTCGTTCGCCCGCCACCACGACGCCGACCGCGGCTACAGCCCCACGGTCAACCGGATGCTGCGGCTCATCGGGGAGGGCGGCGATTGGCGGGAACTCGCGGTGGGCCTGTTCCAGGGGCAGGGTTCCTGGGGCAACGGTTCAGCCATGCGGACCGCCCCGCTCGGGGCCTGGTACGCCGATGACCCCGAGCAGGCCACGCACCAGGCTGAGATCTCCTCCTACACCACGCACCAGCACCGCGAGGCCGTGGTGGGCGCCATGGCCGTGGCCGGCGCCGCCGCCCTTGCTGCGGCTCCGACGGGTCCACCGTCGGCGGAGGAGCTGTTGGATGGCGTGATCGCGCTGCTGCCGCGCAGTGCTGTGGGGGCGGGGCTGCGCAGGGCCCGCGACATGCTCGACTACGACGACGCGGCGACCGTCGCCGCCGTCCTCGGCAGCGGACGACGGGCCAGCGCCCATGACACGGTTCCCTTCGCGCTCTGGTCGGCGGCACGATCGCTGGGAGACTTCGAGAACGCGTTCTGGACCACGGTCGAGGTCGGTGGGGACATGGACACGACCTGTGCGATCGCGTGTGGAGTGGTCGCCGCCGGCAGTGGTGGACAGCCACCCGAGGCGTGGCTCGGGCGGACCGAGGAACTCCCCGACTGGCTCCTGCGAATCCCTGACCGAGGCGAGTGATCACCGCCCGTACCGGGTTCCTCCTGCTGCGAAGGTGCCCGGAGTGCGGGAAGTGCGCCCGGTACGGGAAGTGTCACGGTCCTGATCCAGGAGGCCCACGGCCGACGCACTGCCTGCTGGCCTGAGCCTAACCTTCCGTCACGTGCGCCTCCGGATCACCGCCACTGATCCTCGTACGGCGTACGCAGACGAGTCCTCCGGGTCGTCGGGCTCCCTGGTCGAGCCGCCCGACCCGAGGGGGAGGGGGATACATGCCTGACGTACGTGCCGCAGGAGACACAGCCGACGAACCAGGGCCATCGCCGAAGAGCGCCAATGCGCCCGCGCCGTCCGATGAGTCGAACGACCCATGGGCAACACCCGGCCCGAAGAAGAACCGGAGCGAATCCACCTCCTGGGCCGTGACCGTACGCTCTCGACCCCCGGCCCCGGCCACGGCCGCCACCTTGTGGTCAGTGCTGGCCACCGGTGTGCTCTGCGCCTTGCTCCTGGGCGAAGGGCTCGGGGTGAATCTGCTGCTCGTGGCCATGACTACCACGCTCGCAGCCTCCTTCGCCGCCCGTCGGGCTGGCCGCAGACCGCGGCCCTGGACATGGGCGTGGGCCCTCGGCGGACTCGCCCTCCTGGCGGTGCCCGCCCTCCGGGACGCCGGGTGGCCCACCTTCCTCGCCGTGGTCGCCGCGCTCGCTGCCGCCTCCCTCGCTCTGCACGGAAGCCGCACCTGGCTCGGGGTCCTCCTCGGCTCGGTGGGACTGTTGAACTCGCTCGTCCTCGGCATCGAGTGGGCGCGGCGCGGGCTCCGTGACCGTCTCAGCGGCTCCCATGGACGCTGGGGGCCTGCGGTGCGCACCCTGGCGGTCGCCGTCGTACTGCTGGTCGTGTTCGGAGCGCTCTTCGCGGGAGCGGACGCGGCCTTCGCGGATCTGCTGGGTGCGCTGGTCCCGGACGTGTCCGTGGCCGACGGTCCCTGGCGGGTCCTCCTGTTCCTCTGCGGTATCGCCGGAGCGCTGGCCGCCGCACACACGGCGGCGGCGCCCCTGCGCTGGGACCGCCTCGCCCTGCGCTCCGGGCGGGCCCGCCCGAGGTGGGAGTGGGCCCTGCCACTGATCGTGCTCGACCTGCTCTTCGCGGTGTTCATCGCCGTGCAACTCGCGGTTCTCTTCGGCGGCTACGACAGAGTCCTGAACGAGACCGGCCTCAGCTACGCCGAGTACGCCCGCCAGGGCTTCTGGCAACTCCTGTGCGCGACCCTGTTGACGCTGCTCGTGATCGCACTCGCCCTGCGCTGGGCACCCAGAGCCGACCCGCGCGATCGCACCCTCGTGCGAGCCGTTCTGGGGGCCCTGTGCCTGCTCACCCTTGTCGTCGTGCTGGCCGCCCTACGACGCATGAACCTGTACGTCGACGCCTACGGGCTCACTCGACTGCGGATCTCGGTCACCGCCATGGAGATCTGGTTGGGGCTGGTGATCGTACTGATCATGGTCGCCGGTCTGGTCGGGGCCGCCTGGCTGCCTCGCGCGGTCGCTGCGAGCGCCGGAGCGGCCGTTCTCACCTTCGGACTGATGTCACCGGACGCCATCGTGGCCGAGCGGAACGTACAGCGCTTCGAACGCACCGGCAAGATCGACGTCACATACTTCCAGCAACTCTCAGCGGACGCCGTGCCCGCTCTCGACCAACTGCCCGAGCCGTGGCGCTCCTGCGCCCTGAAGGGGATCGCCGCGGACCTCAAGGGCGACGAAAGGGCTTGGTACGCGACCAGTTGGGGGCAGGTCCGCGCTCGGGAGATCCTGGCACAACGAGGGATCGAAGCCCATCCGGTCTGTGCCGATGGCAACGGATACCGTGCCGTGCACCGTGATGGCGCGGTGTCGGGCGCTGGCTGAAGTCCTGTTCGGCGCCGCGGAGTGGATTCCGAGAGGGGCCGCCCTGTGCCGCAGCCCCGGTTGTCCGATCACGACCGGGTGCCGCGCGCTTGTATCTCTTTGCGTTCCCAAAGGTCGAGAAGGTTCCCGAAAGCGATAACGATGAGCGCCTCCGAGGATCTGCTCACCACCCAATTCGCCCGCCTGAACAGGGGTGATGGTGCCCATCGGGGGAGCCGGCACCTCCTCCGGTGAACAAATCGATCCAACGAGTCAATGTGCGTGAGTGAACAGTTACCTAGGGCTCCTTTCGATGGAAGGGGTGAGGGCTCTCGACAGTGTGACTCCCGGCGGCGACAGCGGACCCCACACCTCCGTGCAGGCGGTGAATCGGCAGCGGGTTGCACCGAAGGACACGGCCGGGCCGCCCCGATTTCGCTCGTGACGACAGCAAGAGGGGAATCCGGTTGCCGTGGTCCGGGTGGGGCGGCGTAACCTTGCTGGCGCCATGCCGTACGAACCACCCACACACACAGTCGAGCGCTCGATCCGAGCGACCACAGGCGCCAAGGTCATTGCTGGTGTCGACGAGGTCGGACGGGGGGCGTGGGCCGGTCCCGTCACGGTGTGCGCAGCCATCACCGGACTGCGCCAGCCTCCCGCCGGACTCACCGACTCCAAGCTACTGAGCCCCAAGCGACGCAATGAGATCGCGGCCGAACTGGAAACCTGGGTCACCGCTCATGCGCTCGGGCACTCCTCGCCCGAAGAGATCGACCAACTGGGGATGACCGCAGCCCTACGGCTCGCAGCGTGCCGCGCCCTCGATGCACTACCGGTGCGCCCGGACGCGGTCATCCTCGACGGGAAGCACGACTACCTCGGCTCTCCCTGGCAGGTCCGCACGGTCATCAAAGGCGACCGCTCGTGCATCGCGGTGGCGGCGGCGTCCGTCATCGCCAAGGTACGTCGCGACGCGATGATGGCCGAGCTGCCCGGCGAGTTCGCGGACTTCGCCTTCGCCGCCAACGCGGGATACCCCTCGCCCGTGCACAGGGCTGCGCTGGAAGAACTGGGGCCAACGCCCTACCACCGACTTTCCTGGGCCTATCTGGACGCGCTGCCCCGATGGCAGCACCTCAAGAAGGTCCGGGTTCCCGTCGTTCCCGTCACTGCGGCGGAAGGCGAGAGCGAGGGACAGCTCGGCTTCGACTTCTGAACCGGTCCGTCGAGCGGACCGATCGCACTTTCGTGCCCACCCGCCTATGCCATTCGAACCGGCATTTGATAGACATCCACCCATGCCTCTCATCCCCGAGGAGCCTCACATTCACGAGAGCGCCCAGGGTCCCCGCGTCACTCCGGCCACCGGCCGTACCGCGCCGACCCCTCGTCCCGTACCCGGTCCGCGTTCCACGGCGACCCCCCGTCCCAGCGTCCCGGGGGCCACGGCGGTCAAGCCCGCACCGCCACAACGCACGCCGTCCTCCGGCGGCCAGCCCCTCGCTGCCGTTGCCGAGACCAGCCCTCAGCCTCAGATCCAACTGATCCCCGCGCCCGCGGAAGGCGCACTCGACGCCGCCGACGAGACGGTGGACCTACTGCTCGACACAGGGCGCGCTCCCGGTGACGTGCTGGTGCTGACCACGGGGCAACCGCACCCGTGGGCCGCGCACGAGAGGTCCTTCGGTGAAGCGGCCTACTGGGCCCAGCACGATGCCGGTGACGATGTCTTCTACGCGGACGTCACCGCGGTCGAGCGCGCCCGGTCCAGGCCGGTGGTGATCGTGGCCGTCAACGGCGGCGGCGACGATGACGCCGCCCGCACTTTGCCGGCTGCGCTGGCCAAAGCGGGTGCACTGTTGATCGTGTGTGGAGATCCGCAGCGCATCAACAGCGCTTTGGGCGTTGCGGTCTGAGGCTGTGCGCGTGCACTGCCTGGACATGTGTCACGCCGGCGCTCGTGCTTTGGCGCGGAACGTCGGTGGGTACGGTGCGGCTCGCCGTTCTGCTGTGTCAGCAGTCGGCGGCGAGCCGGCGAACGATGCCCTGAGCGCGGCGGAGTGAGTTCGTCGGCCGCCGTGTGGCGTCGACGGCTGGTCGCCCCGAGGCGCAGAAGTCCTGTCGAGCGGGCAGGGTCGTGCGGCGGCTCGTACGGGTCTTGATCAGAGCAGATGTCAGAGGTCCCCGGGCATGGTGCCCGGGGACATCAGCGTGCTGCCGTGCGACGCAGCATCTCGGATGCGCCACTGGCGGTGCGTAGTTTCATCGGCTCGGCCGCTGCCGACACTTCGGCCAGGTCACCGGGGGTCGAGGTGGAGTTGGGGCGTCGCCCGCCCCGCCCCTCTCCCAGTACCTGCCAGCCGCCTCGGGTCAGGGTGATGTAGGCACCGCACCGCAACCCGTGCAGGGTGCACGCATCGCGGAGCCCCCACATCCAGGCACCGTCCTCCTCGGTCCACCGCTCGTCACCCTCACGGCAGTAGAGGAGCACGGCCGTTCGCACCGGGGTGCGGCGGCGTAGGTCGTGCGGAATCACCCGACGGAGATTGGCCAGCAGTGCGTTTCGGAACTCCCAGCCGTCCGCCAAGGCGGTACGACGGGTGAACGATGCACTGGCGGTGAGCCGTTCCTCGGGATCGAGCACAGCGACGACGGCTGTCGTCAACGTCGGCTGGTGGCGGGCATGCAGCCCGCTGACCACCTCTCTGGGGTTACGCAGGAGCGGGATACCGGCTTCCGCCCATTCCCCAGGTTGAAGCATCCTGGCGAGGCGGCTGGCGGAGTTGGCCCTGGCGGTGATTGAGGTGGCTGCGGACGAAGCGAATCCGAAGGTCACAGTCCTCCCTTCGCATACGCGCCCACAGTGCGGGCAGGGTCGGGTGAGGGCGCACCGCGACACAGCCCTGTGAGACCGCGAACGGGCTGTGCGGGGAGCAGTTCAATTCTTCCTGGCCCGTCCGGATGCGGCAACGAGCAATTTGGCATCAGCGGCGGGAATCTGCGGGTATGCCTCTCATATCCCTTCCCACAAAAGCTGCCTGTGACCCCTCCTGTGTCCTCCTGGTGTCACGCTTGAACCGCTAGGACCAGCGGAAACACCCCCGTCGCCCCAGCTTTCAGCAGGAGTCGGGCCGCCACAGCCAAGGTCCAACCAGATTCAGAAATATCATCGACCAGAAGAACGGGGCCGCCCCCGCTGAGGGCCTCCGCCAGACCTGGCGGTACGACGAAGGCGTCGTACAAGGTTCGCACGCGCTGAGCGCTGTTCGTACGCGAGGGTCGGGACTCCATGCCCTCCGGGGTGTAGGCCACCGAGCCCAGCAGCGGCAAGCGACCCACCTCGGCGATGCGCGCACCCAGAGAACCGACCAACTCAGGGCGGCTACGCGAAGCCACGGTCACCACGCCGATCGGACGGGCCGGGGCGTCAGCCGTCCCGGACGCCCAGCCCCCCGGACCCTTCGCCCAGTCGGCGAGCACTGTCACGACAGCCTGGGCCACATCATCCGGGATAGGGCCGTCGGACGCCTGCGGAGCCAGCAGCGGCCGTAGCCGGTTGCCCCAGCCGATGTCGGAGAGCCGGCCCAGCGCCCGCCCGGCGGAAGCCTGCTCGGAGACAGGGATCCGGCCCTTGAGCCCGACGCCCACGGACGCGAGCCCCGTCGGCCACATCTTCCGGGGCTCCACCTCGACACCTGGCCGGCTGAGTTCACCGCGGGCGGTTTCGAGGGCCGCATCCGAGACCTTGTCGCTGAACCGACCGCCCGCACAGTTGTCGCAGCGCCCACAGGGCGTTGCCGCCTCGTCGTCCAACTGCCTTCGGAGGAACTCCATCCGGCACGCAGAGGATCGCGCATACTCCCGCATCGCCTGCTGTTCGACCTCCCGCTGCTTGGCCACCCGGGCGAAGCGGTCGGCGTCGTAGGTCCAAGGCTGGCCGGTGGCCGTCCACCCCCCCTTGACCCGTCGCACCGCCCCATCCACGTCCAGCACCTTCAGCATGGTCTCCAGCCTGGTGCGCCGCAGGTCCACCAGCGGTTCGAGCGCGGGCAGGGAGAGCGGACGATCCGAACGCGCCAACACATCGAGGGTGCGCCGGACCAACTCCTCAGTAGGAAAGGCGACCGAGGCGAAGTACTTCCAGATCGCTTCGTCCTCCTTGCCCGGCAACAGGAGCACCTCGGCGTGCTCCACACCACGGCCTGCGCGCCCCACCTGCTGGTAGTAGGCGATCGGCGAGGAAGGTGAGCCCAGGTGGACGACGAAGCCGAGGTCGGGCTTGTCGAAGCCCATGCCGAGCGCGGAGGTCGCCACGAGGGCCTTGACCCGGTTGGCGAGAAGGTCCTCCTCGGCCTGCTGGCGGTCGGCGTTCTCCGTGCGACCGGTGTACGAGGCGACCACATGCCCGCTGCGGCGAAGGCTGGTGGTGACCTCCTCGGCCGCGGCGACCGTGAGTGTGTAGATGATTCCGGATCCTGGCAGCTCCCCGAGATGGTCGGCGAGCCAGGCCAGCCGGGTGGCCGCATCGGGCAGTTGGAGTACGCCCAGACTGAGACTCTCGCGATCCAACGGGCCCCGGAGCACCAGGGCGTCGGACTCTCCACCTGCGCCACCACCCGTGCCCAGCTGTTCGGCGACGTCAGCCGTGACGCGGGCGTTGGCCGTCGCAGTCGTCGCCAGCACCGGAACGTCAGAGGGCAGTTCGGCCAGCATGGTGCGAAGCCGACGGTAGTCGGGGCGGAAGTCGTGACCCCAGTCGGAGATGCAGTGGGCCTCGTCCACCACGAGCAGCCCGGTGGCGGCGGCGAGTTGGGGCAGCACCTCGTCCCGGAAGTCGGGGTTGTTCAGACGCTCCGGACTGACGAGGAGAACATCGACGCTGCCTGCGGTGATCTCCTGCTGGATCTGGGCCCACTCCTCGCTGTTCGACGAGTTGATCGTCCGGGCGTTGATCCTCGCCTTGGCTGCTGCTTCCACCTGGTTGCGCATGAGGGCGAGCAGTGGGGACACGATGACGGTCGGGCCGCTGCCCCGTCGACGCAGCAACGAGGTCGCCACGAAGTAGACCGCGGACTTGCCCCACCCCGTCCGTTGAACGACCAGCGCCCGACGTTTCTGGGCGACGAGCGCTTCGATCGCACGCCACTGGTCGTCACGCAGCCGAGCTCGGCCCGTGTCGTCCGAGACGAGACGGGCCAGGACGGCGTCGGCCTCCGCCCGCAGACCCGCGAGGTCAGTGATGTCGACCGGGTCGGTGGAACGCCTGTCTTCCGTTTGGTCTGCGTTGGTCATGGCTCCATGCAACAGGACGACACCGACAATGCGCGAACGGTGCCTCCACCCTGTGGATAACGTTATCCACAGGGGTCGCGGGGCTGGAGGCGGCACGGGATCGTCTTGGACATGAACAGCCACCATGAATCCATGGGCACCGATGAACAGCAGGTCACCCTGCGTAGTGCCGCCGAACTTGCCGATGCCCTGCCCTATGTCCTGGGGTACCACCCGAGCGACTCCATCGTCGTCGTGGCACTGCACGGCAGCCGGGGCCGCTTCGGCGCCCGCGTGCAGCTGGGCATTCCGCCCTCACCGTTGGAATGGCCGTCCGTCTCGCAGCAGCTCGCGGAATGCCTGATCGAAGGCAGCGAGCGTCACGGCCGCCGCCCCGACGGCATCGTCGTCTTCCTCTGCCAGGACCCCACCGACAACGAGAGCGCCCGAGCGGCGATGGAGCGACTGCGACCGCTCTCCCACTCGCTGAGGACCGCGTGCGGTGCTCTCGACGTCCCGGTCTACGAGGCGCTGTGCATCTCCGCAGGACGGTTCTGGTCGTACTGCTGCCCCGATGACCGTTGCTGCCCATCGGAGGGAAACGAGCTGGCGATTCCGGGTACGTCCGTCATGGCCGCTGCAGCGGCCTACGCAGGAGTCCGGGTGCGTGGATCGCAACGGGAACTGGAGGCGCGACTACGACCTCCCTCGGTGGGATCCACGACGGACCAGCGCAGGGCGCTGGACAGGGCGGGCACCGCGATGGTGACCCGACTGCTCGAAGGAGGTGCACGGACGGCGATCTCCGACGAGACCCTGGCACTGGCAGGTGTGGTGATGGCGCGGATCGCCGGAACGCGCCCATCGGCGGCTGACTACGAGGCTGACGTCGAGGACGACTCCCTCCTCACGGTGGACGAGGCCGCCATCCTGATCCATGGACTCCAGGACCGGGAAACCCGGGACAAAGCGGCCCGATGGTCCGAAGGCTCCGCCGCCGAGTCTGCCCTGCGGCTCTGGCGGGCCCTGTCACGACGGTGCGTCAGCCCCTACGCGGAGTATGCCGCTCCATCCCTGACCCTCGCGGGCTGGACGACGTGGTCCCTCGGGGACAAACCCGCTGCCAGGGTCGCCTTCGGGCTCGCCCTCAGCAGGGATCCTCAGTACATCCTTGCGCGACTCTTCCAACAGGCGTGCAACCAGGATCTCGACGTGGAGACCGTCCGCCAGTGCCTTCGCATGGGTCACGGCCAGACCACCGCCGCCAGCACAGTGGCTGCACGAACAGCATCGGATGTACGGGGAGATCAGTCGTCAACGGCGCTCCCGCTGGTGCCCGAGGTGAACGCACGGCCGAGGACGACCGCCGAAACCGTTGAGAGCACCGGCACGGGCGAACCCTCCGAGGCACAGATGACCATCGCCATCTCGGCGGAGGAGTCCGCACCGATCATCGCGCAGCACGACTCCACGGATTCCCGCCGGCGCCCGAGGCAGGCTCCGAAGAAGCACCCGGAACCTTTGCGAACGGGGCGCAGTCGGCCGCCTTCGCCCGCGAAGCCGCGCCAGGCCGACCGGGCCCGGCCTGGTAGCACTCGCGTCGACCGGTCACGGCGACACGATCCGGACCGCCGGGAAGCGGAGCGGGAAACGGAGAAGGAAGGGTGAAGATCGTTACCGTGTGCCAGTCGGCCGCGCCCAGACCTGATCGCACCCCATTCGTGTCAAAGGCACCGCAGACTCGGAGGGACGAAGCAGGCTCGCCCAGGAGCCTCTTCGGTCCGGGCGAAGCGGAAGTAAAGAAGAGCTCCCAGGCAGGGAAAACCGTGTTTATCGTCAGGCAGACGACTATGATCACGGCATGCCTCCCTACGACCCGTCGGCCTATCCCCCCTTCGCAGTCACCGTCGACCTGGTCGTGCTCACCGTGCGACGTCATGCGCTCTGTGCACTGGTCGTACGCCGCGGAGAGTCGCCCTTCCAGGGACGCTGGGCCCTTCCCGGCGGCTTCGTGCGGGGAGAGGAGGACCTGGCGGCTGCCGCAGCCCGAGAACTCGCCGAGGAGACCGGGCTCTATGCCCACGATCCCCACTCCCCGGCCTCCGGCAACGGTGCGCACCTGGAGCAACTCGCAACCTACGGTGATCCCATGCGCGACCCCCGTATGAGAGTGGTGAGCGTCGCGCACCTGGTGCTGGCTCCGGATCTGCCCGCACCACGACCGGGTGGCGATGCGAACAGCGCGCGGTGGGCCTTCGTTGAGGATCTGCTCAGTCAGGACAGCGGATCGGGGCGTGAGGGCGAGTCGCCCGCACCACTGGCGTTCGATCATGCGCGCATCCTGGCGGACGGAGTGGAGCGCGCCCGGTCAAAGATCGAGTACTCCTCCCTGGCCACCGCTTTCTGCCCACCGGAGTTTACGGTGGGGGAGTTGCGCAGGGTCTACGAGGCGGTGTGGGGGGTCGCGCTCGACCCCAGGAACTTCCACCGCAAGGTGACCGGCACGCCAGGGTTCCTGGTGCCATCCGGTGGCACCACCACGCGGCAGGGAGGACGTCCCGCACAACTCTTTCGGGCCGGTGGTGCCACCGTGCTCAACCCGCCGATGCTCCGGCCGGAGGTCTGACGGGGGCTCTGAAATAGGGCGGCTGACGGATGTTCAGCTCTGCTGCCCGTGTCGACGGCGGCAAGGTCCAGGGGGCGACGTGGGGGAAGGGTGGACGGACCTCATGGGTCCGGGGCGGGATCCTCGGCGGCAGCTGGACGGTACAGCCGCGGGGGTGAGCCACACATTTATGAATCGTCGCCGAACAACCGTGACGACTGACCTGTAGGGGGAGTTCCCTCGCCGGGAGCCGGGAGCCGGGAGCCGGGAGCCGGGAGCCGGGAGCCGGGAGCCGGGAGCCGGGAGCCGGGAGCCGGGAGCCGGGAGCCGGGAGCCGGGAGCGTTTGGGGCGCGGGTGCGTTTCGGCGGTGGCGCATGGAGCTCCAACTCCGTGATGGAGGGCTCTCGACGCCCAGAGCGCATCTCCTGGAGGCAGGTCCAGGCATTCGGCCCGAAGTGTTGGACCGGTTGCTCCCGGCCGGGGCGTACAGGTCTGTGCGTGCGACCGGGGTGAAGCTGCAGGCGGTGGTGGTTCCTCGGTGCCTCCATGCCGCCCATGGCGCGCCGAGGGGCTGTGCGGTCCACTGCGCCGCCCAGGGCTCACATCGGCACCCAGGGCGCACCGAAGCGCCCGCGGTGCGGTAGAGGGCCTTCTGGGCGCCTTGGCGGGGGTCGGTAGGGAGAGGGGGCGCGTGCTTGGAGGGCTGGACGCGCAAGGGTGTCCGGACTTGTCGTCCTGCTTGAGGGCGAGGGAGGCCGGGGGCAGGCCAGGCGCAAGGGGGGCCGGGGTGGGGGAGGGAGGGGAGGGGAGGGGAGGGGAGGGGAGGGGGCCCCAAGAGCAAGACGGAACCCGCTGCACGCGAATGCTCACCCTGAACGATCATCACCCCTCACCCCTCACCCCTCTCCCTCCCTCACCCTCATCGTTCAGGCCGTGGGGAGCTTTGCCGCGGGCCCTGCGGGTGAAGCGGGTGCTGAAGCGAAATCCCTCAGGAGAGCTCTTGCGTAGAAAGTCGTGAATGTCGCGTTATCTTGCTCCGGTGCCCGTGCCGCCGCTCCGCGGTCTTGCTTCCGCCTTCCGGGAGGGGAGAGATGCTTCAGGCCATCGGACTCACCAGCCGGCCCGGGCGATCGGGCCCACCCGCCGTTCGGGACCTCAGCTTCGAGGCCGGGCCGGGTCAGGTCACGGCCCTGTTCGGGCCCGCCGGCGCGGGCAAGTCCACGGCGCTCCGTCTTATGTTGGAGCTTGAGCCTGGTCGTGGCATCACCTACTTCCGCGGGAATCCCCTCCATCGGATCGCCCATCCGGCCCGGGAGGTGGGGGCGCTCCTGGGGGACGTACCCGGGCATCCGGCCCGCACGGCGCGTGGGCAACTCCGGATGCTCTGTGCCGCGGCGGGGGTTGCGTTGGCCCGTGCCGATGAGTTGCTCCGGGACATCGGCCTCACAGCTCTGGGCGACCAGCGCCTCGACGCCCTGCCGCTGGCCGCTGACCGCAGACTCGGCATCGCCGCTGCTCTGCTCGGCGCTCCCCAGACCCTCCTGTTGGACGAGCCGGGGAGGGGGCTCACCGCGCGGGAACAGGCTTGGCAGTACGGATTGATGCGTGCTCACGCAGACCGAGGCGGAACGGTTCTGTGGACGACCGATGACCCGAAGGAGGCCGCCCGGATCGGGGACCGCGTGGTCACCGTGGACGGGGGAAGGTTGATCGCGGATCAGGAGGTCGTTGACTTCGCGCGAACCAGGCTGCGCCCGCGCGTCGTGGTCTGCACCCCCTATGCCGCACGCCTGGCCTCACTGCTGCACCGTGAGGCACGGGTTGCACGGCGCTCCGTCGAAGTGGTCGTCGACGCAGGCAGCGAACTCTCCGTCTACGGCAGCAACTGCGCCGAGGTGGGGGAGATCGCGTACCGCCATCGTGTCCTCGTACACCGGCTCACGGAGGAGGCGGGCGGCTCGGTCGTCGCTGGTCACGCCGGCGGCGGCACGCAGGAGCGGAGCCAGCGCCAGGACCGGATTGCCATCGCTCCGCTTCCGCCGCAGCTCCAGCAGGTTCCCGACCGCATGCATCCATCCCTCTCGGCCAAGAGGGACGGCGAGCATCCAGAAGGTGAGGCCAAGAGTGAGTGCCGGGTGCCCGCTGTTGCGCTGGCCGCGGCTCCCGGACAAGGCGTCGAACGATCCGGGCACCTGTCGGAGCCCTCGGCCGGACCGAGCCGAGGTTCCGTCTCTGCGGTTGAGCGGATTCCGAGCCCGCCACCGAGTCAGCTGCCAGGTCAAGCGCCGCGTCGTCCCCTCCGCAGCCCGTTGCGCCCCGTCCGCTACGAACTGTTGCGACTGCTCGGCGTTCGAACCGCTGCGTTGGTCTTCGGCGCCGCGCTCCTGGCCTCCCCGGTCCTGTCCCTGTTGCTCGCCCGCTCTCGTGAAGTCCCGGTGCCGGTCGCTATCGCTGCCTGGCCGGACTTCCTCCCCCTGCCTCCAGCGGCCCTCTGCGCCGGTCTGATCGGGGCGCTCTCCTTCGGTGAGGAGTTTCGCTATCCGGTGCTGGCCGCTCGCGGCACAGTCCCTCGCAGGGTTGCCCTGCTGCTCGCCAAGATGCTGGTCACGGGAGCCGCTGCGGTGCTCATCGCGCTGCTGGTTGCGGGCATCGACACACAGGTGCTGGCCGTCGTCTACGGCCGGGAGGCGATCGTCGTCCAAGGGAACCTGTCGGCGCTGCTGATGCATTGGTGCGCCCTGGCCGTTGGATGTGCGTGGGCCGGACTGCTGGCTGCCGGCGTCTTCCGCGTCACCGCGGCGGGTGTGGCCGCAGTCCTGCTCGTACCGGTCGTCATCGCGCCTCTTGTGCGGCAGGCATCCGTCGTTCCGTCAGCGCGTTCGACGGCCGGACTCCCCGACAGGGTGCGCGAGCTGGCCTGGTTCTGGTTGCCGCAACAGGCCGACGACCTCCTGCTGGCAGGGGTGCGCATGCTGGCCCAACCCGTCGGAACAGCCCTGGTGTTGTCGTTGGCTGTCCTGGTCTGCATGTTTGTGTTCGTCGGGCTTCGCCGGAGAACGCATTGCTGATCGCCCGCGATCGAGGTGGGGCAATCTGCCGGTAACTCCCTTGAGTACGCCCGTTTATCTCCGATAAGTCGTCAATTATGGGGGAAGCACCGATCACCCTTTCGTGTGCTTTTCACCAAAGACCTCAAGGGCTGCTGAAGTGGGGCCGACAAAGGATGCGTGAGTACCCTTGCGCACACCATGATGACCGCCGCCCGCCCCGCTGACACCGGCCTCGCAGGTTCGGGCGAACTCGACCGATACCCCTACGGGGAGCAGCCTGCCGCTGAACGCGTGGCTCCGCCCTCCTGGGACGGGCCAGACGCAGAGTTGGGACGCGTTGGCCGCCGTGCTGCCGGTAACCGGGGACGCGGCCTGCACGGCCAACTCGTTCAGCAGCTCGGCCAGATGATCGTCTCTGGGGACCTGGGCGCCGATCGTCCATTGGTTCCCGAGGAGATCGGACAGCGTTTCGAAGTCTCGCGCACCGTCGTGCGGGAGTCGCTCCGCGTTCTTGAGGCCAAGGGCCTGGTCAGCGCTCGCCCCAATGTCGGTACCAGGGTCCGTCCCGTTGCCGACTGGAACCTCCTCGACGCCGACATCATCGAATGGCGCGCTTTCGGCCCCCAGCGCGAGGACCAGCGTCGCGAGCTCTGCGAACTGCGCTGGACCATCGAGCCCCTCGCCGCCCGTCTGGCGGCCGGTCATGGCCGTGAGGACGTTCAGCAGCGCCTGGGTGACATGGTCGAGATCATGGGCCACGCCCTTGCGCAGGGTGATGGGATCACCTTCTCCCGCGCCGATGCCGAGTTCCACTCCCTGCTCATCCAGCTCGCCGGCAACCGCATGCTGGAGCACCTCTCCGGCATCGTCTCGTCCGCCCTGCATGTCTCGGGCGGCCCGGTCACCGGCTGTGACCGACCCAATGAGGCGTCCCTGGGACACCACGCCCGCATCGCCGACGCCCTCGCCGCCGGCGACTCCCAGGCAGCCGAATCCGCGATGCGGCAGCTGCTGACGGTCCACCCGGAAGGGGAGCGCGTCGTGCCCGCACCCCGCGAGCACTGAAGTCCGGCCGCGCGGTCGCGTGCGGAGGCAGGCGTACATCGGCCGGTTCGGGGCAGGTGTACAGCTGCTGGCCCCGCAGCGGCGTGCGGTGGGTCGGGCGTGCGGAGTCGTATCTGCGGAGTGCCACCGGATTCCACGGGGGTCCGGCGGCGCGAATGTACGCTCTGCACCCTCTATGAGTAATTTGCCGCAAATGGGGTGTGACTCGGGCCACGCGAATTGGGCGTAACACTCCTCGGAACAGGGCGATGACCTAAGAGGTGATAGCCGAGGAAGGAATACAGCCGTCGTTCATGACGCTGTGTAGTTCCGCGCAGTTCTGAGGTTCAGCCGCCCGCGCCACCGGCCATCCGCAGCCTGTGGTCGTCGGCTCAAGCCCGATCATGGGCGGGGCCGGAAGCCGTTTCCATCGTTCCGAGAGGTTGTTCGTGTCGGCCAGCACATCCCGTACGCTCCCGCCGGAGATCGCCGAGTCCGAGTCTGTGATGGCGCTCATCGAGCGGGGAAAGGCTGATGGGCAGATCGCCGGCGATGACGTGCGTCGCGCCTTCGAGGCCGACCAGATTCCGCAAACCCAGTGGAAGAATGTTCTGCGCAGCCTCAACCAGATCCTTGAGGAAGAGGGTGTGACGCTGATGGTGAATGCCGCAGAGTCGCCCAGGCGCGCCCGTAAGAGCGTCGCTGCGAAGAGCCCGGCAAAGCGCACCGCCACCAAGACCGTCGCGGCCAAGACGACCACGGCGAAGACCGTCGCGGCCACGTCGGCAGCCGAATCCGTCGACGCCCAGGCCGGCGACGAGGTCCCGGGGACCGCGCCCGCCAAGAAGGCCGCCGCCAAGAAGACGACGGCCAAGAAGGCGACGGTGAAGAAGACCGCCGCCAAGAAGACGACGGCCAAGAAGACCGCCGCCAAGAAGGACTCCGACGAGCCCGGCGACGGCGAAGAGCTGCTCGACGAGGTACAGCCGGGCAAGGGCGACGAGGAAGAGGCCGAAGGCGAGAGCAAGGGCTTCGTCCTGTCCGACGAGGACGAGGACGACGCTCCTGCGCAGCAGGTCGCCGTCGCCGGAGCCACCGCCGACCCGGTCAAGGACTACCTCAAGCAGATCGGCAAGGTTCCCCTCCTCAACGCCGAGCAGGAAGTCGAGCTCGCCAAGCGCATCGAGGCGGGACTGTTCGCCGAGGACAAGTTGGCGAACTCCGACAAGCTGGCGCCCAAGCTCAAGCGCGAGCTGGAGATCATCGCCGAGGACGGTCGCCGCGCCAAGAACCACCTGCTGGAGGCCAACCTCCGACTGGTCGTCTCGCTGGCCAAGCGCTACACCGGCCGCGGCATGCTCTTCCTGGACCTGATCCAGGAGGGCAACCTCGGTCTGATCCGTGCGGTCGAGAAGTTCGACTACACCAAGGGCTACAAGTTCTCCACGTACGCGACATGGTGGATCCGTCAGGCCATCACCCGCGCGATGGCCGACCAGGCCCGCACCATCCGTATCCCGGTGCACATGGTCGAGGTCATCAACAAGCTTGCGCGCGTCCAGCGCCAGATGCTCCAGGACCTGGGCCGTGAGCCCACCCCGGAGGAGTTGGCCAAGGAGCTCGACATGACCCCGGAAAAGGTCATCGAGGTCCAGAAGTACGGTCGTGAGCCGATCTCCCTGCACACCCCCCTGGGTGAGGACGGCGACAGCGAGTTCGGTGACCTCATCGAGGACTCCGAGGCCGTGGTGCCCGCCGACGCGGTGAGCTTCACGCTTCTCCAGGAGCAGCTGCACTCGGTTCTCGACACGCTTTCCGAGCGGGAGGCCGGTGTCGTTTCCATGCGGTTCGGTCTCACGGACGGCCAGCCGAAGACCCTCGACGAGATCGGCAAGGTCTATGGCGTGACGCGTGAGCGCATCCGCCAGATCGAGTCGAAGACCATGTCGAAGCTGCGCCATCCGTCGCGTTCGCAGGTCCTGCGCGACTACCTCGACTAAGGGCTCGTACGTCCTGAGCAACCCTGCTCACCGAAGGGTCCGGCTTCCCCGTGAAGCCGGACCCTTCGTCGTGCCGTGCCGTGCCGTGCCGTTGATCGCGATCAACGGAAGTGGTGGCTCCGGAGCGGCGTGGGTCCGGGCGCCGCAGGTGCGTACACCAGCGTGTTGAATGACTCTGGGTGGACTCCCATTCACGCAAAGTCAGGAGACCCGATGTGTCGTTCCCTCGCACGAGCCCTGATCGGGGCGCTGGCTCTGATCGCCGCGGTGGCAGTGGCCCCGTTGGCGGCGCCCGTACCGGCCCTCGCCGACAGCGTGGTGGTGGGAGGGTTTCCCGTGCGGGCGGCCGACAGCCCCTGGGTGGTGGCGCTGGCCAGTCGTGACCGGTTCGGGGGAACGCGCTCGGGGCAGTTCTGCGGCGGAGTGGTGGTCGCTCCGACCAAGGTGATGACCGCGGCCCACTGTCTGAGTCGGACGGTGCTCGGAGAGGAAGAGATCCCCGACCTCCGTGTGATCGTCGGCCGTACGGAGCTGACCGGTGAGGCCGGACAGGAGATTCCCGTAACGGAGCGTTGGGTCTCACCTGACTACGATCCGTTCACCAGTAGCTCCGATCTTGCCGTGGTGACCCTTGCGGAAGCTCTGCCGTCGACCCATGTGATCGCGGTTGCTGGTGCCGGAGATCCTGCCTATCGGCCCGGGGTGGCCGCGGCCGTCTACGGCTGGGGGGACACTGAGGGTAATGGTAGCTACGCCACGTCCCTACGCGCCGCCCAGGTGACCGTGCTTTCTGATGAGACCTGCGAGCGGGCCTATCCGGGGGGTCTGAGCGGGCGCTACGCCGCCGAGACGATGGTCTGCGCCGGAGACCCCGCGGGCGGCCGTGACGCCTGCCAGGGGGACAGCGGTGGGCCACTGGTGGCAGAGGGACGGCTGATTGGCCTGGTGTCCTGGGGGAGTGGATGCGGCCGGGCGGACAGCCCCGGGGTGTACGCCCGGGTCTCGGCACTGCCGGTGCCCCAGTAGGGGGTGTGGCCCGCGGGTGGTCTCCGGCAGGGGACCGCGAGGTCTGTTGCGCGCCGAACATCCGTACAAGGTCCACTCCGCGGCCTCTACGGCTCCTGGCTTTCGACCGGGAGGTGGACCGACGGATTGTGGCGACAGTACGGGGCCTTTTTGTGACGGTACGAGAGCGGGCGGTTGCTCCTGATGGGATCAGGAGCAACCGCCCGTCAGCCGATCTCAGATCGACCTAGCTCGTCGTGGATGTGAGGTGTCAGTGATCCTCTTCGCCGGCACCGGCGGGAACGGCCGTCAGGCGGTCGCTCTCATCCTGTATTTCCGCGGCGATCTTCTTGAGTTCCGGCTCGAACTTGCGTCCGTGGTGGGCGCAGAAGAGCAGTTCACCGCCGCTGGTCAGGACGACACGCAGATATGCCTGGGCGCCGCACCTGTCGCAGCGGTCAGCGGCCGTCAGCGGGCTCGCGGGGGTCAGAACAGTAGTCACGTCGCCTCTTCTCTAGCTCGACGAGCTGTCGTACCAGGGTCAACATCCAACCAGCCCGAAAACGTTCCCGCTCGGGGCTTTTCCTCGAAACTTCTTCTCAAGGCGGCTGTCTGCTGCCGGGTGGCGGCGAATGAGCCGTATTGCTGTGCGCTACGGGTTTCGCGTTGCTTGTGGGTTGCTTGGTCTTGCTCGTACCGGGGACTGCCCTCCCGGCTGGGTTGCCGGTTGTTCATGAGGACGTGCCCGGAGCCTAAATGGTTCATGCCTCGAAGGGAACGTGATGTTCACGTCACCCCTTCGAGGGATCGAACAAGTATGCGAGGTTGGACTAGCATCGAAAATCTCGTGGGTGGCGTTACACCGGCTCTACCAGGCATCGGTACGCTCTGAGCCGGCAACCGACGCCGGGCCTTACCCCACGAGGCCACATTTGAAATTCAGCGAGGAGCGAACCGCGTGACCGCCGAAACGTCCGTGCCGTCCACAGCATTGCTGACCGCGGAGCGTGACGGCTCCAACTACACAGCGCGGCACCTGCTCGTACTCGAAGGCTTGGAAGCGGTCCGCAAGCGTCCCGGCATGTACATCGGGTCCACCGACAGCCGCGGCCTGATGCACTGCATCTGGGAGATCATCGACAACTCGGTCGACGAGGCCCTCGGGGGCTACTGCGACCACATCGAGGTCATCCTGCATGAGGACGGCTCGGTCGAGGTCCAGGACAACGGGCGGGGCATCCCGGTCGACGTCGAGCCCAAGACGGGTCTCTCGGGTGTCGAGGTCGTCCTGACCAAACTGCACGCCGGAGGGAAGTTCGGTGGTGGCTCCTACGCCGCGTCCGGCGGTCTCCACGGCGTCGGAGCCTCCGTGGTGAACGCGCTGTCGGCCCGGCTCGACGTCGAGGTCGACCGCAACGGCACCATCAACTCGATCAGCTTCCGACGTGGTGTGCCCGGCATCTTCACCGAGCAGGGACCCGATTCCCCCTTCGACCCGGGCAACGGGCTGCGGAAGACCAAGCGGATCCCCAAGACGCGCACCGGTACCCGCGTCCGGTACTGGGCGGACCGCCAGATCTTCCTCAAGGACGCCAAGCTCTCGCTGGAGACGCTGCACCAGCGCGCCCGGCAGACGGCGTTCCTGGTGCCCGGGCTGACGATCGTGGTGCGGGACGAGCGCGATCTCGCCGGCGAGGGCAAGAGTCAGGAGATCTTCCGCTTCGACGGCGGTATCAGCGAGTTCTGTGAGTACCTCGCGCAGGACAAGGCCGTCTGTGATGTGTTGCGGCTCACCGGGCAGGGGATCTTCAAGGAGACCGTTCCCGTACTCGATGACCGGGGACACATGACACCCACCGAGGTCACACGGGAACTCGGTGTCGATATCGCCCTGCGATGGGGCACCGGCTACGACACCAACGTCAAGTCCTTCGTGAACATCATCGCCACCCCCAAGGGCGGCACCCATGTCTCAGGTTTCGAGCGCTCCATCACCAAGACGGTGAACGAGGCGCTCCGATCGGCCAAGATGCTGCGCGTCGCCGAGGACGACATCGTCAAGGACGACGCTCTGGAGGGTCTGACCGCCGTGGTCACCGTCCGTCTGGCCGAGCCGCAGTTCGAGGGGCAGACCAAGGAGGTCCTGGGCACGTCCGCCGCCAACCGGATCGTCGCCACCGTCGTGGCAAAGGAGCTCAAGGCGTTCCTGACCTCCACCAAGCGCGACGCCAAGGCGCAGGCCCGTGCCGTGCTGGAGAAGGCCGTCGCCGCGGCGCGTACCAGGATCGCCGCGCGTCAGCACAAGGAAGCGCAGCGTCGCAAGACCGCGCTGGAGACGTCCTCGCTGCCGGCGAAGCTGGCCGACTGCCGCAGCGACGACGTCGAGCGCAGTGAGCTGTTCATCGTGGAGGGGGACTCCGCGCTCGGCACCGCCAAGCTCGCCCGCAACAGTGAGTTCCAGGCGCTGCTGCCGATCCGCGGAAAGATCCTCAACGTTCAGAAGTCATCCGTTTCGGACATGCTGAAGAACAACGAGTGCGGTGCGATCATCCAGGTCATAGGGGCCGGATCCGGACGCACGTTCGACATCGACGCTGCTCGCTACGGCAAGATCGTCCTGCTTGTCGACGCCGATGTGGACGGCGCGCACATCCGATGTCTCCTGCTCACGCTCTTCCAGCGGTACATGCGGCCCATGGTGCAAGCGGGCCGGGTCTTCGCCGCAGTGCCGCCGCTGCACCGGATCGAGCTCGTCCAGCCCAAGAAGGGCCAGGACAAGTACGTCTACACCTACTCCGACAACGAGCTGCGCCAGACGCTGCTGGAGTACCAGCGCAAGAACATCCGCTACAAGGACTCGATCCAGCGGTACAAGGGCCTCGGCGAGATGGACGCCGATCAACTCGCGGAGACCACGATGGACCCGCGCCATCGGACGCTGCGCCGGATCAACATCGGTGACCTCGACTCCGCCGAGCAGGTCTTCGATCTCCTGATGGGGAATGAGGTCGCACCCCGCAAGGAGTTCATCACCAGTTCCGCGGCGACCCTGGACCGCTCCCGCATCGACGCCTGACCCGCGGCCGGCATCACACGGAACCTTTCCTTCCCTGTGGCCGGAAAGCAGCGCTGGGGACGCTGTACGGCGCCCTGGAGGCACCTGAACACCACCCGTGGGTGGAGCCAAAGGCTCCACCCACGGGCTGTTCTGCGGGTTGCTCCCGCTCCGTAGCATCGGCGATGACCGAGGGTCCGGGAGCGAGTACCCGGCGCCTTCCGAGCCGACAGAGGGGGAGGACACGCGTGCGGAGCGACAAGTGGACCGCCTGGCCCGTACAGGAGTCGCTGACCCATCTCGGCATGCCCCGTGGGCGTACCGGCCTCGACCTGGTACTGATGGCCGCCCTGTCGGCGTGGGCCCTGTTCGGTGCCTATGTGTCCGGGGACTTCTCCGGCGCGGCGGGTGTGATTCCACCACTGGCGCTCCTGTGCTGCGTCGCCGCGCTCTTCGCCTACCACCACACCACCCTCGACAATCGGCTGCTGCCCTCCCTCGCGCTGCTGGCGGGGATCGCCGCCATGGGCTGGGGTGCCTCGGTGGCCGGTGGTCTGGTCCCCTCGACCGTGCTGTGGATCACCACCGCCCTCAGCGCCATGGAGCGGCTGCCGCTGGCTTCCGGCCTCGGCGCCGGGCTGCTCGCCCTGGCCTTCGTCGTGATCGGGTTCGACTACGCGCCGGGTTCCTGGCTCACGGTGGGCGCGGTGCTCCTCGGTGGCTTCTCCCTCCGGCTCGACGCCCAGGCGCGCGGTGCAGGGTTCCGTCTGCTGGCCCAGGAACGAACGGCGCGTGAGGCCGAGGCCAGGTCGGCCGCCCTCGCCGAGAGGGCACGCATCGCCCGTGAGATCCACGACGTCCTCGCACACAGCCTCTCCGCGCAACTCGTCCATCTGGAGGCGGCGCGACTTCAGATCGAACGGGGCCCCGAAGGCCCCTTCCGGGACCAGATCCTCGAACGCGTCGTCTCCGCCCGTGGGATGGCCCGCGAGGGCCTCGCCGAGACCCGCCAGGCACTCTCCGCGCTCCGCGGCGAGATCGCTCCCGTCGAGGACTACCTACGCGAGCTGGCCGGGGCCGATGGGACGGAATCCGAGGTCAGGGGCGAGCGCCAGCAGTTGACCGCCGAGATCTCGCAGACGGTGCGGCGCGTGGCACAGGAGGCGCTGACGAATGCCCGCAAGCACGCGCCGGGCGCCAAGGTGCGGATGCTGTTGGCGTACGAGCCGTCCGGGGTGACCCTGGAGGTCCGCGACGCCGGTACTCAACGGGACAGCGGGGAGCTGGGTTCATCCGGATCCGGGTACGGTCTGTTGGGGATGCGCGAGCGGGCGGAACTGCTCGGCGGCACCCTGGAGGCGGGACCTGAGGGGGACGGCTTCGTGGTGCGACTGAGAGTGCCGGTATGACCGAGGAATCGATCGGGGGGACGCCGATGGGCCCCTGGCCCGGCATGGGGGCCGACCGCGCCGGCGGTGCGACCGCACCGGACGGCTCACTCCGCAGCCGGCCGGACGGCATCGAGCCCACCACATCCGCACCCGCCCGTGTGGTCGTCGCCGACGATCAGACCGTGGTGCGCGAGGGCATCGTGATGCTACTCGGACTGCTGCCCGGGATCGAGGTCGTCGGTACGGCGAAGGACGGTGCCGAGGCGGTCGCCCTGGTCGCCGAACTCGCTCCCGACGTGGTGCTGATGGATCTGCGGATGCCGCGGTGCGACGGGGTGGAGGCCACTCGCCGCATCCGTGAGGCACACCCCGGGACCCAGGTGGTGGTCCTCACGACGTACGCGGACGACGCCTCTCTCTTCCCCGCCTTGCGCGCCGGAGCCCGCGGCTATCTGACCAAGGACGCGGACGGCGACGAAATCGCCCGCGCGGTCCGTGATGTCATCGAAGGGCGGGCCTGGCTAACGCCCGTGGTGCAGCGAAGGCTTCTGGAGCAGTTCACGGCCGGCCAGGCACCGGCCGCTCCCCGGCTCCCCGACGGGCTGACCAGCCGTGAGGGGGAGGTGCTGGCACTGATCGCCGACGGTCTCACCAACGGTGAGATCGCCCGTCGGCTGCACATCTCCAACGCCACGGTGAAGACCCACATCAACAATCTCTTCGCGAAGGCCGACCTCCACGATCGGGCGCAGGCCGTTCGCTATGCCTATCGGGAGGGCCTCGCGCAGCCACCTGGCTCCAGAGTCACCTGATGGTGTGAAGCACTTCTGCACATGAGTCCGGGATCTTCCCGTTCTGTCCATCCTGAGGCACGCGGCCGAAAAGGTTCGCTGACCAAGGGGTGTTGAGCGGTGGAGAAGCAGGCAGGGCAGTGGGCAGCGTCGGTGTGGCCCGAGGGGGCGTGGGACAGCACAGCGACCTCCGGCCGGGGTAATCGCCTGGCCAGGCGCGATTCACGGGCCGATGAGGACCCGGTACCGAGCAACGAAACGAGGCCCGGCATCTGGTTCCGGGGCCAGGGGGAACCATCGTATCCAGGGGGTCTCTTCGGCTGGAACCAGCCAGCCGTCCGGGCTTCCGTACCGCCCGAAGCGGCGCGGCGAGTCGACTTCCCGAGCACCGTGGACATCTACCGGGAGGTGCAGGGCGGGGCCGCCTTCCAACAGATGCGCCGCCGCTACCGCCGGTTCGTCGGACCGGCCGCCGTCGCCTTTCTCCTCTGGTACTTCGGCTACGTGGTGGCCGTCGTCACCGCACCGGGGCTGATGGCCCGGCCGGTGATCGGCGCGCTGAACGTGGCCCTGCTCGCCGGCCTGGCGCAGTTCCTCACCACCTTCCTGCTCACCTGGGCCTACGCCGGTCATGCACGGCGCTACCGGGACCGTGCGGCACTGGAGTTGCGGTGGACGGTGTACGAGCGGGCCGGCGCACACCGGTCGGCAGCCGCCGTGCACGACGCATCGCACCGGACGGGATCGGGGGCCGGCCGATGAGCGGCGATCACCAGGTCCTCGCGCTGTTGTTGTTCGGTGCGTTCATCGCGGCCACCTTGTGCATCACCAGCCGGGTCGGGCGCGGCAAACAGGGGTCACCGGAGGAGTTCTACGTGGGCGGGCGGCAGTTCTCCGCGATGGAGAATGGTTTCGCCATCGCGGGGGACTATCTGTCGGCCGCCTCCTTCCTGGGGATCTCCGGAGCGATCGCACTCTTCGGCTACGACGGGATGCTGTACTCGATCGGCTTTCTCGTCGGCTGGCTCGTGGTGCTGTTCTTCACCGCCGAACTCGTCCGCAACTGCGGCCGTTTCACCCTGGCCGATGTGATCGCGGCCCGGTTGCGGGAGCGCCCGGTGCGCCGCGCAGTGGGTACTTCGTCCCTCGTCGTCTCGCTCCTGTACCTGGTGGCGCAGATGGTGGGTGCGGGGAGTCTGGTGGCGTTGCTCCTCGGCGGTACGAGCGGTCAAACGCGCTGCTGGGCGATGGTCGCGGTCGGTGCGCTGATGGTGATCCACGTGTCATTCGGCGGGATGCGGGCCACCACCTGGATCCAGATCGTGAAGGCCGCCCTGCTGCTGGTGGGGACGCTCGCCCTGACCGCCCTCGTACTCATCCGGTTTCACGGGGACATAAATTCCCTGCTCAACTCGGCCGCGGAGCGCAGCGGCCACGGCCGTGCCTTCCTTGCGCCAGGACTCCAATACGGCGGGAGCTGGACCGCGCGGCTGGACTTCATCAGCCTCGCACTGGCGTTGGTCCTGGGCACGGCGGGTCTGCCGCACATCCTGTCCCGATTCTCCACCGTGCCGACGGCGCGGGCGGCGCGGCGCTCGACCGTGTGGGCCATCGGACTCGTCGGCAGCTTCTATGTGATGACGATCGTGCTCGGGTTCGGTGCCGCCGCGGTGGTCGGCAGCGACCGGGTACGTGCGGCGCACACGGCGGGCAACACGGCCGTTCCCCTGCTGGCGCTCGACCTCGGCGGCGGCGCCGGCTCCACCTCGGGAACCGTGCTGTTCGCGCTGGTGGTCGCGATCGCCTTTGCGACCGTTCTGGCCGTGGTCGCGGGGATCACCCTGGCCTGTTCGGCGTCGATCGCGCACGATCTCCACCGCTCCGTGCAGCGTCCGGGATCCCGGCCGCGCAGCGAGGTCGCCGTCGCACGCGTCGCCGCGGTCGGTGTCGGGGCGGTCGCCATCGCGCTCGGACTGCTCGCCCGCGATCTGAACGTGGCGTTCCTGGTCGGGTTGGCGTTCGCGGTTGCGGCGTCCGCCAATCTCCCGGCCCTCGTCTACTCCCTGTTCTGGCGGGACTTCACCACACGTGGTGCCGTTTGGGCGGTGTACGGGGGCTTGGGGTCGGCGGTCTTGCTCGTGGTGCTCTCCCCGGTGGTGTCGGGGGGTGCGGAGTCGCTCGTGCCCGGGTGGGACTTTCACCTCTTCCCGCTCCAGAACCCCGCACTGGTCTCCGTGCCGTTCGGATTCTTGAGCGGTTGGATCGGTACCCGACTGTCCGTTGAGCCGGGTGATCCGGATGCCTACGCCGAGACGGAGGTGCGGGCCCTGACGGGGGCGGGTTCCGTATGAGGACCTTGCCTCCGGCGTCCCCGGTGGCCCAACAGCCCGTCTCGGCGAGGGTGTATGCGTATGCGTATGCGGGTGCGGGTGCGTTCCGTTCCGGCAGTTCGGCGCAGGGGCTGTTCAGGCGCGCAGGTTGTCCCGGTGCAAGGTTTCTTCAGGTGCTCGGGGCCCAGCGGTAGAGGTGCTCGGGCCGTCCTGTGTCGCCGTACCGCAGGCTCAGCCGGACCCGATTGGTGCGTTCCAGCAGCTTCAGATAGCGCTGGGCGGTCTGCCTGCTCAGTCCCGTGCGGTCGGCGATCTCCTGGGCGGACAAGGGATCCTCGGCTGCCAGGAGGACCTGGCGAACGGTGGCAGCCGTCGTCGGCGAGTGGCCCTTGGGGAGGTCGGGGGTGAGGGAACTGGCCGACAGGGCCCCGAAGATGCGGTCGACTTCGGCTTGTTCTGCCTCCCCGCCGCGGCTCAGGGTTCGTCGTAGGCCCGCGTACGCCTCCAGCTTGGTCCGCAGCCCGGCGAAGTTGAACGGCTTCACCAGGTACTGGAGTGCGCCGTGCCGCATGGCCGCCTGCACGGTGGCCACATCGCGGGCCGCAGTCACCATGATCACATCGGTCTGATGGCCGAGGCGGCGCAGTTCGCGCACGACGGCGAGGCCATTGCCGTCCGGGAGGTAGTGGTCCATGAGGATGAGGTCCACCGATGAATCGTTCATCCTGGCCAGCGCATCCGCGGCGGAATGCGCCTTGGCGGAGACGTGGAAGCCGGGCACCTTGGCGGCGTAGGCGGCATTGATCTCCGCCACCCGTACATCGTCGTCCACGACCAGGACATCAATGGGGCGATGGGGGCCGCCGTCTTCAGGGCCCGTGCATCCGCGCCCCGCTCCCGTCGTGTATCCGTCCCTCATCGTGCCTCCCCGGAGGCGACGGGCTCGGGCTCGACCATCTCGGGCCCGGAGAGTTCGCTCAGGGCCTCCGGGAGGACGACGGTGAACTCCGCTCCGCCGCCCGGCGCTTCGTGCACCTGTGCGCTACCGCCCTGACGCTCCGCTGCCCTGCGCACCAGCGCCAACCCGAGGCCGCGCTTGCCGTGGGCGGGGAGCTTCTTGGTGGTCCAGCCCTCCGTGAAGATCAACTCGCGCTGTGCCTGGGGGACACCGGGACCGGTGTCCGTCACCCTGAGGACCACGGTGCGGCCCTCGACATGCAGTTCCACTTCGATGTGGGCGTCCTCGCAGCCGGCCGCCGCGTCCATGGCGTTGTCCACGAGGTTGCCGACCACCGTGACCAGTCCACGGGGGTCGACCAGCCGGTCAGGCAACAGCGATTCCGGCGATACGCGCAGGGAGACACCGCGCTCGGCGGCCACCGTCGCCTTGCCGACCAGCAGCGAGGCGAGGAGCGGATCGTGGATCTTCTCCGTGACCTGCTCGGCGGTGGCCCGGTGAACGCCCACCACCTCGGTGATGAACTCGACCGCCTCGTGGTGCATCTCCAGTTCCAGCAGGCCGAGCACGGTGTGCATGCGGTTGGCGTGCTCATGGTCCTGGGCCCGGAGGGCGTCGATCAGACCACGGGTCGAGTCCAGCTCTCGTCCGAGCTGTTCCAGTTCGGTGCGATCGCGCAGGGTGGCCACCGCACCTCCGTCATCGGTGGGCATCCGGTTGGCTATGAGGACCCGGTGGCCGCGCACGGTCACCAGATCGACGCCGGTGACCCGTCCGGCCAGGACATCGGTGGTGCGGCCTTCGCCAAGCACCTGGTCGAGGGGGAGCCCCTTGGCGTCGGGGCCGATGCCCAGCAGCCGCTGTGCCTCGTCGTTCATCAGCCGTATCCGGCCATGGGCGTCGAGTGCGACCACCCCTTCGCGTATTCCGTGCAGCATGGCTTCCCGCTCGGCCAGCAGTGCCGAGATATCAGAGAAGGCCAGGTCATGGGTTTGTCGCTGGAGTCTGCGGGAGATCAGGTATGCGGCGAGGGAGCCCGCGGCAAGTGCGCCACCCGCGTAGAGCAGCAGCCCAGGAATGGCGGAGAACAGTCGGTCCCGGACGCTGTCGTACTCGATGCCGACCGAGACCGCGCCGACGATCCGGCCGTTCCCGTCCCGAAGCGGAACCTTTCCTCTGGCCGAGCGGCCGAGGGTGCCGCTGTCGATCTCCATGATCTCCTCGCCGGCCAGGGGCACGCTCGGGTCGGTGGAGACGACCCGGCCGATCTCCTTGAGCGAGGTGTGCGACCAACGGACCCCACCCGTGTCCATGATCACGATGTACTCGGCGTCCGTGGCCTGCCTGATGCGTTCGGCGTCCGCTTGGACCGGCCCCTGTGGCGTGGGGCGGCTGTTCATCAGCTTGTCGGCGATCTCCGGCGACGCGGTGGTCTGCGCGATCGCCAGGGCGCGGCGCATCGCCTGATCGTCCAGTTGGGCACTGAGCGGGGCCAGGAAGAAGCCGGTGGCCAGTACGGTGACCCCGGCGGCGATGGCCAGCTGCATCAGTAGGACTTGGGAGAAGACCCGCTGCGGCCAGCCGAACCGCCGTCGTCTGGCCGGGGCGGTCGGTTCGGGGCTCATGGATAGGAACGGTAAGGGGCAAGCGGCCCTTTCCGAAATCATGCATCTCACAGTCGACGCTCTGCGAGGTCATGAATACAGGGGCGACATGATGCGGATCTTGGCTCTCCGGATGATGCGGATCTTGGCTCTCCGTTTGGCGGTGGCGGAGTGGTCCCCACGGCGGCTCGGCCCGAGGCGGACGCCCGCCGCCAGGACCGCCTAGGGCACGGCTCTGGGCGGTTGCGGTCCGTCGTACTGGCCGCTGGTGCGCCACCGCAGCCCCGGCTCCCCGTACTCCTCCAGTGCATGGGCGATCCAGCCGGCGGTCCGGGCCACGGCGAACACGGTCTCGCCCGCTTCAGGTCGCATCCGGGAGGCCAACGACAGGGCGGCCAGCGCCAGGTCCACATTGCCGCACAGCTGGGTCTGGCGGGCGGTCGCCGCCTCCACCGCACGGGCTGCCCCCAGGGCCGCCCCCGCCGTCGGCATCCGCTCCAGGGCGGCGAAGAGGGCCTCTGCGCGGGGGTCGGGACCCGAGTAGAGACGGTGTCCCAATCCCGGTACCGGTCGGCCCGCCCGCAGATGGTCCGCCACGACCGCCGCCGCGCTGCCCCGCTCCAGCACTTCGGCCAGCATCCGGTGGGCGAGCCCGCTGGCCGCCCCGTGCAGCGGCCCGTCCAGGGTCCCGAGCCCGGCTGACACCACGGCGTACGGATGGGCCCGCGCGGACGCCGCGACCCGTACGGCGAGGGTGGAGGCGGCCAGATCGTGGTCGATGAGCAGCGAGAGCGCCAGATCCAGGGCCCGCAGGGATGCGGTGTCCGGGCGGTTCGCGGTCAGCCGGCTCCAGAGCCGCTCGGCGATCGGGGCATCGGCGTGAGGCGGCTCACCGCACGGCGGCAGGGCGTCGACCAGGGTGGGGATCAGCATCCGGGCGACGCCCAGCACCGCGTCCCGCCCCAGATCGAAGCGCAGGGGGTCGGTGACACCCGCGGCGATGGCCGCGACGCGCAGCCGGTCCGCCGAACCACTGCTCTCGGGCAGCGCCTCGATCGAGCGTCGAGCCGCCGCCAGGGCTTCGGGGGGTGCGGTGAAGCGGACCTCGGTGTGCAGGGTCCCGGTCCACAGCCACTCCGCGATCTGCTCGTAGTGGTGGCGCCCGGCCAGTTCGGCGGCATCCACCCCGCGGAAGTAGTAGCGGTCCCCGTCGATCAGCGTGATGCGGGTACGGATGCGGGGGGTGTCGCCACCCGCGGCCGGTTCCCGTCGGCCCTTGCGGGCGAGCGCCTCGACCTCGCGGGCGTCGAAGGTGCTGCCGCGTCCTTCCGGATCGCGGCGGCTGGTCAGCTGCCCCCGGCTCACATAGGCGTACACCGTCGCGGGTTTCACCCCGAGCCGGTCGGCGGTCTCGCGGGTGGTCAGCCGGGGCGCGTCGGCCGAGTGGTCGGTCATAGGGACACCGTACCCACTCCATAGGCATATTGATTTAATCAATATTGACAATGATTGTGTCAAGCATGGACAGTCGAATCATGTCTGAGGAGGAGACCATGCACACCACCGCCGAAGCGATCTCAGCCCCCGCCGTACCGCGTGGACTCGCGGGCGTCATCGTCACCGACACGGGGATCGGGGACGTCCGCGGCCAGGAGGGCTTCTACCACTACCGCCAGTACGACGCCGTGGAACTGGCCGCCAACCGCAGCTTCGAGGACGTCTGGCACCTGATGGTGCACGGACGGCTGCCCGATGCCGCCGAACAGGCCGACTTCCTCGCCCGCACCGCCGCGTTGCGAGCCCTCCCCGCGGAGATGCGCTCCGTACTGCCCGCCATCTCCCGGGCCACCTCCCCCTCCGGGCCCCTCGCCGGACTGCGCACCGCCCTGTCGATGTTCGGCGCGCTCGCCGGGCTGAGCCCGGTGTACGACCTGGACGCCGAGGGACGCCGTAGTGATGCACTAGCTGCCTGCGCCGTCGTACCCACCCTGCTCACGGCCCTGTACAGGCTGGGTCAGGGGCTCGCCCCCGTCGAACCGCGCACCGATCTGCCGTACGCCGCCAACTACCTCTACATGCTCACCGGCACCGAGCCGGACCCCGGCCGGGCACGGGCGATCGAGCAGTACCTCATCTCCACCATCGACCACGGCTTCAACGCCTCCACCTTCACCGGTCGGGTCATCGCCTCCACCGGTGCGGACGTCGTCGCCTGTCTGACCGGCGCGATCGGTGCGCTCTCCGGGCCGCTGCACGGCGGCGCCCCCAGCCGTGCGCTGGACGCTCTGGACGCCATCGGTACCCCCGACCGCATCCGCCCCTGGGTGCGGGAACGGGTCATCGCGGGTGATCGCATCATGGGCTTCGGTCACCCCGTCTACCGCACTCAAGACCCTCGCTCGCGGATGCTGCGCACCATCGCGGAGGGCTTCGGCGGACCGCTGGTCGACTTCGCCGTACAGATGGAGGCGGAGGTGGAGCAGCTCCTGGCCGAGCTCAAACCGGGACGCGAACTGCACACGAACGTCGAGTTCTACGCGGGCGTCGTGATGGAGCTGTGCGGTCTGCCGCGGTCGATGTTCACCCCGACGTTCTGTGCGGCCCGAGTGATCGGCTGGAGTGCCAATATCCTGGAGCAGGCGGCCGACTCCAAGATCATCCGCCCGGCGGCCCGCTATGCGGGTCCGCCCCCGCCCCAGCCCGTGCCCGTCCTGTGAGAGGCCCCCGGTGAGTTCGCTTCCCGATCCGAGCCGACAGATCCCCGTCATCGTCCTCGCGGGCTTCCTCGGATCGGGGAAGACCACCTTGCTCAACCATCTGCTGCGGGCGAGCCGAGGCACCCGCATCGGAGCGATCGTCAACGACTTCGGGTCGATCGAGATCGACGCGATGACGGTCGCCGGTCAACTCGGCGACTCCACGGTCTCGCTCGGCAACGGCTGTCTGTGCTGCGCCGTGGACGCCAGCGAACTCGATGTCTTCCTCGACAAGCTCACCCGGCCCGCTGCCCGCCTCGATGTGATCGTCATCGAGGCCAGCGGGCTCGCCGAACCCTCCGAACTGGTCCGGATGCTGCTCGCCAGCGAGAACGAACGCATGGTCTACGGCGGGCTCGTGGAAGTGGTCGACGCCGCGGAGTACGAGACCACCCGCCAACGTCACCCCGAGATCGACCGGCACCTCGCCCTCGCCGACCTGGTGGTACTCAACAAGACCGACCGGGTCGACCGGGACGCGCTCGACCGGCTGCGGAAGGACCTCAAGGCCCCGGCGGCCGTGGTCGAATCCCGCTACGGACGGGTCGACCCGGAGCTGTTCTTCGATCGCAGGCCCAGCACGGAACGGGTCGGCCAACTCGCTTTCGACGACCTTCTGGCCGACGACTTTCTGATCGATGACTTCCTGAGCGACGACGTCTGCGATGGCCGGTCCGGCTGTGGCCATGAGCACCACCTCCACACCTCGTACGAGAGCGTCGCCTTCACCTCCAGCGCGCCCCTGCATCCGCGTCGACTGCTGGACTTCCTCGACACCCGGCCCGAGGGGCTCTACCGGATCAAGGGGTTCATCGACTTCGGGGCAGCCGACCCCCGCAACCGCTACGCCGTGCACGCGGTCGGGCGGTTTCTGCGGTTCTATCCCGAACCCTGGCCGCGGGACGCGGAGCGACAGAGCCAATTGGTTCTCATCGGTTCTGCCGTCGACGGTCCGGCGCTGTTGGGGGATCTGGAGTCCACGCGCGTCCACGACCTGGACGCGGCGCCGGACGAGCGCAGCCTGTGGGGCGTGCTGCGCTTCGTACAGACTCCCGCTGAAGACAGCCAAGACGGCGACGACGGTCACCAAGCAGACGACGGTCACCAAGCAGACGACACCGACCACGGATCGGCGGCGAGCGCTACGACCCGGTACGGCGAGACGGCCGAGCCGTACGCCTGGACCGGCCCCACCGAGGAGACTTAGGCGCCTCGCGCCGTCCCTCGGCGGCTCCTACCGGGCGTGCGGTCAGGTCTCGCCGGCCCGCCCCCGAGGCGGGCCGACGAGACCTACGTGGGACGTGCCTCAGCTCGGTGGACCGGCCAGCACCGCCACCGCCACGTCGAACGGGGTCCCCGAGCCATCGCGGCGCGGATCGGGCTCGGGAAGGTCGGTCGGCGTGCCGGTCTTCAGCGCAGCGCGGACCGGAGTCGCCCCAGCCCACGCCAGGAGCAGCACGTCCTCGCCCTTGAGGAACCGCTGGCAGCGCACACCGCCCGTCGCCCGACCCTTGCGCGGGTACTGGTCGAACGGTGTCAGCTTCGCCGTGGTGAACGAGTCGTCCAACGCCCCGGTGGAGCCGGCAGCCGTGAACACCACCGCGTCCACCGCCGGATCGACCGCGGTGAACGAGATCACCCGCGCGTCCGCCGTCAACTTGATGCCGGCCATGCCGCCCGCTGCCCGTCCCTGGGGCCTCACCTGTGCGGCGGGGAAGCGCAGGAGTTGGGCGTCGGAGCTGATGAAGACCAGATCCTCCTCGCCCGTCCGCAACTCGACACCTCCGACGATGCGGTCACCATCCCTGAGGGAGATGACCTCCAGTTCGTCCTTGTTCGTCGGATAGTCCGGGACGACACGCTTGACCACGCCCTGAAGGGTGCCGAGCGCGAGCCCGGGCGACGACTCCTCCAGGGTGGTCAGACAGATCACCGTCTCGTCCGCCTCCAGCGACAGGAACTCCGCCAGCGGAGCACCACCGGAGAGGTTCGGCGCGCTCGCGGTCTGCGGCAGCTGCGGTAGGTCGATCACCGACAGGCGCAGCAGCCGGCCACTGGAGGTGACCGCGCCCACATCGCTGCGGGCGGTCGATAGAACCGCGGAAACGATCACGTCGTGCTTGGCGCGCCTGGTGCCGCCGTCCGGCAAGGGTTCGCCCGTCGCCGTCCGTGCGAGCAGTCCCGTGGACGAGAGGAGCACTCGGCAGGGGTCGTCCGCGACCTCCAGCGCTGCTGCGGCGACCGGCGTGGACGCCGACTCCAGCAGGACCGTCCGTCGATCGGTGCCGAACTTCTTCGCCACGGACGCCAGTTCTCCGGAGACCAGCTTGCGCAGTTCGGCGTCCGAATCCAGGATGCGGGTCAACGCCTCGATCTCCGAGGTCAGCCGGTCCCGCTCGCTCTCCAGCTCGATCCGGTCGAACCGGGTGAGCCGACGCAGCGGGGTGTCCAGGATGTACTGCGTCTGGATCTCGGACAGGGAGAAGTGCGAGATCAGCCGCTCCTTGGCCTGGGCCGAGTTGTCGCTGGAGCGGATCAGCCGGATGACCTCGTCGATGTCGAGCAGGGCCACCAACAGGCCCTCGACCAGGTGCAGCCGGTCGCGACGCTTGGTGCGCCGGAACTCGCTGCGCCTGCGCACCACGGTGAACCGGTGGTCGAGATAGACCTCCAGCAGCTCCTTCAGCCCCAGCGTCAGCGGCTGGCCGTCGACCAGCGCCACGTTGTTGATGCCGAAGGACTCCTCCATCGGCGTCAACTTGTAGAGCTGCTCCAACACGGCCTCTGGGATGAAGCCGTTCTTGATCTCGATGACCAGACGCAGTCCGTGGGCGCGGTCGGTGAGGTCCTTGACGTCCGCGATGCCCTGGAGCTTCTTCGCCCCCACCAGGTCCTTGATCTTGGAGATCACCTTCTCGGGACCGACGGTGAAGGGCAGCTCGGTGATCACCAGGCCCTTGCGGCGCGGTGTGACGTCCTCGACGGTGGCCGTGGCGCGGATCTTGAAGGTGCCCCGACCGGTCGCGTACGCGTCCTTGATGCCGGACAGCCCCACCACCCGGCCGCCCGTGGGCAGGTCCGGGCCGGGGACGAAGCGCATCAACGTGGCCAGGTCGGCACCCGGATAGCGGATGAGATGACGGGCGGCGGCGATCACCTCGCCCAGATTGTGCGGCGGCATGTTCGTCGCCATGCCCACCGCGATCCCGGACGCGCCGTTGACCAGGAGGTTGGGGTACGCGGCGGGGAGCGCGACGGGTTCGCGCTCCTGCCCGTCGTAGTTCGGGGAGAAGTCGACGGTGTCCTCGTCGATGGACTCCGTCATCAACGAGGTGGCGTCGGCCATGCGGCATTCGGTGTACCGCATGGCGGCGGGCGGATCGTCATTGCCCAGCGAGCCGAAGTTCCCGTGGCCGTCGACCAGGGGGACCCGCATCGAGAACGGCTGTGCCATCCGCACCAGGGCGTCATAGATCGACGCGTCCCCGTGCGGATGCAGCTTGCCCATCACCTCGCCCACGACCCGGGCGCACTTCACATAGCCGCGCTCGGGGCGCAGCCCCATCTCGTTCATCTGGTAGACGATCCGACGCTGGACCGGCTTCATACCGTCACGGGCATCGGGCAGGGCACGGGAGTAGATCACCGAATAGGCGTACTCAAGGAAGGAGCCCTGCATCTCGTCGACGACGTCGATGTCGAGGATCTTCTCCTCGAAATCGTCGGGCGGCGGGGTTTTCGTGCTGCGGCGGGCCATCGCGGCTGCTGCTCCTTCACGTACCGGATCGGGAACTGATGCCGACCATTGTGGACCGTCCCACTGACAACGCCGACCGCGACCCGGGAACTTCGCCAGGTGTCAGCCTGCTTGCATACAGTGGCAGTGCTGCGAAGACAACCAACAGCATCGCGATCGAAGGGACGTACATGCCCATGGGTCATACGGCCACAGCGCAGGCCGGTTCCGGCGGCCTGACAGCGACGGAGCACCGATTGGCCAACGGCCTGCGGGTGGTGCTCTCCGAGGACCACCTGACCCCGGTCGCCGCGGTCTGCCTCTGGTACGACGTCGGCTCGCGCCACGAGGTCAAGGGTCGCACGGGCCTCGCCCACCTCTTCGAGCACCTGATGTTCCAGGGGTCGAAGCAGGTCCACGGCAACGGTCACTTCGAACTGGTGCAGGGTGCCGGCGGTTCACTGAACGGCACCACGAGCTTCGAGCGCACCAACTACTTCGAGACCATGCCCACCCATCAGCTTGAGCTCGCGCTCTGGCTGGAGGCCGACCGCATGGGTTCGCTGCTGGCCGCGCTCGACGACGAATCGATGGAGAACCAGCGGGACGTCGTGAAGAACGAGCGCCGCCAGCGCTACGACAACGTCCCCTACGGCACGGCCTTCGAACGGCTGACCGCCCTCGCGTACCCCGAGGGCCACCCGTACCACCACACCCCCATCGGCTCCATGGCCGATCTGGACGCGGCGACCCTGGAGGATGCCCGCGCCTTCTTCCGCACGTACTACGCGCCGAACAACGCGGTCCTGTCGGTCGTCGGGGACATCGACCCCGAGCAGACCCTCGCCTGGATCGAGAAGTACTTCGGTTCCATCGCCTCCCACGACGGCAAGCAGCCTCCGCGCGACGGTTCCCTGCCGGAGAACATCGGCCGGCAGCTGCGCGAGGTCATCGAGGAGGAAGTGCCCGCCCGCGCGCTGATGGCCGCCTACCGGCTGCCCCACGACGGCACCCGTGAGTGCGACGCCGTGGACATCGCGCTCACCATCCTCGGCGGCGGAGAGTCCTCCAGGCTCCACAACCGTCTGGTGCGCCGTGACCAGACGGCGGTGGCCGCAGGCTTCGGGCTGCTGCGCCTGGCCGGAGCCCCGTCCCTGGGCTGGTTGGACGTCAAGACCTCCGGCGGAGTGGAGGTCCCGCAGATCGAGTCCGCCGTCGACGAGGAGCTCGCCCGCTTCGGCGAGGAGGGCCCCACCCCCGAGGAGATGGAGCGCGCTCAGGCCCAGCTGGAGCGCGAATGGTTGGACCGTCTCTCCACCGTCGCCGGCCGTGCCGACGAACTGTGCCGGTACGCGGTGCTCTTCGGCGACCCCCAGTTGGCGCTGACAGCCGTGGACCGCGTCCTGAGCGTCACCGCTGACGAGGTGCAGGCGATCGCCAAGGCCCGACTGCGCCCGGACAACAGGGCGGTGCTGGTGTACGAACCGGTGTCCGCGGAGCAGGACGCCGCGGACGAGCAGAACGACGCAGAAGAGGGGGCGGACCAGTGACCGATGCAGCGCAGGCGCTGACCACCATGGAGTTCCACCCGCAGCCCCAGCCGGGCGAGGCCAGGCCCTGGGCCTTCCCCGCTCCCGACCGGGGAACCCTGCCCAACGGTCTGACCGTGCTTCGCTGCCACCGCCCCGGGCAGCAGGTCGTGGCCGTGGAGATCTCCCTCGTCGCACCGCTGGACGCCGAGCCCGAGGGCCTGGACGGCGTGGCCACCATCATGGCGCGCGCCCTGTCGGAGGGCACCGACAAGCGTTCGGCCGAGGAGTTCGCGGCCGAGTTGGAGCGTTGCGGCGCCACGCTGGACGCCCATGCGGACCACGCCGGGGTCCGGGTTTCCCTGGAAGTGCCCGTGTCCAGGCTGCTAAAGGCGCTGGGGCTGCTCGCGGAGGCCCTGCGCGCGCCCGCGTTCGCGGACAGCGAGATCGAGCGGCTGGTGCGCAACCGCCTGGACGAGATCCCGCACGAGACGGCCAACCCTGGCCGACGGGCGGCCAAGGAGCTGTACAAGCAGCTCTTTCCGGCCACGCTGCGGATCTCGCGTCCTCGGCTCGGCACCGAGGAGACGGTCTCCCGGATCGACTCCGCGGCCGTGCGCGCCTTCTTCGATGCGCACGTGCGACCCGCCACCGCCACCGCGGTGATCGTCGGTGACCTCACCGACGTCGATGTCGACGCCGTGCTCGCCGAAACCCTCGGCGACTGGTCGGGCGACAGCGGCGCGCCCCGTCCCGTCCCCGCGATCACCGGCGACGACCGCGGTCGGGTCGTCATCGTGGACCGGCCCGGTGCCGTGCAGACGCAACTGCTGATCGGCCGGGTCGGCGCGGACCGGCACGACCGGGTGTGGCCGGCGCAGGTCCTCGGTACGTACTGCCTGGGCGGCACGCTCACCTCGCGCCTGGACCGGGTGCTGCGGGAGGAGAAGGGCTACACGTACGGCGTCAGGGCCTTCGGGCAGGTCCTGCGGTCGACGGCCGACGGGACGGGCGCGTCCCTGCTGGGCATCAGCGGCTCGGTGGACACGCCCAACACCGGGCCGGCGCTCGACGATCTGTGGAAGGTGCTGCGCACCCTCGCGGCCGAGGGCCTGACGGACGCCGAGCGCGATGTCGCCGTCCAGAACCTGGTCGGGGTGGCTCCGCTGAAGTACGAGACCGCGGCTTCCGTGGCGAGCACGCTCGCCGACCAGGTGGAGCAGCACCTCGCGGACGACTACCAGGCCCAGTTGTATCTGCGGCTCGCCCAGACGGGCACCGTGGAGGCGACCGCCGCCGTGGTCAACGCCTTCCCCCAGGACCGGCTGGTGACGGTCCTCGTGGGCGATGCCGCGCAGATCGAGGAGCCGGTACGGGCTCTCGGCATCGGAGAAGTGACCGTGGTGGCGGGCTGATTGCCCGCTTCCGGTCGGACGGCCGTCCGTCTGTGCACGTCTGTGCAGGGCCCCGGTAGCCAGCTGGCGCCGGGGCCCTGCCGTGTTCCGGGAGTGCGAGCGACCCGAACAGGAAGGAAACCTGTCCGTTTTACGGGGAAGGCCACCGTCTCGACTGTGGCGTGGGCAACAAAAATGCCGGTCTGTTTGGCGCCTGGCGGTCCGTCCGCTTAGCGTCAGTGCGGCTGTTCGCGGGCAGTACGCCGCATCCGCGGCACGGACAGTCATCGCCGAGTCCCCGTCAGACGCGAGTCTGGGGAGCCGGGGACCCAGGTCCCTTGGGGTGAATCGGGTGCCTTCGCCACCGTGCGGAGGGATTCGTAGGAGACCTTCCTGCTCCGAACCCGTCAGCTAACCCGGTAGGCGAGAAGGAAGGAAAGGACCAGCCTCTACATGGCGCTCGCCCGTTCCACCGGGAGACACCGTGCCCCGGGCCGCAAGACGCGTACGAGTGCGGGATTCGCCTCCGCCGCGGCCCTCGCCACCACCGGAGTCGTCGGGACCCTCGCAGGTCCTGCCCTGGCCACCGACGACGGTTCCTTCGCCGCCGATGCCGGCTCGGTCGCCACCCCCGACAGTGGTACTGACAGCACTGATGGCGTCGACGGCACTACCGCGGGTGCCACCCCGGTGACGATGGACGCGGCCGTGACCGGCTCGACCATCGTTCAGACGGCTCGTACCCAGCACACCCTGACGGCCCAGATGCTGTCCGCGCACTCCTTGTCGGACGAGGTCGCCGACCAGGCCGTCATCCAAAAGCGCGAGGCACTGGCCCGGATGGAGGCGGCTGCGGAGGCCCGGCGCAAGGCCGAGGCCCGCGCCAACGAGATACGCGAGGCCAAGGAGCGCGCGGCCCGTGAGGCCGAGCGCCAGCGCCTGAACGCCTACCGTCTGCCGATCGCCGGATCCCACGTCACCACGGACTACCGCGCGGGTGGCTCGCAGTGGTCCTCCGGCAGCCACTCCGGCATCGACTTCCACGCCTCCACGGGGACCCCGGTGGTGGCGGTGGGCGCGGGCACGGTCGTCGAAGCGGGCTGGGGCGGGGCGTACGGCTACAACGTCGTCCTCAAGATGAACGACGGTTCGTACACGCAGTACGGGCACTTGTCGTCGCTGAGTGTCTCCGTCGGTCGGAGCGTCATGCCGGGCGACCAACTCGGCCGCGCCGGCTCCACCGGCAACTCCACGGGGGCGCATCTGCACTTCGAGGCCCGGACGAGCGCGGACTACGGGTCGGACGTCAACCCGCTCGCGTATCTGCGCGCCCACGGTGTGAAGATCTGAACCGTGCCGCGCTGATGGCCGGCGAGCGGTCGTCAGCGCGGGCGAGGTGCGGCGCCGGCGCCTACCGGCGGAATCCCACAGCGCCCTGGGCCCTCAGCTGTATCTGCTGTATCTGATGTCTCCAAGCATCTCCGAGCACGCCTCCGAGCGTCTCCAAGCATCCACAGCACAGAAAGCCGCGGCATTCCCGATACGGGGATGCCGCGGCTTTGTCGCGTCCGGCCGCTGAGGGCCGTATCGCCGAGGGGTCGGTACCGCTGAGAGTCGTACCGCTCAGTGCGTCGGTCCGGTGGGGTGCCTGAGTTCCCTGAGCGCAGGGGGTTCGGACGAGTGCCGGGTCAGACCGTCTCGGGAAGCTCGTCCAGGCCCTCGGCCACCAGCTTCGCCAGTCGGTCGAGCGCTTCGTCGGCGCCGGGTGCGTCGGAAGCGAGGACGATCTCCTCGCCGCCCTGCGCGCCCAGTCCGAGGACGGCGAGCATGGAGGCGGCATTGACCGGGGTGTCATCGACCTTGGCGATCGTCACGGGGACGCCGGAGGCCGTGGCGGCACGGACGAAGATGGAGGCGGGACGGGCGTGAAGGCCCTCGGCCCAGCCGACGTTGACGCGGCGCTCAGCCATGGTGTTGCCCTTCGAATTCAACGGTTGTCTAGACCAGTCTCTCACGCTGGCCCCTCCGAGAGCCGGCATCCCGACCTGTGGCGCGTGCCCCCAGGTCAGGGGCGCAGGGCGGGATATATCCCGTTCATTCGCACTGCTCAGCGCCTCCTGAATGTTGATCTTCCACAACTGCGGGGGAGTCTTCCTTCGCAGGGCGAATCCACGACCGGGGCACCGATGCGCTCGCCGCCCCCGCCCTCCGGCTCTTCGCAGGTGGGGCATCGCCCGCCCCGGGCCGGATGACTTCCGCTCGCGCACCCCTGGAGGTCCGCCCTCGCGGACTGTGCCGGGTAGCCCTCGCGATCGGTCGGCGCGCCTTAGGCTTTCGGCATGCAGACCACGCCCGAGCACGCGTACCCCGATCACTGGGAAGCGGATGTGGTGCTGCGTGATGGCGCCACAGCGCGCATCAGACCCATCACCACCGAGGACGCGGACCGGCTGGTCAGCTTCTACGAACAGGTCTCGGACGAGTCCAAGTACTACCGCTTCTTCGCGCCCTATCCCCGGCTCTCCGCCAAGGACGTCCACCGGTTCACCCACCACGACTACGTGGACCGGGTGGGGCTCGCCGTCACCGTCGGCGGTGAGTTCATCGCCACCGTCCGCTACGACCGCATCGACTCCCGGGGCCGGCCCGCCAGCGCTCCCGCGGATGAGGCGGAGGTCGCGTTCCTCGTCCAGGACGCCCACCAGGGCCGAGGTGTGGCCTCCGCCCTGCTGGAGCACATCGCGGCGGTGGCCCGGGAGCGGGGGGTAAGCCGTTTCGCGGCGGAGGTGCTTCCCGCCAACACCAAGATGATCAAGGTGTTCCGGGATGCGGGCTACACCCAGAAGCGCAGTTTCGAGGACGGGTCCGTCCATCTGACCCTCGACCTCGAACCCACCGCCGAGTCCCTCGCCGTGCAGCGGGCGCGTGAACAACGGGCTGAGGCACGCTCCGTGCAGCGGCTGCTCGCACCCGGTTCGGTCGTCGTGATCGGCACCGGACGGTCGATCGGCGGGGTGGGCCGGGCGGTCCTGCGCAATCTCATCGGCTCCGGATACACCGGCCGTACCTATGCGGTGAACCGTTCGTTCCCTCCCGACCAGCGCGACGTCGACGGTGTCCCGGCCTTCCGGTCCGTCGCCGAGATCGCCGCCGAGACCGACGAGGGCGTCGACCTGGCCGTCGTCGTGGTGCCCGCCGAACACGTACCGGACGTGGTCGCCGACTGCGGCGAGAACGGGGTGCGCGGGCTGATCGTGGTCTCCGCGGGATATGCCGAGAGCGGGCCGGAGGGGCGGGACCGTCAGCGCGACCTCGTACGACAGGCCCGCTCCTACGGCATGCGGATCATCGGCCCCAACTCCTTCGGCATCATCAGCACCGCAGAAGCCGTCCGTCTCAACGCCTCGCTCGCGCCCCACTCCCCGGCACCGGGTCGCATCGGCCTGTTCACCCAGTCCGGCGCGATCGGCATGGCCCTGTTGTCGGGGCTCCACCGCCGCGGCGCCGGCCTCTCCACCTTCATCTCCTCCGGCAACCGTGCGGACGTGTCCGGGAACGACTTCCTCCAGTACTGGTACGAGGACCCCGAGACCGATGTCGTCCTGCTGTACCTCGAATCGATCGGCAACCCGCGCAAGTTCACCCGGCTCGCCCGGCGCACCGCGGCGGTCAAACCCGTCGTGGTCGTCAAGGGGGCACGCCACAGCGGCAGCGAGCCACCCGGTCACGCCGTCCCCGTCACCCGCATTCCCGACGCGGCCGTCGGAGCGCTACTGCGCCAGGCGGGCGTGCTCCGCGTGGACACCGTCACCGAACTCGTCGACGCCGGCCTTCTCCTGGCCGGCCAACCGCTGCCCGCAGGTCCCAGGATCGCGATCCTGGGCAACTCGGAATCCCTCGGACTGCTGACCTACGACGCCTGCCTGACCGAGGGACTGCGGCCCCTGCCACCGCTCGACCTGACCACCGATGCCACCCCGGCCGACTTCGGCGCTGCGCTCACCCGTGCCCTCGCGGACGACGGCTGCGACGCGGTCGTGGTGACGGCGATCCCCTGGGTGGGGGACGACGGCGATCTTCGGGCCGGCGACGCCGAGGTCCTGGCCGCGGCCCTGAGCGAGGCGGCGGCTTCGGCCCCGGCGAAGCCGGTGACCGTGGTCCATGTGGAACTCGGCGGTCTCTCCTCGGCGCTGGCCGCGCTCCAGCCGCGCGCCACCGGCCGTCGGAGCGGGCCCGGCGGGACTGTCGGGGCTCCGGAAGCCGTCCACCGGCCCGCGAGCGATAACGAGCGCTCCACGCCACCCATCTCGGGCGCGACCGCAGCCACGGCCGCCCCGGGTCGGCAGGTCCCTGCCGCGGGTGCCCTGGCCCCCACGACGCACGAGAGCGTGATCGACGGCTCGGGCCCGACCACCCCCGAGCGCCGCATTCCCACCTATCCGGCCGCCGAGCGTGCCGTCCGGGCCCTGTCCCAAGCCGTTTCCTACGCCCGCTGGCGACGGGACGCGGCCGAGCCGGGAAAGGTCCCGGCGTACGACGACATCGACGAGAGCGGTGCCGCCGCCCAGATCCATGACCTGCTCGGGGATGCGGAGGACGCCCCGGCGGCCACCCTGCCGGCCGCCGAGGCGCACCGCCTGCTCGCGCGCTACGGGATCGAGGTGCGGGGCGCGCTGGCCGCACCCGGACCCGACGAAGCAGTCGCCGCGGCGGAGGAGCTGGGGTATCCGGTGGCGCTGAAGACCACCGCCCCCCATCTGCGACATCGCCCCGATCTCGGTGGTGTGCGTCTCGACCTCGCGAACGAGACCCAGCTGCGGCAGGCGTACGGGGAGCTCACCGCCCTGCTCGGAAAGCCCGTCGAGCTGCAACCCGTCGTCCAGGCGATGGCCCCCCGCGGGGTGGACACGGTCGTTCGTGCGGTCATTGATCCCGCCGTGGGCGCCGTGCTCTCGTTCGGGCTCGCCGGCGCTGCCTCCGAGCTGCTCGGCGACACCTCGCACCGGTTGGTCCCCGTCACCGACCGCGATGCAGCCGAGCTGATCAGGGCAATCCGGACTGCTCCGCTCCTCTTCGGTTGGCGCGGATCCGCTCCGGTGGACACCGCGGCCCTGGAACAGCTGCTGTTGCGCGTATCACGTTTGGTCGACGATCACCCGGAAGTAGTCGGAATCAGTCTTGAACCCGTCGTTGTGGCTCAGCATGGCCTCTCCGTGCTCGGTGCATCCGTGCGACTCGCACCGCCCGCCGCCTTCACTGACCTGGGCCCACGTCGACTCCCGAGCTACTGAGCGGACTGAACGCTTGACCCCCCACTGGCCCCGTAGGATGGACCGCATGGCGAAGACCGGTACGACGACCCAGGGGCTGCGCGCGGCGATCGAGCGCAGCGGCTACTACCCGGCTCTCGTGGCCGAGGCGGTGGAAGCCGCCGTCGGCGGCGAGCAGATCGGTTCGTACCTGGTGCACCAGGAGACCACCTTCGACGCCAACGAAGTACGGCGTCATGTCACCGTCCTCGTCCTGACGAGCCATCGCTTCATCGTGAGCCACACCGATGAGCAGACGGCCGACTCCAGTTCCCCCACGCCCTACGCCACGACCTCGACCGAGTCCGTGAAACTCGATCGGATCTCCTCGGTCGTGGTCAGCCGGGTGGTGGCCAACCCCGAGTCCTACACTCCAGGCACCCTGCCCCGCGAGGTCGTCCTGACCATCGGCTGGGGCGCGGTCGCCCGGCTCGACCTGGAGCCCGCCGCCTGCGGCGACCCCAACTGCGAAGCCGACCACGGCTACACCGGCAACTCCACCGCCGATGATCTGAGCCTGCGCGTCAGTGAAGCGGGCGACGGCCCCGACACCGTCCGACAGACCCTGGTCTTCGCCCAGGCGCTGTCCGAGGCGACCGCGGCCACGGCGTCCGCACCCTCCGGCCGGGCGACCGGTCGCTGATGGTGCAGCACACGCCCCAAGCGCTCTGGCCCGACGATCCGGCGCCGCTCGCCATCGACACGGCACCCGTACCCGCGTACGGCCGTGGATCGCTCGCCGATCTCCTCCCCACTCTCGTCGCAGGTCAAGGCGTCCCCGGGTACTCCCGGCTCATGGGAGAGCTCGTCCCGGCCGACCGTAACTGCGTCTTCTTGATCGACGGTCTCGGTTGGCAGCAGATCAAGGACCACCCGGACGAAGCGCCCTATCTCACCTCGCTACTCGCCAGCTCGCGAGGTGCCACCGGGCAGCCCATCACCGTCGGCTTCCCGGCGACCACGGCGACGTCCCTCGCCTCGATCGGCACCGGTCTCGCGCCCGGCCAGCACGGTCTGCCCGGCTATATGGTCAGGGACCCCGAGAGCGGCCGGCTGATGAACCAGTTGCGCTGGAAGCCGTACACCGATCCACGCAGCTGGCAGCCGTACCCCACCGTCTTCCAGCGCGCGCACGAGGCCGGGGTGCACACCGCGCAGGTCTCGTCCCCCATATTCGAGCACACCCCGCTCACCGAGATCGCCCTCAGCGGCGGCACGTTCCACGGCCGGCTCAGCGGCGAGGAACGCATGGATCTGGCAGCCGAGCAGTTGGGCGCCGCCGATCGCTCGCTGGTCTACACGTACTACAGCGAAGTCGATGGCAAGGGGCATCGCTTCGGCATCGAATCCGATGCCTGGCGCGGCCAACTGATGTACGTCGACCGGCTGGTCCAGCGTCTGGCCGAGCAACTGCCCCCGCGGTCGGCGCTCTACGTCACCGCCGACCACGGCATGATCGACATTCCCTTCGACGAGGAGTCCCGGATCGACTTCGATGAGGACTGGGAGCTGCGCGCAGGTGTCGCCCTCCTGGGCGGCGAGGGACGAGCCCGTCATGTGTACGCGGTTCCCGGAGCCCAGTCCGACGTCCTGGCCGTCTGGCGTGAGGTACTCGGCGACCGCTTCTGGGTCGCGAGTCGTGAAGAGGCCGTGACGGCAGGCTGGTTCGGGCCTTCGGTCGACGAGCGGGTGATCGGGCGCATCGGTGATGTGGTGGCCGCGGCCTGCACCGATGTGGCGATCACCGCATCCGTCAACGAGCCGAACGAGTCGGCGATGGTGGGGATGCACGGTTCGATGACCGCCACCGAACAACTGGTGCCCCTCCTCGAAGTCCGCACCTGACCCCGTACCCGATCCCGTACGTTCCCATCGCACCACCCATGACGCGTCCATCACCCCACAGACCTGAAAGGTCCTCACTCCGCCATGCCCGAGCTGGTGTTCTTCTCCGGAACCATGGACTGCGGAAAGTCCACCCTGGCTCTGCAGATCGAGCACAACCGTTCGGCGCGCGGCCTCCAGGGCGTGATCTTCACCCGGGACGACCGTGCCGGTGAGGGAAAGCTCTCCTCCCGGCTCGGACTGGTCACCGACGCGGTGGAGGCCGCCGAGGGGTTCGACCTCTACGGCCACCTCGTCGACCGACTCTCCCAGGGCGGACGCTGCGACTACGTCATCGCCGACGAGGCACAGTTCTTCGCCCCGGAGCAGATCGACCAACTGGCCCGGGTGGTGGACGACCTGGAGTTGGACGTCTTCGCCTTCGGCATCACGACCGACTTCCGCTCCAAGCTCTTCCCCGGCTCCCAACGCCTGGTGGAACTCGCCGACCGCATCGAGGTCCTCCAGGTGGAAGCCCTGTGTTGGTGCGGAGCCAGGGCCACGCACAACGCCCGTACGGTCGGCGGGCTGATGGTGGTCGAAGGCGCGCTGGTGGTGATCGGAGATGTCAACGCCGACGGGATGGCCGGGGAGGTCGGCTACGAGGTGCTGTGCCGACGCCACCACCGACGTCGGATGACGGCAGCCAGCGCCCGGGCTGCGGCGCTCTCCCCGGACGTCCTGCCCGTGGACACCGCTCCGACGTCCACGCACTCCTTCGTGGCGCCCGCCGAACCGGTCACCGGGGGCGAACAGCGGGACGCCACCGCCGGACACCGCTGATCACTGCTGGGGCGAGCGCTTCGTGCCGCGCACTCCGGGTCGGTTCCGAAGGCGTTTCACACCGTCCCCGGAACCGACCCTTGAGCTTCACCCACCCGCAGCCCCGGCCGCACCGCGTGCCGCGCCCACGGGCCGTCTCCCTAGTGCGGCGTCAGGGCAGCAACCGTACGAGGGTGAACACGGCACCCTCGGGGTCGGACACGGTGGCCGTGCGACCGTGCGGGCCGTCCCAGGGCGGAGTGATCACCTGCCCGCCCAGTTCGATCACCTGGGAGGCACTGCGATCGGTGTCCTCGACCTGGAAGTACGTCATCCAGGCGGTACCGCGCCGCCGCGACAGGGTGCGGCCCACTCCGTGCAGCGCCGCAACCGCTCGACCGTCCAGCAGCAGCGTCACATGATCGTATTCCTCGTCCGATGGGCTCCCCTCTTCCGGTGCGACGGATGTGTCCGCCCGGGTCTCGTAGCCGAAGACCGATTCGTAGAACTTGCTCACCGACGTCGTCGTCGAGGTCAACAACTCGTGCCAGACCGGGGTGCCGTGGGTGCCGTGCAGCGAGATTCCGTGGTGACTCGCCGGTTGCCAGAGACCGAACACCGCACCCGCGGGATCGGTCACGATCGCCATCCGGCCGGCATCGGCCGCGTCCAACGGGCCCACGCCCACGGTGCCACCGCTGCATCTGACCAACTCCGCGCTCGCGTCGGCGTCATCGGTCCACAGATAGGGCGTCCAGGCGATCGGCAGTTGACGGTCCGCGGGTAGCCGTCCGATACCCGCGACCTCCTTGCCGTCGAGGAGCCCGCGCACATAGGGGCCGAGTTGGCCCGGCCCGGGGGCGAACTCCCATCCGAACAGCTCGCCGTAGAACATCTGGATCTCATCAAGGCCATGCACCATCAAGCTCACCCAGCAGGGTGTGCCAGGTGTGCGCCGAGTTGCCTCGGTCATCGTCACTCTCTCCTCGGACCATCGTGGTGGCCGTACGGGGGGACGGGGTGCGCGCCGTCGTGTGGAAAGGGCGTGCGCCCCGAGCGAATGGTTCCATCCCCCGGCGCTCAGTGCGCCCTGGCCGCGCCGCTTTTGGCGGGTTGCCTCCCCAGCATGCCGGATTTGTCATTGCAGATCTGTTTCGGAGGCATTCTGCGGCGTCGGCGGTGAGCGAGGATGGCCGGCATGAATCCCATCATCTCCGCCGCCGATCTCGCTGCTGAACTGGCCGGCGAGCAGCCGCCCGTCCTCCTCGACGTCCGCTACCAGTTGGGAGGCCCCCACGGTCGGGACGCCTACGACGCCGGGCACATTCCCGGTGCCGTCTTCATCGATCTGGACGCGGAACTGGCCTCCCCGCCCGGGGTCGACGGCCGTCATCCCTTGCCCGACGTCGAAGCTTTCGGTGCGGCGATGCGGCGTGCCGGGGTCTCGGCCGGGGCTCCGGTGGTCACCTATGACGCCGCGCAAGGATGGGGTGCGGCGCGGGCGTGGTGGCTGTTGCGGTGGGCAGGCCACCAGTCGGTGCGGGTGCTGGACGGCGGGCTCGCCGCCTGGGAAGGCCCGTTGGAGAGCGAGACGCCCAAGCCGACCGAGGGTGACTTCGCGCCCGAGCCGGGCGCGCTACCACTGTTGACGGCGGATTCGGCCGCGGCACTGGCCCGCTCAGGGGTGCTCCTCGATGCCCGTGCCGCCGAGCGCTATCGAGGCGAAGTGGAGCCGATCGACCCGGTGGCGGGTCATATCCCCGGGGCGGTGTCCGCACCCACGTCCGAGAACGTGGACGAGCAGGGCCGCTTTCTGCCCGCTGCCCGGCTGGCCTCCCGTTTCGAGGCGCTCGGCGCCGAGGCCGGCGCGGAAGTCGGGGTCTACTGCGGCTCCGGGGTTTCCGGCGCACACCAGGCCGTCGCCCTGGAGCTCGCCGGATTCACTCCTGCGCTGTACGCGGGGTCCTGGTCGCACTGGACCCAGGACCCCGCGCGGCCGGTGGCGACCGGGCCGGATCGAGGCTGAGGCGGCAAGCCCGGGCGGATCGGTGGCGCCACCGGCCGGGCGGATCGGTTGCCACCGGCCGCGCGGGTTGGTCGGTTGCCACCGGCCGTGCGGGTCGACGGGGGAGGGGTGCATCTCGGACCTATCACATGGTTATGAGATGGTCAGCCCAGTAATGCAGCAACACTCCCGAGTGCGCCGAAATCCGGCACGACCGTACGCAAGGAAAGGCACCGCCCCGGCCATGGACCAGAGCTTCTCCGTGCACATCCCCGACGCTTCGCTCGACCCCGACCCGCTCGATCCCGGGCAGATCGTCTCCGGCACTCCCGAGGTCAGCGGCAAGCTCCTGTGGGAGTCGACCGACGGCCGGCAGTTGCGTGGTATCTGGCAGATCACCCCCGGTGTGGTCACCGATGTCGAGGAGGAGGAACTCTTCGTCGTCGTCAGCGGCCGTGCCACGATCGACATCGAGGGCGGCCCCACCCTTGAGGTCGGGCCGGGTGACCTGGGGGTGCTGAGCCGGGGCGACCGGACGACCTGGACCGTCCACGAGACGCTCCGCAAGGCGTACGCGATCACCCTGCCCGCCTAGGGACTGAGTGCCCAACGGGGGATCACGGGACAGTCCTGGGGCTGCCCACCTCCTCGCCTGGGGCTGCCCACCCCCTCGCCGTCCCCGTGCTCCTGCCCGCTCCCCGGTACGGCTCACCGTGCCGGGGAGCGGCGCGTTCACCGGTCGTCCAGGCATCGGCGCGGGCCGAGCGACGCAGTGCCGATGCGGTCATCAGCGCCACGGCGGGGTGGGGCGGCGCCGAGCCGAAGCGGCCGGTCGGTGTCCCGCGCGGACGCTCGGGACACATGGGTTCCTCGTCTGTGCCGCGTGCCTTCTCCATGCCCGTACGACAGCGCCACGACGGGTTGCGACAGGTGTCCAAGCGGGTGCAGCCGCCGGTGAAAGGGTCGGGCCCGAGCTGCGGGAACAACACAAGGCGACCGGTCAACGGAGTTGACGGTGTGTCAACAGCCCTGACATTGCTGCCACTTGAGTCGAGAGTTAGGTTAGCCTCGCCAAAATGTTCTTAGTGAAGCACTCCACGGGTTGGACATCGAGAAGCACGGACCACGTGCAGCCACTCTCCCGCACCCCTCACACTCCCAACCGGGGCGACCGGAGCCGCCGCAGGTTCTCGGCGCTCATCGCGGCGACGCTCGCCCTCGCTCTCGCCTTGACCGCCTGCGGCGACGCCGACGGCGACGATCCGACGGATTCCCGCAAGGCCGGGGCGGCCGGGTCCTATCCGGTCTCCATCACCCATGCCAAGGGCAAGACCGTCGTTCCGTCCAAGCCCAAGCGGGTCGTGGCCCTCGGCTATGTCGATGTCGCGTTGGCCCGGGCGCTGGGTGCTCCGATCGTCGGCGCGCTGAAGTTCTCGGGCGGAGCGGACGGGCGGAACTTCCCCGCCGTCACCCCGCCCCTCGACGAAGAGGTCGCCGTCCTCGACGAGACCAAGCCCAATGTGGAGAAGATCGCCGCGCTGCGTCCCGATCTCATCCTGATGACCTCCGGCCAGCCGACGTACCAGGACGCCTACTCCAAGTTGAGTGCGATCGCGCCCACTCTCGGCTACCGCACCAAACTCGCCCAGGACGACCCCACGGAGACCACCCGCCTCATGGGTGAACTCCTCGGTGAGCAGAAGGCGGCAACCGAGTTGATCGCGTCATCGGAGCGCGCGATCGCCGACTTCGTGGCCAAGCACCCAGCGGCCAAGGGGAAGAAGGCGCTGTTCGGGCAGGCCCTGCCCGACAACGCCTATCTGCTGGTCACTCCGGATGCACAGGTGAACCGCTTCTTCGCACGACTCGGTCTCGTGGTGCCGGCCGAGTTCGCGGCCCTCGCGGGTGATGTCGGCCCCACCGGGAGTGCGGCGCTCAGCCTGGAGGAACTCGACCGCCTCGATGCGGCCGACATCGCGTTCCTGCTCTTCAGGGACCCGAAGATCAAGGACCATGCCCTGGTGAGAGCGCTCGACCTCACCAAGAAGGGACGGTTGGCCAGCCTCGACATGGGCACGGCGTACGTGGTGCTCCTGCCGAACCCGGCGAACACGGCGTATCTGCTCGGCAAGATAGAACCGACGGTCGCCAAGCTCGCGGAGTAGCGGCCCGGGTCGTGCGCCGTCGAGCACCTTGCCGGTCCGGGCCGCGGTTCGATCACCGGCGGCAGTCGGGTTGACGGTTGCGGTGTTGGGTTGACGGTTGCGGCGTTGGGTGGGCCCGTGCACCTCACGGGCCCACCCAACACCGTCTGTTGTGCGCGCTTCGGTCGTCGCCCAATGCCAGGTGACCCGTACGAACTCGTTCGATGTGGATGTCGATGCATCGGCACATCTGATGATCGGCCGCGAGGCGCCGTCTGACCTGCGGTATCGCTCGATGGTCCGCCCCCCCGTTCATCGTCTCCCGCACCGCACGGGCAGTGTGATGCCCCGCATGGACGGGGGCCGGGAGTCCCGATGATCAGCGAATGAGGTTAGCCTAGCCTTATTGTTTACTGAACTCTGGGGGTGGACCCGTGGCCGGGACACTGAGGTACTCCGCGTTGCACGTCAGCCGCACTGAACGCATCACCCCGCTCATGCAGCGGGTGACCTTCGGCGGTGAGGATCTGGCCGACTTCAGCCATGTCAGCCCCGATCAGCACTCCAAGCTGTTCTTCTCCCGACAGGAGGGGCGAGCCCCGGTCGTCCCACCGATGCCCGCCGACGGCGACGTGGGCCGCTGGTACCGGGACTACCTGGCCATGCCCGAGGCCGAGCGGCCGTGGATGCGCAGCTACACCATCCGCAGCCATGACCCGGTGCGCCAGGAGATCGACATCGACTTCGTCCTCCATGGCGAAGGCGACCACAGCGGCCCGGCCTCCCGTTGGGCCGCCCAGGCCGAACCCGGTGATGTCGTGGGCATGTACGGGCCCGCGGTCAGCCACTACCGCACCCCCGGAGTGCGGGACTGGACACTGCTCGCCGGTGACGAGACCGCACTACCGGCGATCGGTGCCCTGATCGAGGCATTGGAGCCGGGGGAGCGCGCGATCGCCTACATCGAGGTCGACGGCCCGGCCGAACAGCAGGAGTTCACCACCGTCGGCGAGGCCGAGGTCCACTGGCTCCACCGCGGTGGCACGCCGGCCGGCCACTCGACGATCCTCGCGGATGCGGTACGGGCCGCGGACTTCCCCTTGGGCGAGGTGTTCGCCTGGGTCGCCGGGGAGTCCTTGGCTGTCCGCACGCTACGGCGGCACCTGGTCAACGACCGGGGCATCGACAAGCGGGCCGTGGCCTTCACCGGTTACTGGCGCCTCAAGCTCACCCAGGACGACGCACCGACGACGGACGATCTCGCCGACCAGGCCGAGGCGATGGACGAAGTGCAGGTGGCCAGCGCCCAGGGCTGACCGCCCCCGTCCCTCGCCACTGCTCGCCGACGCTGTCACAGATGCTCGATCGAACCGCTCGCGAGGGAGCGTGAGGGGCTACCGCGGAGCCGTTGGCGTGGTGGCCCCCATCTGGGCGGAGAGCCGTTGGGTCGCTTCCAGCAGCACCTGCGCACAGCGTTTCGCTTCGCTCCGGAACCGCTCACGGGGCCCGCAGATGCTGATCACCCCGACCGGACTGCCGTGGTGGTCGAAGAGGGGGGCCGCAACGGAAGCCGATCCCGACTGGCGTTCGGCGATGGACTGCGCGAAGCCCCGTCGGCGGATCGTGGCGATGTCCTTGCGCAGCGCGGCCTCGTCGGTCACCGTCGATTCGGTGAGTCGGGCGAGTTCCTCGCCCAAGTAGGCGTCGATCTCATCGTCGGAGAGGAATGCCAGGAACGCCTTCGACGAGGCACCCGCGTGCAGCGGGTAGGGGATGCCCAGCCGAACCGACATGATCACCTCTCGGTTGGGGGTCACCTGGTCCACGTACACCCGGCTCCCGGAGGTCAGGATCGAGAGCGTCGCCGTTTCGTCGGTCACGCGTGAGAGGCGTACCAGCTCCGGCGCCGCGAGGGCGCGGACATCGATCCGGTCCAGGTAGGCCAGCCCCAGCCGCATGGTGCTCAGCCCCAGCGAGTAGCGCCGGGTCTCCTCGTCGACCTCGACCAGCCCCCGTACGCGCAGGGCGGCGAGGATGCGGTGCACGGTGGGTTTGGACAGCCCCAACCGCTCGGCGATCTCGGTCACCCCGAGGGTGATGGTGCCGGGTTCGGCGAAGAGCAGCAGGACGTCCGCGGATCGTTCGACGGTGGCGGCGGTCTGGCTGCCGGTCTCCGTCTTCCGGACCCTTGCCGCTCCGGGGGCGTCAGTCGGCATCGGCTTCCTTATCGGTGGGGGATCGTGGTGTGGGACTGATACCACCACGGACGGTCGAGGGGTGCCGCCGACTTCACCGCTTTCACGCCGGCGGTGTTGTGCGCGGCCTGGTGCGGTCGGCGACCACCCGATCATAGGAACAGCGCGCGTACGTCCGGTGCCTGGGCCAGTCGCCCGGTCACCTCAAGGAGCCGTGCCACGCCCGACTCGGGCAGGCTTCGGGCGGCGTTCAGCCGGAACTTGGTCAGCAACTGCTCCCGGCTCAGGGGCTGGCCAGGCCCGCCGAGAGAGGAGTCCACCCGCTGCTCCAGAACCGATCCGCCCTTGGTGCGCACCCGTACCACCGCGGCGAACGCATGGGGGAAAATCTCGCTGGCCCGCTCGTCCACCGTGCAGACGACCTTGGCGGCGAGCGCCAGCCGTTGTGGATCGCTGAGCGTCTCCTCGGTGAAGTCATCGAGGTAGACCCCGAGCCCACCGCCGCCGAGCAGCGCGGTGGCGACGGTGAAGGGGCCGGAGAACTTGGCGTGGTACGCGGTCTGCGGCCGGATCTTCTGCTCCCTGGGTTCGGCCACCGTCCGCAGGGTGGGTGCGGGCATCCCCAGTTCGATCGACGCCACATCGGCCGGGTCGAGACCTTCGCGGCGCAGGGCCAGCGCACAGTCGATCGCCGGGTGGGTGAAGTGGTTGGACGGGTAGGGCTTGTAGACGGTCCGCAGTGTCTCCCAGCGCTGACCGAGTCCGCCGAGCATGGCCTGGGTGTCGCAGGTGCCGTCCAGCCAGGCTTGGAAGAAGCCGAACCGGCCCTCCAGCACGGTCGGCGGTCCGGTGATGCCGGCCCGGGCCAGCGCTGCTGCGGCCACTCCGGCGTGTGCGGCCCAACCGCAGTGGATGCGTTTGACCGTGCCCCCGGTGCGATTGGCCTCCAGCAGACCCGAGCCCATGCTCGCCGCCACTCCCATGGCGTCGGCGACACCGCCCTCGTCGAGGCCGTAGAGCAGTGCGGCAGCCGCCGCCGCGCCCAGGGTGCCGCAGATCGAGGTGGCGTGCTGGCCCTTCTCGAAGAAGACGGAGTTGCGGATGTCCGGGCGGTACGAGGCCATGCCGAGGCGGTTGCAGATCTCGATGCCCGCCGCCACCGCCGCGGCCAACTGTTCACCGCTCGCGCTGACCTCCTCGGCGACGGCGAGGGCGGCGGGGACCACGGAGGCGCTGGGGTGCAGTACGGAGGGCAAGTGGGTGTCGTCGAAGTCCAGGGTGTGGGCAAGAGTGCCGTTGACCAGGGCGGCTTGTGGGGAGGGCAGCCGGTCCGGGGCGCCGAAGAGGCTTGACTGCGGTGTGCCGCCCCAGCCGCGGACGGTCTCCAGGACGGCTTCGGCGGGGCCGCCTTCGGCGCGGCCGGCCAGGCAGTTGCCCACCACGTCGAGCACCCGGCCGGTCACGTCCTCGGCGACCGGTTCCGGAAGTCCTTTGTCCCGGCACTCCACGGCGAAGTGCGCGAACTGCTGGACGGCGGTCAGCGAACTCCGGTCGGTCGTGATCACTTCACTCATCGCCGATCACCGCCAGGGGCCGCACGGGGGCACCGGTCGCGCCGACGACGTTCAGCGGGTTCAGGACCAGGGTGAAGTCCCGTACTCCGCTGTCCAGCAGTTCGTCCAGCTTCATCGTCTCCACGATGTTGATGCCGGACTCCACCAGCAGGACGCGGTGGACGGGCAGGGTCGCATGGCCCTCGCCGGGTGCGAGGTGCTCGAAGGCGATGGTCTCGCCGCCGACGGCGCGGGGGCGGCGTTCGGCGAGCCAGCGGCCGGCGGCTTCTCCGGGGCCCGGAACTCCGTCGGCGTGGCCGATGAAGGACGCTCCTTCGTCCCACAGCCGGGACCAGCCGGTTCCGATCAGCAGGACGTCCCCGGGCTGCGGGGTGAGTCCTACTGCCGCCTTGTCGAGGTCGTCCGGGGTGATCTGGTAGCCCGCGGGCAGGGTGGGGACACCATGGACGGCAGCCACATCGAGCAGTACGCAACGGCCGACGTACGGCGTGAAGTCGTCGATGCCGAGTTCGCTGAAGCCGTTGTGGCTGGTGATCCCGTCCGGCTTGAGCCCTCCGTGGACCAGTCCGTCCTGGGAGACATGGGCGATGGCATCCACATGGGTGCCCACATGGCCACCGGTGATGATGATCTCGTTGGCAGCCGAGCCGCCGTCGGTGCGGACCATGTCACCGTGTCGGCGTTCCAGGAGCATGCGGAAAGGTGGATGGTTGGGCGACTGGGGCATCCCCCGTCGCAGGGGCTGGGCGAGGTCTATCAGTCGCATGGTCAGATGACGCCCTTCACACGGAGTCGATCGATCTCTTCGGGAGCCAGGTGGAGTCGGCTGCCGTAGACCTCTTGGTTGTGTGCGCCTTTCGCGGCGCCGGTCGTACGGATGGAACCGGGCGTCCGGTCCAGCCGGAACAGCACGTTCTGCATCCGCAGTGGCCCGAGGTCGGGGTCCTCGACGGTGGTGATGGTGTCGAGGGCCTGGTACTGGGGGTCGGCGAAGACATCACGGATGTCGTAGACGAGCGCGATCGCGGCTTGGGCCTTCTCGAAGGCGCTGATCACCTCGTCGGCGTCGCGCTCCGCGATCCAGCCGCCGACGTAGCCGTCGAGGAGGTCCGCATGTTGTGCCCGACCGGACCCGCCGGCGAACCAGGGTTCGTCGATGACTTCGGGATGGCCGACCAGGGTGAGCACCCGTTCGGCGATGTTCTGCGAGCTGGTGGACACGGCGACCCAACGGCCGTCGCGGGTGCGGTAGGTGTTGCGCGGGGCGTTGTTGACCGAGCGGTTGCCGGTGCGTTCCTGAACGATCCCCAACTGGTCCCAGATCATGGGCTGTGGGCCGAGCAGGGTGACCAGGGGTTCGATGATGGCGAGGTCGACCACCTGACCGTCGCCGCCGTTGGCATGTCGGTGGTGCAGGGCCATCATGATGGCGTTGACGCAGGTGAGAGCCGCTATCCCATCGGCCAGACCGAAGGGCGGCAGGGTTGGCGGGCCGTCTGGTTCTCCGGTGGCGGCGGCGAATCCGCTCATGGATTCGGCCAGTGTGCCGAAGCCGGGGCGCTTCGAGTACGGCCCGAACTGGCCGAAGCCCGTGACACGTGCGATCACCAGCCGGGGGTTGATCTCCCGTAGGACGTCCGGGGCGAGACCCCAACGCTCCAGGGTCCCGGGTCGGAAGTTCTCGATGAGTACGTCCGCTCCGGCGGCCAGCCCCCGCAGCAACTCGGCTCCCTCATCGGAGCCGAGGTCGCAGGTGATGGCCTTCTTGTTGCGACCGAGCATCTTCCACCACAGCCCGTGGCCGTCCTTGGCGGGGCCGTGGGTGCGCGATGGGTCCCCCTTCAGCGGATGCTCGACCTTGATGACCTCGGCGCCGAAGTCGCCCAGGATCGTCGCCGCGAGCGGTCCTGCGAAGAGGGTGGCGAGATCGAGTACGACGATCCCGTCCAGTGGTCCCGGCTCAGACATCTGTCCTCCCACCTGTTCCACTTATCGGAATGCTGTTACGAATCTGCCGGTCAGACTCTAGCCCTGAATGTAGAACGGCGTTACGATTTTTGGAACAGCCCGGGAGGCTCCAACATCGCGAAGGAGGTGACGGTCGATCAGAATCCTTGGTCGACCCGGCCCGTATGACTCGATACGACCTGCTTGTCAAAGGTGGAGTCCTCGTACTCCCGTACCACGGCGAAGTCCGTGCGGACCTCGCCGTCGCCGACGGCCGCATCGTCGCCATCGGTGACGATCTGCCCACCGCCGACGCCGCGGAGGTCCTCGACGCGGACGGCAAGGCAGTGCTGCCGGGTGCGGTGGACTCCCACTTCCACATCGGCATCTACCGGGACCTGGCGCTCGACGCCTACGAGGAGACCCGGTCCTCACTGGTCGGCGGAGTGACCTCCGTGCTGTCCTACTTCCGCACCGGGCAGCACTACCTCGACCGCACCGGCTCCTACCAGGAGATCTTCCCCGAGGTGCTGGACGCGGTCGCCGGAAAGTCGTTCACCGACTACGGCTTCCACCTAGCGCCCATGACCGTGGACCAGATCGGGGAGATACCCTCCCTCGTCGCCGACCACGGCATCACGTCCTTCAAGTACTACATGTTCTACAAGGGCTTCGACCTCGCCGCGAACAGCAGGGACGCCCGATCCTTCACCATGGGTGACGAGTATGACCTCGGGCATCTCTATCTGATCCTCGAACAACTGGCGAAGACCCAACAGGACCATCCTGACCTGCGACTCTCCCTCTCCCTCCACTGCGAGCAGGCGGAGTTGATGCGGGTCTTCATCGAGCGCACCCAAAACAGCGGTCAGCCACAGAACCTCAAGGCGTACTCCGACGGCCGTCCCACCCTCACCGAACAGGTGGCGATCTCCGAAGCCACCACACTGGCCGGACACACCGGTACCAACGTCAACCTGCTCCACCTCTCCAGCGCCGACGCACTCCGCTCGGCGATCACCGGCCGGCAGTTGCACGGCAATGACGCCCGGTTCGAGGTCACCCTCCACCACCTGTGCCTTGACCACGAGACCCTGGACGCCCGCGGTGGGCTCGGCGGCAAGGTCAACCCACCGATCCGCACCCCGCAGGACAGTGAGTTCCTGTGGCAGGGCATCAAGGACGGCCAGGTCAGTTGGGTGGCGTCCGACCACGCCTGCTGCATGGAGGAGCACAAGGGCGACGAGCTGTGGCCCGCACGCCCCGGCTTCGGCGGTACCGCGCTGCTCTACCCCGTACTGATCAGCGAAGGCCACCACCGCCGCAACATCCCGCTGACCCGAATCGCCGAACTCGCCTCGGCCAACCCCGCCAAGGCGTACAACCTCTGGGGCCGCAAGGGCAGTCTCGGTGTGGGCTTCGACGCCGACTTCACCGTGGTCGATCTGGACCTGGAGCGCGAGGTCAGCACCGATTTGCTGCTCTCCGGTCAGGACCACTGCCCGTTCGACGGGGTCGCCGTGCGCGGCTGGCCGGTGGCCACCGTCGTCGGCGGGCGGATCGCCTACCGGCTCGGCAAGGACGGCCCGGAGATCGTCGGTGAACCCTCGGGCGCCTATCTGCGCCGCGACTGAGACGTGCCGGTGGCCTGACGACCCGGCCGTCACCGGCTGCCCCCATCGGTGCGTGACCCAGGAGAAGGGAGCTCCATGAGATCGGCCCTCTATGTGCCGGGCAACGCCCCGGACAAGCTCGCGAAGGCGCTCGATCGGGGCGCCGACGAACTCATCGTCGATCTGGAGGACGCGGTACCACCGGGAGGGAAGGACGATGCGCGGCGCACGGTGGCCGAGTGGTTGGGCTCGCTCGGCCCCCGTGCGGCGCCCCGCCTCTGGGTCCGCATCAATCCCGGCGAAGAGGGACTCGTCGACATCGCGGCCGTTGCGTCGTCAGCGGTGGCCGGGTTCTGTGCTGCGAAGACGGAGAGCGTGGGCCGGCTGGTCCAACTGGACGGCGCACTCCGGCGCAAAGAGCAGGAGATCGGTCTCCAGGGGGGCACCTTCGGGCTCGTACCGCTGGTGGAGTCGGCCGCGGCGGTGCACGCGGCTCCGCTGCTGGCGCGCGGACCGCGCGTCGTACGCCTCCAACTGGGTGAGGCCGACCTCTGCGCCGACACCGGCATCGAACCGGGACCCGACGAACGTGAGCTGCTGTACGCACGCTCCCGGGTCGTGCTGGCGTCAGCCGCGGCCGGCATCGGTCCGCCCATGGCGCCGGTGAGCACCGACTTCCGCGATCTCGATCGGCTGCGCGCGTCCACCCGGGCGTTGAGGCGACTTGGCTTCCGTGGACGGGCCTGCATCCATCCGGCCCAACTCGACGTCGTGCACGAGGTGTTCACCCCGTCCCCGGCTGAGCTGGACCGGGCGCGGGATCTCGTCGGACGGTATGAGCGGGCGAGGGCCGCGGGGGAGGGGGTCTGTCTGGACGATGCTGGGAGGTTGGTCGACGAGGCCGTCGTGCGCTCCGCCCGTCGGGTTCTGGCGCAGACGGGAGCGCCACCACCGGGCACTTTCTGATACCCGCCCCGCCCCTTCGGGGACGCCGCGCCGCGTTGTGCCGACGCGTTGTGTGTTCGGCCCTGCACGCCCTCGGGGCTGAAGGCGATCTGTTCCGGGCGGAGTTTGCCGCGCCCTGCGTGCGCGGGGGCCGGCGGCACCTCGGGGGAGGTGGACGAACGCATCCGTTGTGACACTTCCGCAACGCTCCCCGACCGTGCCGTAGCGCCGTCCCTCGGGGGTTTTCACACCGGGGGAACCCCTTCGATCACTGGTCTGTCGTTGCATCGAGATCTGGCCACCGGCCCGTTCATCACATCGCCGGCCCGTCGTTCTGGTGCACCTCTGTACTCGCAGTGCAGCTCAAAGCCACCTTCGGGTGCTCAAACGCCCGTGTAGGGAATTTTCCTAGCCAATCAACTGGCCCAAAGGTATTGACGCCTTGTCGGCAAAGTTGTTTTATCCCCTAACAACCGGGAGGCAGCCGTGCCACATGTCCTTGTTGCCGGAGCGGGCCCCGTGGGCCTGACCACCGCCGTCCTGCTCGCCGAAGCAGGACACACCGTGGAAGTGTTCGAAGCCGGGAAAGAGATCAGCACCCAGCCCAAAGCCTCCACGTTCCACCCGCCCACCCTCGATCTGCTGCACCGCATCGGCATCACCGAACCACTGATCGAACAGGGCCTCAAGGCCCCCGTCTACCAGCACCGGGACCGCGAACGCGGACTGGTGGCCAACTTCGACCACAAGCACCTCGCCGACGACACCGGCTTCCCCTTCCGGCTCCAGGCCGAGCAGCGCAAGCTGTGCGAGCTGCTGTTGGAGCGGCTGGGCGAGAAGGTCCGCTTCCAACACACCGTGCGCGCGGTCAAACAGGACGCCGAGCACGTCATGGTCACCGTCGAGGGTCCCCACGGGACCGTGGACATCCAGGGCGACTACCTCATTGACGCGGGTGGCGCCCCCGGAGCGGTCCGGCAGTCACTCGACATCGCCTTCGAAGGATTCACCTACGAGGACCGGTATCTGGTCCTCCTGACTCCCTTCCCCTTCGAAGACCACCTGGACGGGTTGGAGAAGGTCAACTACATCTCCGATCCCGATGAGTACGTCGTGCTCCTGCGGGCGCCCGACGCCTGGCGGGTCCTCTTCCCCGTCAAGGAGGAGATCCGGGACCCCGAGGTGTGGGAGCGGATGCTCCAGGGGGTCGTCCCGAACCCCGTCCCCTACGAAGTCATCCACCACCAGCTCTACTTCATCCACCAGCGGGTCGCCGAACGGTTCAAGGAGGGGCGAGTGTTGTTGATCGGAGACGCGGCACATGTGAACAGCCCCATCGGCGGCATGGGGATGAACAACGGCATCCATGATGCGTTCTCGCTGGTCGCAGCCCTACCGCACGGTCTGGACACCTGGGCGGAGCAGCGCCGCAGGATCGCCCTGGACTACGTCAAGATCATCACTGATCGCAACGCCAGGGCGTTGGGTGAGAAGGACCCCGCCCAGCGACTCGCGGCACAACAGGAGATGGCCGCGACCGCGGCCGACCCGGTACGTGCCCGGCAGTGGCTGCTCGACTCCTCCATGCTCAACGCGGTCCGCAGACAGGGACTGCTCCAGTGATCGGCGTCGACGGGCAGGACTCGTCCACCCGGCCCCGCGCCGGGGTCCTTCCGCTGCGGATCGGCGAGCAGCGCTCCCGCCTCGCGGTGCTCGTCCCCTCGACGAACACGGTGGTGGAGGCCGAGTACATGGCGATGGCGCCCCGGGGCGTCACCGTCCACTCCGGTCGGATGATGGTCCCCGCACCCTCGGTGGCCAGTGACGACGACACCAGCCGACTGCTCGCCGACGTACGCGAGGGAGTGCCCGGCGCACTGCGTTCGGTGATGACGTGCCGGCCCGACCAGGTACTCCTGGGCATGTCCGCCCCGACGTTCTACGGCGGGGTGGCGGGAGCCGAGGCGTACGAGGCCGACATCGCCCAACGGGCCGGTGTGCCCGCCATCGCGGGCTCCACGGCCTGCACGCTTGCACTCCGGGCGCTCGGCGCCCGCCGGATCTGTGTCCTCAGCCCCTATCGACCCGTCAACGACCGCGAGGTCCGCGCCTACTTCACCGATGCGGGCTTCGAGATCGCCGACTATCACACCCTGCTGTGCACCTCGGCGCACCAGATCGCTGAGGTGGGCGAGGAGGCGATAGCCCCCGCGGTCGCCCGGTTGGCCCGGGCCCGTCCGGACGCCATCGTCCAGGTGGGCACCAACCTCTGGTTCGCCGCCCTCGCGGTGGAGCTGGAACGCCGGCTGGACATTCCGGTCGTCGCGATCAACACCGCAACCCTGTGGGCTGGCCTACGGGCCACCGGGATCACCGATCGAGTCGAGGGCGCCGGCCGTCTGCTGGCGGAACACTGAAGGGAACGCCCTGCATGCCCACCACCGTAGTGAGTCCCATCGACGGACAGCCGCTCGGCCATGTCGAGCAGTTGGACGCCGCCGCCGTCGACCTCGCGTACAGCACCGCACGCAAGGCGTTGGAGGAGTGGCGCAAGGTACCGTCCGAGCGCCGTGGCCGCATTCTGCTGAAGGTCGCGGACCTGTTGGAGGCGCGCGCCGAGGACTTCGCACAGACGGAGACCCTCAACACCGGAAAGCTGCTGAAGGACACCCGCCGGGAGGCCGGCCGGGCCGCGGCCTGCTTCGCCTACTACGGCGGACTGGCGGACAAGGTCACCGGTGACACCCTCGATGTGGCAGGCCCGTTCCACACGTACACCAAGCGTGAGCCCTACGGCGTGGCCGTCGGGGTCATCCCGTGGAACGTGCCGTACGTCTTCGCCGCCAAGAAGATCGCCCCGGCCCTCGCGTTCGGCAATGTGAGCCTCTTGAAACCGGCGGAGGAGACCCCGCTCACCGCGCTGATGCTGGCCGAGGTGCTGGCCGACGCCGGACTGCCCGAAGGCATGGCCCAGGTCCTCACGGGCGGCGCCGAGACCGGGAAGGCGCTGGTGTCCGACCCGCGCGCCGATCTGATCGTCTTCACCGGCGCCGACTCCACCGGTCGAGTGATCGCCAAGGCCGCCGCGGAGAACTTGACGCCCATCGCGATGGAACTCGGTGGCAAGTCGCCGCAGATCGTCTTCGCCGACGCCGACCTCGACGCCGCGCTCGCCTCCGTACTCCTCGGTGCCTTCAGCGCCACCGGCCAGATGTGCATCGCCGGTTCACGGCTCCTGGTGCAGAGCGAGGTCTACGACACCTTCGTCGCCAAACTGCGCACGGCCGTGGCCGGACTGCGCGTCGGCGACCCACGGGAGCACAGCACCCAGGTCGGGCCGCAGGTCACCCCGGGGCAGCGGGACAAGACCCTGGACATGATCCGGCTCGGACAGGACGAGGGCGCCACCCTGGCAGCCGAAGCCCCCTACCCGGGCGCCGAATCAGGTGGCTTCTATGTGCCACCGACCCTGTTCACCGAGGTCAACCCCGAGATGCGCATCATGCGGGAGGAGGTCTTCGGCCCGGTCCTCGCGGTGATGCCGTTCGCCACCGAGGAGGAGGCCGTGGAGCTGGCCCACGCCACCGACTTCGGTCTGGCCGCCGGCGTCTGGACCAAGGACCTCGGCCGCGCCCACCGCATGGCGAGCCGGCTGCGCGCCGGCACGATCTGGCTCAACACGTATCGGATGCTCTCCGACAGCGTTCCGTTCGGGGGCGTTGACCACTCGGGGTACGGCCGCGAGGGCGGCCCCGACGCGGTCCGCCTCTACACCTGGACCAAGAGCGTCTGGACATCCACCGAACCCGGCATTCCGCCCGGCTACGACTTCTGAATCCGACGACTCCCCATCCCTTCTCCAAGGAGACCCTCCATGCTGATCGTCGTTGCGGGTGCGACCGGCCGTACCGGCCGCCGTCTCATACCGCTCCTGACCGCCGCCGGACACGGCACCAGGGCGCTGACCCGCTCGGCCGACCCCGTACCGGGTGCCGAGTCCTACCCCCTCGACCTGGTCGCCGCATCCGCCGAGGACCTGGACGCGGCCGTAGCGGGCGCCGGTGCCGTGGTGTGGCTGGCCGGCCCGGGCGGAGGCTCGGTGGAGTCCGCCGAAGCCCTCGACAACACCGCCGCGACCGCACTCATGGACGCCTGCGTACGCCAGGGAGTGAAACGATTCGTCCTGGTCACCTCCAAGGGCACCAACAATCCGGAGCGTTCCCCGGACTTCCTCCGCCCCTATCTGGAGATCAAGGCCAAGGCCGAGGCGCACCTCGCGGGCAGCGGCCTCGACTGGACCGTGCTGCGCCCGGGCGGGCTCACCGACGACGAGCCCACCGGCAAGGTGGAACTCGGCGCGGCGTTGGGCCGGGGCAAGGTCGCCCGCGCCGACGTCGCCGCCGTGGTGGCAGAACTCCTCGGCCGGCACGATCAGACGGGCCGGGCGATCGAGGTCCTGGGCGGTGAGCTCGCACCGGCCGATGCGCTGAACGAGTTGACCCCCAAGGTGAACATCGTCGACTTCCTCTTCGATCTGAAGCGGCTCGGCCGGGTGCACCTGGCGGTCTTCGGCGGCTCCACCGGCGAGGCCATGGCCGAGGCCAAGGAGCACTTCACCAACTGGCAGGTCTCCGAGAACTACGTCAACTACTTCGACGGGCCGGAACTGCACTTCTCGCGCAAGACGCGTTGGCGCCTGGAGTTCGGGGAGGGCCCCGGCCGGCACTCGGGCAAGACCGAGTACTGGGTGATGGTCCACAACGAGCGCGGCGAGGGCGTCTTCCGCTTCGGTCTGCTCCGGCCCGAGGGCTCCGAGGAGCACGATCCCGAACTGGTCGCCGCGTACCGCGTGTTCAGAGACCACTACTCCAACAAGTCGTAACGACTGCGGGGGCCGGGCGGCCTCGGTCGCCCCGGCCCCACCCAATCAGTTAGGTAACCTAACGGAAGTGAGGTTCCGTTGGTAGCCCACATGCTCCGCCGGGCAGCCGCCATGGCGGTGGTCCTTCTCATCGTCCTGACTCTCGTCTTCTTCCTGATGCGCATGGCGCCCGGGAGTCCGGCCTATCTGATCGTGGGCGCGGACGCCTCCCCGGCCGAGATCGCGAGCGTCGAGCGCGAACTCGGACTCGACAAGCCACTGATGGTGCAGTACGCGACCGAACTCGGGCGCATACTCACCGGAGACCTCGGCGAATCGATCTTCACCGGAGACACCGTCTCCCACGAGCTGATGCTCAGACTGCCCATCACGCTCGAACTCACCATGGTCTCGCTGCTGTTCTGGATCCCCCTCGCCCTGATTGCAGGACGAGTGGCCGCAGCCCGCCGGGACACCCCGGTCGACGCGACCGTCCGGATCATCGGCAACCTCTCCATCGCCGTCCCCAGCTTCTGGCTCGGCGCACTGCTCGTCCTGCTCTTCGGCCTCTACCTACCGGGAGTGCTGCCCTCCAGCGGCTGGGTCGGTCTCGCCGAAGACCCCATGGGGCATCTGCGCTCCCTGGTCCTGCCCGCCTTCGTCCTCGGACTCGGCACCTTCGGCGTCACCGCCAACACCCTGCGGGTCTCGATGATCGAGTCCGTGCGTACCGACTATGTGCGATTCGGTCACGCCATGGGCCTGCCGGAGCGGCGCATCAACCGCTCCCTGGCCTTCCGCAACTCCCTGCTCCCCACCACCGCGGTGGTGGGCCAGCTGGTCGGGGTGATGCTCAGCGGATCGGTCCTCATCGAGAACCTCTTCAACCTGCCGGGCATGGGACGGCTCCTGGTCGACAGCATCCGTCGCCAGGACTATCCGCTGGCCGTCGGGGCGACGCTCTCGCTCGCCGTCTTCTTCCTGCTCGCGAATCTGATCGTCGACATCCTCTACGCGGCCCTGAACCCTCGCGTCCGGCAGAAATTCGCAGGTACCTGAGCCATGACCACGATCTCTCCCGCCCGCGTACGAGTCGGCCGACGCCGCATCGTCGTCAAAGGCCGCCATGTCAAAGGGATGACGGTCATCGGAGTCGTCCTCGTCGCCAGCTATCTGCTCCTCGCGGTCTTCGGTCCGATGCTCACCGTCGACCCGCTGGAGCGCACCGGCGATCCCCTGGCCGGACCCTCGGCCGCGCACTGGTTCGGCACCGACCACCTCGGACGCGATCTGCTCTCCCGGGTGGCGGCCGGAGCCCGGGTGTCCGTCCTGGTGGCCGTCATCAGCGTCGGCATCGGACTGGTCTTCGCCCTACCGCTGGGCGTGTGCGCCGGCTACTTCGCCGGCCGCTGGCCCGATGAACTGATCATGCGCGTCTTCGAGGCCATCCAGACCGTTCCGCTGTTCGTCTTCGCCATGGTCGTCCTCGGCATCACCGGTGTCAGCTCCTTCCATCTGGGACCCATCGAGGTCAGCGCGGCCGGCAAGATCATTCTGCTGATCGCCATCGCCGCCACCCCCTACTTCGCGAGGGTCGCCCGTGCAGCCACCCTCGCCGAGATCCAGGAGGACTACATCTCCGCACTGCGGCTCCTGGGGGTGTCCCGGCGCCGCGTGATCATGGACGAGCTGATGGTCAACGTGCTCCCGCCGGTCATCGTGCAGAGCTGTCTGTGGATGGCGGTCGCCGTGTTCGCCGAAGGAGCACTCGGCTTCCTGGGCGTGGGAGTGCAACCACCCACCCCCACGCTCGGCGGAGTCATCGCCGACGCCACCCGCTACATGATGGCCGGCGCCTGGTGGTACTGCGTCATGCCCGGTCTCGTCCTGCTGGTCGCCACCGTGGGCTTCGGCCTCCTCGGCGACGGCGCCAACGACCTGCTGGACCGAGGAGAGCGCTGATGAGGACCGTACCGCCGACCGTCGCCCACGTGCCTCGGGAGCCACGATGACGACCGAACCCCTCCTCGCCGTCCGTGACCTCGACGTCGTCTTCGACACCGCACGCGGCCAAGTCCCTGCCGTACGAGGGGTGACGTTCGAGCTGGCGGCGGGCGAAGTCTTCGGCCTGGTCGGAGAGTCGGGCAGCGGCAAGAGCACCGTCTTGTCGGCCATCATGCGGCTCCTGCCCGGCGTCGCCGTGACCAACGCCTCGCAGATGAGCTTCCAGGGCTCCGACCTCATGTCCATGAACACCGCACAACTGCGCGGCATCCGGGGCACCGGCATCGGACTCGTCCCGCAGCGGCCGATGACCTCGCTCAGCCCGGTCACCCCCCTGCGCAAGCAACTGCGCTGGTTCCTCGGCGACATGCCCCAGTCCGAGATCGTGGAACTCCTCGACCAGGTGGGGCTGCGCGCGGTCGCCGAACGACTCGACGGCTACCCCTTCGAGTTCTCCGGTGGACAGCTCCAACGCCTCCTGATCATGCTGGCGGCACTGGCTCGAAGGCCGTCCCTCCTGCTCGCCGACGAACCCACCACCACCCTGGACGCCACCGTGCAGGCCCAGGTGCTGCGACTGATCCTCGATCTGCGCGACCGGCTCGGGCTCGGAGTCGTCTTCGTCAGCCATGACCTCGGAGTGATCGCCCAGGTCTGCGACCGGGTCGGGGTGATGTACGCGGGACGCCTCGTCGAAGCCGCCCCCATCGGGGAACTCTTCGACAACCCCCGCCACCCCTACACCCAGGCGCTGCTCCGGGCGCTGCCCAGCCGCTACAAGCGCGGCGAACGCATCAAGGTGATCGAGGGGACCGCTGCCGGCGCCAACCGGCTGCCGGGGTGCGCCTTCGCCCCGCGCTGTCCACGGGCCGAATCCCGGTGCCGGGAGCAGGAGCCGGAGAACCGGACGGTCGGCGGGGCCCTGGTGCGCTGCCACTTCGCCGAGGACGCGGCCGGCGTCGGTACGCCGAGGGGGGAGGCCGCGGCATGACGATCGCCATCGAGGCCGAGGGCCTGACCAAACACTTCTCGCTCAAGCAGGGGAAGGGATCCGTTCCCTGGTTCAAGGCCCGCGGCATGCGGACCGTGCACGCGGTCGACGACGTCGGATTCCGGGTCGCCGCCGGCGAGACCCTGGCCATCATCGGAGAGTCCGGCTGTGGCAAGTCCACCGTCGCCAAACTGCTCCTCGGACTCACCGAACCCACTGCCGGCTCGATCACCATCGCGGGGGAGCGCCGCATCCAACTCGTCGCGCAGAACCCCTGGTCGGCTCTGAACCGCCGCAAGACCATCGGCCACGCGCTCAACCAGCCCCTGCTGATCCACCGGCCCGACCTGGACAAGGAAGGCCGTGCCGCACGCGTCCAGGAGTTGCTGGACCTCACCGGACTGCCGTCGGACTTCCTGCTGCGCTACCCGGGCGACGTCAGCGGCGGCGAACTGCAACGCGTCACCATCGCCCGTGCGCTCGCCGCCCAACCCCGGGTGCTCGTCCTGGACGAGCCGACGGCGAGCCTCGACGTCAGTGTCAAGGCGAGCCTGGTCAACCTCCTCTGCGACCTGCGCGACGACCTCGGCCTGACCTACCTCCTGATCACCCATGAGATCGATGTCGCACGCCTGCTCGCCGACCAGGTGCTGGTGATGTACCTGGGCCACGTCGTGGAGTCAGGCGATGCCGACGAGGTCTTCGACAACCCCGTCCACCCCTACACCCGTTCGCTCCTCGACTCGGTACCGGTTCCCGATCCCCGCCGCCGCAAGGAACTCCTCCCACTCGCAGGGGAGGTTCCCTCCGCTGTGGACCCACCGAGCGGTTGCCGGTTCCGCACCCGTTGTCCGCACGTCCTGCCGAAGTGCGCGGAGACCCGCCCCGCCGCACGGGAATCCGGCGAAGGTCATCTCGCCGCCTGCCACCTCACCGCATGGAGCCCGTCATGAACGCTCTGCCAGGCCACTCAAGACGCGATGTGCTGCGCATCTCCTCAGCCGCCATCGCCGCCGCTGCCCTCTCCGGTTGTGCGGGCGCTGACGACACCGGTGGTTCGTCGTCGTCCGGCTCCTCCGGCACCCTCTCCGTCGGACTCTTCGAAGTACCGGTGGGATTCGCGCCGCTCTACTCCAACTCCCAGAACGTCCGCTGGGTGACCGAGCCCGCCACCGACACCCTGCTCACCCACGACGCGTCCGGCAAGCTCGTCCCACACCTGGCCGCCGCCCTGCCGGTGGCGGGCCCCGGTGGGGTCTCGTACACGATCCGACTGCGCAAGGGCGTGCGGTTCCACAACGGGGACGACCTCACGGCCGAGCACGTCGCGGCCAGCTTCAACTTCATCCCCGGCAGTCGGGGCAAGAGCCAGTTCCTGTCGCTGCTGGCACCCTGGTTCAACAAGGCGGTGGTGGTCGACCCGCTGACCGTACGGCTGGAACTGCGGATGCCGTACGGCATCCTGCCGGACCAGTTGGCCCGCATCCCGATCAGCCACAAGGACTTCATCGCCGAGAAGGCCAAGCTGGTGGCGACCGGCCCGTTCCAGGTGGACAAGGTCGTCACCGGCCAGTCCATGCGGCTGAAGCGGTTCGACGGTTACTGGGGACCCAAGCCCACACTGTCGGCGATCGTGATGACGTCGGTCCCCGATCCTTCCACCCGGCTGGTCAACCTCCGGGAAGGCAAGATCCATATCGCGACCGGGGTGCAGCCCGTCGACATCGCCGGCATCCAGCGTGACCGGTCCCTCAAGCTCCATGAGATCCAGGGCACGGGGGGCATCCGGGCCATGCTCAACATGACCCGCAAGCCGTTCAACAACCCCGACTTCCGCCGGGCACTGGCCTTCGCCATGGACCGCGAGGGCGTGCGTGAGGCCGTCTTCCACGGTGAGGCGGAGATCGCTCAGGGCCCGCTGGGGCCCAACGTCATCGGATACGACGCCGGCTACCGGCCCTATCCGGCCAAGGCCGACCTCAACCAGGCGCGCGAACTGCTGAAGGCGTCGGGAGTCTCCAAGGACACCACCTTCAAGATCATGGTGTCCACCAGTGGCGCGGCCCGGGACATCGCCCAGGTCTTCGCCGAGAACTGGGGCCGGCTCGGCATCAAGGTCACCTTGGATGTCGCCGACCCGGCCAACTGGAACCGCCGCTGGCTGATCCGCGACTACGACATGTCCCTCACCGTCCAGGAGTACGGACTGGTCGGCGGCTCCATGCCGCTCTCGCAGTTCACCGTGTACCGGGCGGCGTCCAGACAGAACCCCGGCTACCGCAACGGCGCCTTCGACCGCGACTTCGGCCGTCTCTTCGCCACGTCCGACGAGGCCGAGCGCGCCCAACTGGCGGGCAAGTTGAATCGGATCCTCGCCGAGGAGGCCATCGAGCTGCCTCCCGTCTACCCCAAGCTCCTCGTCGCGCAGCGCGCGGAGGTCAGCGGCCTGGATGAGAGGGCACTGCTCCTCGGCCGGTTGAACCTGCGGGGCGTCAGCATCTCAAGCCGTTAAGGAGAACAGGAGAATCGATCATGCTGGGACTCAACGATCAACCCGTCACGGGCACGGACCGTGCCTATCTCGACTTCTATCTCGGACTGCGGATCGGCTGGGCCAAGCTCCACCACCCCCTCCTCGACGCGTTTGACGAGCGGGCCAAGGACTGGGCGGCGGAACACGGTCATGCCCCCGAGGAGACCACCGAGATAGGGGAGGTCATCGAGGAATCCGCCCTCTTCCGGTACTTCATGTACCTCCAGCGGCACACCCAACTGCTCATGAAGTACGGCCCCCGCGGCACCCACGCCTACATCGAGGGACACCGGGCCGAACTGGAGGAGCGGATAGCCGGCATCGAGGGCCTTGAACTCGATCCCGAGCTGGAGATGCCCGCCTACTACGCCGACACCGACTACCACCTGGAGAAGGGCGGCTACTGGCAGGACGATCTGGACGGTCCGGTCTATGACTTCGGCACCCGCATCCACTTCGCGGGCCTGGAGAACGTCGGTTCGATCCACCGGGCGAAGACGGAAGCCCTTCCCAAGGGCCCCTACCGTCGGATCATCGACCTCGGCTGCGGCACCGGCGACGGCACCTTCGGTCTGGCGGAGACCTTCCCCGATGCGGAGGTCATCGGCGTCGATCTGGCGGCGCCCTTCCTGAAGTGGGCGCACCTCAAGGCCGCGGACCGCAATCTGCCGATCACCTTCGTCCAGAAGGACGCCGCGGAGACCGGGTACGAGTCGGGCTCGTTCCAGCTCGCCACCTCGACGATGATCTTCCACGAGATGCCCGCGGAGAACGTGGCCGCGATCGTCCGGGAGAGCTTCCGGCTGCTGGCACCCGGTGGACAGTTCGCCATCTACACCGCCGGTGAACTGCCCACCACCTACGGCCTGTTCATGATGGACTGGCACGCTCACATCAACAATGAGCCCTTTATGTCCGACTTCTTTAGGGCGGACCTGGAGAAGCCCCTCATCGACGCGGGCTATGTCGACGTCGTCACGACCGTCGTGGACGCGTTCAAGCACGGAGACAAGAAGGCGTACGGCTCCGCCGCTCCCCCCGACCCGCGTCGGGCACGTGCGGGCGGCTGGCGTCTGGTCACGGGAAGGAAGCCGGCATGAAGCAGGAACCCAAGATCATCGACGGGCAGATGGTCTTCTTCGAAGACCCCGCCATCGACAAGCTCCTCGGCATGGTTCTGGCCCTTGCGGGCGAGACCTACGTACTGCGCGACCGGGTCCGCGTACTGGAGCAGCTCCTGACCGACGGCGGCACCCTGCCCGCGGGCGCGGCCGAGGACTATGTGATCCCCGCGGAGGCCGAGCCGGCCTGGCGCACCGACCGGGACGGCTTCTTCGACCGTCTCCTCGGCCCGCTGGCGGCTGACCTGATGGGCCCGGAGGCCACCCGCAAGGCCGACGCCGTCGTCAAGGCGACCGCGGCCGGCAAGGCGGCGGCCTCGTGAGCGCACCCGCCTGGCTGGAGCGCGAGCCGTCACAGACCGACGGGTCCATCCTCTGGCGCACCAGCATGATCACCATCCGTTCCACCGACCAGCCGCGGGCGGTGCGCTGGTACCGCAACGTCCTGGGCTTCAAGTTGGAGTTCGACATCCCCATCCGGGTGCCCAACCGGCCGTTCCGGATGGCCGTCCTGGTCGGCCCGGACAACCGGCGGATCGAGATCACCGGCCGCGGGGTGCCCAGCAAGGAACCCGTCGACGTGTGGGACACCCCCGTCTCGGTCACCTACCAGGTGGAGGACCTGGCCGCGACCAGGGCCCATCTGGAGGCCATGGGCGTCCCGTACTTCACCCCGGAGTTCAAGGGGCAGTACGGAATGCTCCTGACGATCCTCGACCCCGACAACAACATCATCAAGATCCAGGCCCCCAACGACCGGTGCGTCGAGGAGCAGAACCTCGAAGACCCGAACACCCCGCGGTACCTGGACGAGCCCAAGTACGTACCCGACCCGGAGGTGAGCCATGGCTGAGCAGACGACGACCCGTCCGCGCCCCCCACTGCCCGAAGGCTGGAAGCCGACCCTGCTGTCCCTGCGGCTCGCGAAGAAGCACCCGAAGCTCTCGCGCGCCATCATCAAGTGGGAGATGAACCGGGCGCCGAAGGCCACCGGTCCCGGTGATCTGTCGGATCTGCTGGCGCCCGGACAGGACCGCCCCGCCGACTTCCCCTCCTACTACGTCTCCAACCCGGTCCACCACATGAACGGGCTGCACTGGATGCACCCGTCCATGGGCTACCGGCTGGAGCGCATGGCCGAGGACTTCCCCCTCGGCAAGCGCGAACAGATCGAGTGGTGGGTGGAGAGCCAGGTCCTCGACCGCGGGGTGCGTCCCCAGCGCATCCTGGAGGTCGGCGCCGGCACGGGAGCGACCGCCTTCGTCTACGCCCAGGTCTTCCCCGACGCCGAAGTGATCGGAATCGACCTCTCCCCGGCGGTGTTGCGCTGGGCGCGCAAACGGGCGAAGGAGTTGCGCATCGACAACGTCAGCTTCTACCACATGGATTCAGGCGACCTCTCGCACTTCGACGACGGCAGCTTCGACGTGGTCCACGAGTCGCACCTGCTGCACGAGATGCCGACGTACCAGATCGAACGGACCGTCCATGAGATGGTGCGGGTCTGCAAACCGGGCGGGTTCCTCGGCTTCTTCGACTGGGCCATCCCCGAGAACGACCGGGACTGGCGACAGCGCGAGGGCATGGTCCGCAACAATGTCGAGCCCTTCATGCTCGACTACTCCCGGGCCAACCACCCGGCGATCCTGGCCGAGTTGGGCTGTGAGGAGATCGTGATGGTCGAGCGGCACAGCCAGTCCGCCAGCTGGCGAGCAGTCAAGGGTAACCTCGGTTAGGTGGCGGACAACGGTGAGGGCGCGTTCCTCGGGTCGGAGAACCACCTCAGCGGTCTTCTGACGCTGACCTCACGGCTCATACAGGACCGTCTATCTGTCGCGCTGCGGCCCCTGGGCGTCACCTATGCCCAGGCCGCGGCGCTGGTCCGACTGTGGCGTTCGCCCGACGGGCGCATGTTGCAGAACGACTTCGTCACCTCCCTCGCGCTCGCCCGACCGTCGGGGACCCTTCTCCTCGCCGATCTGGAACGGGCCGGATTGGTGGCCCGTTCGCCCGATCCCACCGACGGTCGCCGCCAGGTGATCACCCTGACCCCCCTGGGGCGGGAGCTGGAGACATCGGTCTTCGCGGTGATCTCGGGGCTCCAACGGGAGATAGAGGAGATCGCGGGCGGCGAGGACCTCGCCACCACCATGCGGGTGCTGACCAGGGTGTTGTCCTGGTTGGAGCCCGCGGTACTGGCGGCCCTGCCGGCCCGGGATCGCGACGTCTACACGCGCTGAACAAGGAGTCGCGGTCTTTCCCCCGGTCGTCGGTCGACCGGGGGAAACCGCCCCCACCCGCCCATGAACGGCCCCGTGTCACCCTCCGGGGCGGGCGCCGGCCGTCCGCAGGGACCCGACCGCCCGTGCCGTGTCCTCGGCGACGAGGTCCTGGTGGACGGCGATCGCGGCGGCAGAGCCCATTCCGGCCGCCGTCACCACCTGAGCCCTCCGATCAGCCACATTGCCCACCGCCCAGACGCCGTCGACACTGGTCCGCCCGGTCCCGTCGGTGATCACCAGGCCATCGCCGTCCACGGCGCACCCCAGAGCGGTGAGCAGCGTGTCCCGCGGCACCATCCGCGGTTGTACGAAGATGGCGTCCCGTGCCACCACTTGCCCATCGGCGAGCTCGACGCCCACCAACTGGTCACCCTCCAGGCCCAGTTGCTTGACGGCACCTTCGATGATGCGCACTCCCCGCGCGGTCAACCGCATCCGCTCGTCCTCGCCCGGGTCCAGCCCATGGGCGAACAGGACGACATCGTGCGACCACTCGGGCAGCAACAGCGCTTGATGCACGGCACCCGGGCCGGTGGCGATCACCCCGAGCGGCCGATCGCGCACCTCGTAGCCGTGGCAGTACGGGCAGTGCAGCACATCGCGACCCCAGCGCGCGGCGACGCCGGGCAGATCGGGCAGCTCATCGCGGAGCCCGGTCGCCACCAGGACGCGGCGTGCCGCCAGTGCGGCGCCGCCCTCCAGCCGTACCGAGAACCCGGTCTCGATGTGTTCCACCCGGGCGTCGATGAGATCCACTCCATAGCCGGCGATCTCGGCGCGCCCCACGTCCAACAGGGCCGCGGGCGACATCCCGTCCCTGGAGAGGAACCCCTGCATATGTGCGGCCGGCGCATTGCGTGGCTCGCCCGCATCGATCACCGCGACACTGCGTCGGGCCCGGCCCAGCACCAGTGCCGCATTGAGTCCGGCGGCCCCGCCACCGACCACCACCACGTCGTACGTCGATCCGTCCACCACCGTGCCTCCTTCAGGCCGTCCATCGCCACCACCTCTGCCGTCAGCATGCGGATCCCCATGCCGAGACGACAACGTTTGTTGCTGTTTTCGGGAAGAGGGTGTGCAATGGGACGCGTGGAGCACTCATCTGCCATCGCCAGGGCACTGACCGAGGTGGGCCCGCGGCTCAAGAAGTTGCGTACGGAGCGCGGGGTCACCCTGGCCGCGCTTTCGGAGGCCACGGGCATCTCCAAGAGCACCCTGTCCCGGCTGGAATCCGGCCAGCGGCGCCCGAGCCTGGAACTGCTGCTGCCCATCGCCCAGGCCCATCAGGTGCCCCTCGACGAGTTGGTCGGCGCACCCGAGGTCGGCGATCCGCGCGTGCGGATCACACCGCAGCGGATCAACGGCGCGGTCGTCTTGCCGCTGACCCGTCACCCCGGCCCGCTCCAGGCGTTCAAGATGGTCATTCCGACGTCCCGCAGCACACCGGAGCTCTTCACCCATGAGGGGTACGAGTGGCTGTATGTACTCTCCGGGCAGTTGCGTCTGGTCCTCGCCGAGCACGATCTGCTGCTGGGTGCGGGGGAGGCGGCCGAGTTCGACACGCGCGTCCCCCACTGGTTCGGGAGCACGGGCGAGCATCCGGTGGAGGTGCTGAGCCTGTTCGGGCGCCAGGGCGAGCGGGTCCATGTCCGTGCCCGCCCGGCCAGCGGCGGACGCAAGGCTCCGGAGTCCGCGACGGCGGGACAACAGGAGTAGGACGTACGGTCAGGCCCGCCGCGCTCCTGGCGTCCTAGCGGGCGGACGAGTCTTGCTGCCCCGCTCGTAGCACCAGCCTTCGACATGGGGCACCGCCCCCGCTCCTCCTCGGAACGGGGACGGCGCCTTCCATGCCCGCTGCCCCCTGTCCGCATGACGGAGGGAGCGACGGCCGTGGGCCCGTCAGCCGTTGTAGGCGCCGACGATCCGGGAGAACTCATACGGCGACTGCGGGACGTTGGTGCACAGGGACAGATTTCCGGTGCAGGCGTTGCGGTCGCGTGTGACATCCCAGAACGAGATCATGCCGAGCTTCTTGCTCCGTGCGAACGCCACCAACTGCCGGGCGTCGGCCTGGTCGTAGATCTGGTGGTCGTCGTTCTCGCCGATCATCGGTGTGACCCCGAGCATCCCCCAGAGCTGGGCTTCGGTGCGGCCCGGGTAGAGCGCCTTCAACTGGGTGACCGTGGCCTCCGCGGCCTGGACCGCCGCATCGCCGTAGTCGATGACCATGAAGTAGTCCATCGTCATCACATTGACCACGTCCAACGCGACACCCGCATCGCGGGCCGAGGTCACCACGGAGAGCCCCGTCTGTGTCAGCCCCGACGGAGTGACGGGCAGGGTGAGCGAGATACGCAGACCCGGGTGGGCCTGTTGCAGTCGGGCGAGGGCCGCCGAGCGGCGCGCGATGGAGATCGGATCGTTGACGGCCGCGCCTTCGATGTCGAAGTCGACATAGCGCAGGTCGTACTGTCTGACCACCGCGTCGTACTCGGTGAACAGGGCGTCCACCGATTCACAGTTCTGGGCGAGTTCCCTGCCGCCCGCACCGCCGAAGGTGACCTTGACTTCTCCGCCCGCGGCCCGCAAGGCGTTGATGTTTTCCTTGCCCCACCCGGCGCGCGGGTCGTAGTAGTTGAACCACATCGCCTTGCAGCTCGGTGAGGTGATGGCGCCCAAGCTGAAGTTCTTCAGTCCGCTCTCCGATGCCAGCGTGCTCAGACTCGGAGTGGGCCAGGCACCCATGTCGACGTAGGGCGCGGTGGGTTTGGTGCGGTTCGGGCTGAGGTCCCCGGTGGTGCCCGTGACCGGGTTGCTCGACGCGGACTGGTTGCCGGCCTGGTCCTTCGCGATGAGCTGGAAGGTGTACGGCGTAGCGGGCTGGAGGCCGGTCATACGGTAGGAGGTGACGCCGACCAGCGTCGCGTACCGCACTCCATTGACGAAGAGGTCGTAGTTCACCACCGGGCTTTGGTCGTCGACCGATGCCGTCCAGTTGAGGGTGAGTGCCCCGTCCTCGATCCCGGTGATGTGGACACCGGTGGGAACCGTCGGCGGTGTGATGTCCCCGCCCCCTTCGCAGGGCCCGCCCTTGTTGACCGTGCACTGCGCGGGCACACCGCTGCCTTGGGCCACCCATCCGAACGTGGTGGAGGCCCCGGGTGCGAGCGACCCGTTGTAGCCCACGTTGCGGAAGCTGTAGCGGTTGCCCTGGCGGGTGACTTGGGCGTCCCAGTGGGCGCCGACGGTGGTGCTCGCGGGCAGATCGAACTCAACGGTCCAAGCGCTCAGCGCCGTACGGCTGTGATTCTTGATCGTGTACGTGCCCTGGTAACCGTTCTCCCAGGAGGAGGTCTTTTGGAACTCTGCCGTCACCAGGACCAACGGGCTGGTGGCGGAGGCGGGTGGGGCGCATAACAGGGTGAGGACCCCGAGGACGGTGGCGATTATGGACGCCAATGGTCTTCGCATTGCTGCCTCCCAAACGGGGAACGAGCGCGAGCCGTACCGGTCGATGCGGGCTTTGGTCTATACCAAAGCCGCCCGCATTGACTATCGGTCGCGGGCTGCCGCGTCAAGACAAAGGACCGTCTGGCTGGGACCCCCGCTGGTCGCTCCCGTGATTGCCTCGGACAGTTGCCTGCGGCGCACTGCCCGCGGGGTCACCGCGGCCCGGAGCCGCCTGCCCCGCTGCGGTGGTCGACTGTGATCGCTCAGTGGCGTAACGCCCTCAACCGTTGCTCGTTCACCGACCATGAAGAAGATCATCACTCTGGCGGTTGTCGCACTGGCCGGTGCCTCACTGGCGACCCCTGCCCACGCGGACAACGACAGCAACTTCGGCGGCGGTGTCAACGCCGCCAACAACTGGAACTTCACGGCTGCGGCCGTCTGCCTTCAGGAGGTGGCGGTCGTCCCCGTGCTCGGGGACTACGTGGCTGATCACGCCAACAACTGCACCAATGGCAATGTGATCAACCACGCCCTCGGCTGACCGCCGCACCGATGCACTTCACGCGGCACTGATCCAACACTCTGCATGAACGGAGATGTCGCGTCGAGGGCCGAGTGCACGATGAGTGGCCTCCGTATCCAGCGCCGATACGGAGGTCGACTCTCTGGCGGCAGCGGACCACAACGGATGAAATGTCCCCGCTCGGAGCCTCCCTGAGGAGCGTCGAGGCGACGGAAGCGCCCCGGAGGGCAGGAGGCAAAGGCGCCCATGGTGGTGGGGCCAGCGGCTCTTGGTGGTTCGTGTGCCGTAGCGGATCCATCTGGCAAACGGACCGTAGGACGCGCCGGGCGGGCGAGTGACGCCGATATCAGATCGGCTTTTTTGTCTCATATCACGTAGAGATACAGGTCAAGCGGGCGCTGAAGAGATCACCCCGTTCCGGGCCGAGTCACCCAATCGACCCATTTCGGCGGGGTCGTCGGGATCGTTGGCTCGGCGTGACACCACTGAAATGCGATGCCCCACCCGTCCGTGAACTCGCCGCCCTCGCTCCCGTGCCGGGAAGGGTGGTGCCGATGCGCAGTCGTCAGGTCGGTCCGGACGTGAGCGATCCGAACATCGTCCGGTTGCAGCCCCCGCCCTTCTGCGCCGACATCCTGGCCGACTTCCTGGCCAGGTTGGAGAACATCAGGGAGGACTTCCGCACCCGCTTCGAGGGATGTCCCCCGACGCCGCACCCCGCGGCGCTCCGGGCGGATGAGGAAAAACGCGAGCCGGTGCGGCATGTATGACCCGCCGGACCCCTTTGACCACGGGTATCCCCAGGTGGGGCCCGATGACTGGTACCGGGACAGCGTGCGCAGGGTCGAGGACGAGCTGACGCAACCTCAGGAGATGTACCAGCCCTATCTCCTCGATCATGACATCGGGCAGTCGACGATGGATTGGGACGATGAGCTGACGCTGCTGTTGCGGGCCACTCCAGCGGCGCCGCCCCCGCCCGCTCCCGCAGTGCCCCGCCCGCGCTCGCACAGTCGGCGCAAGGTGCGTGAGCCGCGCAAGCCCATGGTCTGGCCGAGTGGAACACGGCTGCTCAGCGCGATCATCGCGATGATGACCGCCTTCTTGATGACCGCCGTCGGAATGCTCAGTGCGTTGGTCTCCTACGACCCCCTGCGCTATCTGGCACTGGTCGGGGTTCCGGACGAGTTGGCGCGGGGATGGCCGTTCCTTGTCTTCGGGCCCTGGTTGGTGGCCTGTCTGTCCATCCTTCGCGCCGCGATGCATCGACGGCAGGCCCTGCACGCCTGGCTGATCGTCGTGTGCTTCACCGGTGTGGCGATGGTGTTGTGCATCGCGCATGCCACGAAGACGGTGCCCGGTGTGTCGGTCGCGGCCATTCCACCGGTGGCGGCGTTGGCCTGCTTCCACCAGTTCATCCGGCAGGTCACCCTTACTCATCCCCGGCATGCCCGTGTCCGCTCCGACGCCGCGCACCGGGCCAGAACTGCCGTTGACGGGCTGCGGAAGGGTCGGCGCACCGACGCCTGACCGCTTGGAGCCGGCCGATGGGAGAGGGGTCATCGAGGTTCGACAGGGCGCAGTTGTGGGTGTGGGTGACCCGAGTGGTGGTGGGCCGCCGTGCGGAATCCTCCCGCGGCGGCCAACAGGCCGCTCCCGGCCGGTGATCCAGACTTGTCGATCATGATGTGTTGAACGAGGGAGGTCCCCTCAGGTCACACCCGTGATCAAACTCGGCCGAGTCCTGTGCGCCCGGTGTGGGGCTCGCCGGTGCGCGATGCGACCGTCCAGGTGTTGGATATCGCATGGCTTCGGTCGTTTTCTCCATGTTAGATGCGGGAGTATGGGCGCAGTTGTTGCGCCACGCCGCTTTTCGATGCCCCGACGTGGCGGGAACGGCATTCTGCTTCGGTCGGCGTCGCCGGCGGACGCGCCTGGTGGCGAACGTCCGCCGGCTCGGGCTGTTCAGTCGGGGCAGATGGACCGATGCGGAACTTCGGGGAGATAGGTCTTCCACTCGGCCTTGGGAAAGGACTGCCCCGGTCGGGAACACAGTGCCTCGGCCGTGTGGCTGGCGTCGAGTGACCAGGTGTGCGATGCCGTGTGCGGGGTGGTCACCCGTACCTGCCGGGTGTCGGGGGTGAAGGCGAGCGCCAGCACCGGCCCGTGGGACTGGGGGAGTGGCTTGCCCGGCGAGCGGGGTGAGGCGGTGTCCCACACCCGTACCCCTCCGCTGGCCTCGCCGACCGCGAGTTTGCGGCTGTCGGGGGAGAAGGCCAGCGCCGGAGGCGTCGCGTTGACCGTCTTGTCCAGTGGGTCTCCCGCACTCAGCACACTGATCCTTCGCCTCCCTTCGCCGTCCCACAGGGTGACCCGCCCGTCCACGTCGCCCACGGCCATCAGTTCACGGTCATTGCTGACCGCCACCGCTGTGAGGGGCCCCTCCCCATGGGCGATGAAGTGGTCGGCGGTCATCCCGTTGACGCCCTGGGTGATGCGCTGTCGCGCAGAGGTCACGAGGGAGTCGTACGAGCCCGTTGCGAGGATCACACCCGGGCGGTCCTCGACCAGATTCGACCACACCACCCCCTTCTCTCCGGGAGGTAGCGAGAGTGCGTCCAGGAACTGAAGGTGCCCATAGGTACGGGACACCACGACCTTGCCCAGTGAGTCGATGAGGGCCAGTGCCGTGACACCGGGGGGAACCGGGGGCGTCCGGGTGCGTTTGACGTCCTTCAGGTTCCACACCACGATCCGGCCCGACGCCGGGAGGTATGCGAATGTCTCGGAGTGACGGTCGAATGCCAGGAAGCGGGCGCAGTCCAAGTCGCAGGCCGCCGGGGCGGGCTCAAGCTCCCCCAGCCGTCCGGTCCCGTCGCCGTTGCGGAGTTCGTACCGTCCGGCGCTGACGGTGGCCAGCGCCGTGCCGTCCGGGCTGTACTTCGCTGCCGTGAGCGGTGTTTCCTGCTGCACGTCACGCGTGGGCGTGCTCACATGGATCGTGCGCACGGTGAAGGCGTGCTTCTGGCCCATCGCATAGCGCAACACACCTCGGAACATGTCCAGGCGCAGCGCGAAGATGTTCCTGCCGTGTACGGGGAAGCGGAGCATGGGCTGGGTGGGGGAGGCCACGCGCCAGACCAGGATCTCCCTGTCGCCCAGCGTGGCCAGGTGCGCCCCGTTCGTACTGAACGCCAGTTCGGACTGGCGTGTAGTCCCGAAGCGGGTCAACTCCCGTCCCGACGAGAGTTCCCAGCGACGGACGCCCGTGGAGGTGGCGACCGCCAGCGTCCCTCCGTCCGGGGTGAACCGGAATGAGTTCCGAGCACAGCTGCCGAGTCGGTCGAGCCAGGGCGTGGCGAGCCGGCGCCGCTCCTGGACGTTCCAGATCTGGAGCGGCCCGCTGTCGGCGCAGAAGGCCAGCAGTCGATCGTCGGATGTGACTTCGACCTGGTGGATCGAGTCCCATCTGCCGCCCGTATCGAGCACCTTCGCCCCGGACCGGATGTTCCACAGGCCCACCGAACGACCCTGTTCATGCAGGGCGAGGAGTTGGCCGCGCGTCGTGAACCAGGATTGGGAGAATCCGTGGCGAGAGCTCATGACGGGGCCCGTCGGTGCGCTCGACGAGAGGTCCCACAGTTGGACTCCGCGTGACACCCGGACGATGGCGCTCCGTAGGTCGGGGGCGATCTCCATCAGCCGTGTCCCCCTGTGGTTCAGGATCCTCAGTTGGGGAAGTCGAGTGCCGGTCGATACATCCCAGCGGTCGAGGTGGTTCGCACCGACGCTCATCACGGTCTGACCGTCCGCGCTGAGGCGGTGTTGACCGTTGATGAACCCGGGCGCGGAGGTCCATGGTGGGGTGAACGACGCGATGTCGGACTGGGCTGCCGCTGCGAAGAGCGCACGTCGCGTCTCCGGGAGGTCTGCCAGTCGCCATGCGGCCAGACTGAGGCGAATGGCGGTGGCCGGATCGGTCTCCCGCATGGTGTCGGCCATCTGCGCCACTCGGCGGGCCTCCGCGTCGACGGCGCGTCGCTGGCTCACCTCACTCTGCCACCAGGCCATCCCCCCGGCGACGGTGGCCAGACAGACCAGCAGGGAGAGGCACACGATGAGGCACCGCAGTCGACGGGTGGCCCGGGCATCCGCCCGCCGGGCCTTGTCATGAGCCTGCGTGGAGGCCAGCAGGAAGGCACGCTCCTCGGGGGTGAGTGCGTCCGATTGCGAGAATGCCTCCCGGGCCAACTCCAGTTGTGCTCCCCAGTACAGTGCCCCCTCGTCCCGTCCCAGCTCCTCCCAGACGCCGGCCGTCTCCGTCAGTCTCCGGTGCATGCGGAGTGTTTCGCGGTCGTTCTCGATCCACCTCCGCAATCGGGGCCAGCCGGTGATCAGGGCTTCGTGGGCCAGATTGACGGCCTGGTCGTCGATGGTGAGCAGCCGGGCCCGCACCAGTCGTTCCAGCACGAGGGCCGACTCCGGTGACAGCTCCAACTCGGCCCGCTGGGCGGGACGACGGGTGTCCGCGCTCGCCTCGCCCGGGGCGATCAACCGCAGCAGGAGTACGCGTGCGGCGTGCGCCTCCGGTTCGGTGAAGTCGGCGAAGACTCCTTCGGCGGTGTGGGCGATCGCTCCGTGGAGGCCGCCGATCGACTCGTACGCTGCCTCGGTGAGCGTCCGGCCGCGCCGGCGCCGCCAGATTTCCAACAGGGCGTGCGACACCAGCGGCAACCCGCCTGGCTCGGCGCCCGCGTCGGCGACGATACGGGCGGTCAGCGCCCGCTCCACCGTGAGTTGCTCCGCGGTGGCCGGCCCCACCACGGCCTCGCGCAACTGCTCGGCCGTCATCGGCCCCACCAACAGCACGGCTTCCTTCAAGGCGGCGGCGAGTGCCGGGTGTTCCGCGCACCGGCCGTAGAAGTCGGCGCGGACGGCGATGACGATCCTGGCCGGGGAGTCGAGCAGCGCTTGGATGAAGGCGTTGCGTTCCACCGGGTTGCGGCAGACGGTGAAGAGTTCTTCGAACTGGTCCACGAGGACCAGCGCGCCTTCGCTGAGCAGCCCGTCGCGGATGTGCGGGGGGCTCGGGGTGAGGATGCGGATCACCTCCGGGCCGTCCGTTGACGCCCGGACTGCGGGGATCAGCCCGGCCCGCAGCAGCGATGACTTCCCGCTGCCGGACGCCCCCACCAGCGCGACGAAGGGGCGCCGACCGATGAGCTCCAGCAGTTCGGTCACGAGTGCGTCCCGGCCGAAGAAGTGGTCGCTGTCCTCGGGCTCGTAGCGGGCCAGCCCGGGGTACGGGGCTTCGGCACTGTCGTCGCGCGTGTTGCCGGCCTCGTCGGCGGCCATGTGCCAACGCTTCTCCCACAGCTCCGGGTCCCCGCCGCAGGCCACTACATAGGCGAGCGTTACCGGGAGGGAGGGCAGGCGCTCACCTGCCGCCGCGACCGAGAGCGTGGGCGCGGAGTACGGACAACTCCTCGCCATCGCCCGGTAGGTCGGACCCCCCGCCGTACGGCGTAATTCCCTCAGTTCGAATGCGAAGCGCTGTACCGGCCCCGCCTCCGGCTCCAACGGTTTCTCCCGACGTCCCATGATCAGGCTCCCTCCCCCATGACTGCGAGCGTAGGGGAACCGATGGGTGCGAGGGATCGGAGGGGCACGCTCCACCACCGGCCCGGTGAGCGGGCCGATGGTGGGTCCCCGTCGATCAGCCGGTGGGTTGGGCTCAGGCGCCGGTGACCCCGTCGATCCGTTCCCGTAGGAGATCGGCATGACAGTTGTGACGTGCGTACTCCTCGATGAGGTGGATCAGGATCCAACGCAACGAGAACTCCTGCCCCTCGGTACGGGCACATGCGTCGAGGGGGATGTCCCTGACCAACTCCTGGCCGCGTGCGATCTGGGTGCGCCAGTCGGTCAGGACCTGCTCCCACCCCCGGTCGGGTCGGAGTGCGAAGCCGTCGCCCTCCCATGTTCCGTACACCGGAGCGATGTCCGTACCGGCGAACACCCTCTGGAACCAGTTGCGTTCGACTTCCGCCATGTGCTGCACCAGGCCCAGGAGGGTCATGCTGGACGGTGCTGCGGACGGGGTGCGCAGTTGCTGGTCGTCGAGGTCCGCGCACTTCAGTACGAGGGTCTCGCGGTGGAATTCCAACCAGGCTTCCAGCATGGCGCGTTCATCGGCCTGAGGGGGTGGTACGGGGCGTCCGTCCGGCAGTGTCGTCTCCATGCGGTCCTTCCTGCCCGTCCCTACCGACGCCACACCGGGTGCGACCCGGGGCTCACGGCGGCCTCGCCCGACGCAGATCCGCATGGGTGATGAACGGCCTTGCCGGCAGATGCGGGAAGGGCCTTGCTCAGGAGGGGTCCGGGCTGAGCGCGGCCAGGCGTTCGAAGGCGGTGGGGGTCGGCCGCTCCGGTAGGAAGTCCTTGATCCGTCGTGCGCACTCGGCCGGTGTGGTGCTGCCGGTGTCGACTTCCAGGTCGTACAGGCCGTGTGCATGGACCCGGGTGAACTGGTGGGCGGCCAGCCCCGCCGGGCGGTCGCCCCGGGCCTGTTCCCTGCGTTCCAACTCAGGCAGGGGACAGTGCACACCGACGAGGACGACATCCTGCGGGCGAAAGAGCCCAACACAGTCCCACAGGCGCCACGGCTCGCTGAGTACATGGTCGACGATGACGGTGTTGCCGGCCGCCGCCATACCGGCCACCGCACGGTGGTACCCCATCCAGGTGCGCTTGAGGACGGCCGGTAGTCGATCGGGTGCGATTGCGGGGCTCGACCGCATGGCGTGGAAGGCGTCCACCGGTAGATGGAAGCAGGGATCGTCGAGTTGCGCGGCCAACTCGCGGGCGATGCTCGACTTGCCGGAACTCGACGTGCCGTTGAGGAAGATGACAAGACCGCCGACGGTCTCCGAACCCCCCGACACCTGCGGCCGGTCGGCCGGCCTGTCCGCAGCAACGGCTGGCGTGGTCGTCATTGTCGCTCGCTCACGGGTGTGCGGGGATGCATCGTCGGGCCTCACCCGGACCAACCTACCGTCGGTGCACATCCTCCCCGTCGCCCAACGCCCACCGCCCAACGCCCACCGCTCGTCGCCAGGCACCACAGCACGCCCGGCAGGGTCCGAAAGCAGGGCCCGGCTTCGACGCCACGCATCCCTGTGACTACCGGGTCCACCTCGGGCCGTCGGATCGGGAACCCGCTCCTTTCCCCCACCGACCTGAACGACCCTTACAGGCGGTATCGTCCGTTTGCCAGATCGGATCCTGGCGTGCGCAGTGTGCACCACCGCGGGGAGGGCGAGCAGGACAATGAGTGACAAATCGGTTCAGGCGCTGAGCATTGAGGTCGACGACCTCTCTCTGTCCCTCGTGGGATGGCAGATCGACGAGGTCGAAGCGCGACTGGTCACCAAGAGCTACGGGAAGAAGGACCACTTCCAGGAGATAGCGGTCTCCGGCACGGTCCGGTTCCTCCCCGAGGACTGGACGGACCGCTTCGGCGGCGGTGACTACGCGCCACCCCTGCTGATCGCCCTGAGCCGTCGGGAGGATTCCTCCGCGGCCCCCCGGTACGAGCGCGTCGTCCTGGAGACCGTCAAGAAGGTGAGCAAGCGCCCCCAGCGAATCTCCCTCACGAGCCAGTCATGGGAGTGCAAGAAGCCCCTTGAGGCCGACGACATCGTCCTGCGCCTCACCGCCTTCGACGTGGAGGAGATCGACTCGGGGCTGAGCCTGCCGCCGACGAACATCACCGCCCTGCCGATCGAGGTGCTGGACGAGACCACCTACGAGTCCGTACGACTGCGGCTCAACACCAGCAGCGCCCACATCCTCCGTGACTCCTACGACAAGGTGCTGCGGGTCCACCTCGAAGGCTCCGCCGAGTTCGGAACGGCGCAGCAACTGCTCGCCGACTACCTCACGGCCGAGGACTGGCGCGATCAGGACGCGACCCTCGATGACGAGTGCCCCTTCGAGGTGGCTCTGCCCGGTCTGGTGGTGGAAGTGCTCGACGAAGCCGGGTTCCTCCTTCAAAAGCGCGAAGTCAGCCTGTACGGCCACATCGCCGTCCAGGACGGGGGGAAGCTCCCCGGGCGCCAGCCTCGCTGGATCGCGGACGTCGGCGATGACCTCGACGAGTACGCGGGGCAGCCGGTGCGTGTCGTGGTCCGGCTCGTCGATGCGGAAGACCTGTGAGCGAACTCGTCCCGCGCCTCACCGCACTCCAGGACGCGCTGGTCCGCGAACACCACCAGGCGCCCGGTCTCTTCGGGGAGATCGCCCGCATGGAGGGGCTGCTCGCCGAGACCTACCGCAATCGCGTCCCGTACGAACTGCTCCAGAACTCCGACGACGCGGGCTCGGGCACCGTACGCATCGAAGCCCTCGGCGGCGGGCGCTTTCGCTGGACCAACGACGGACGACTCCTCGACGCCGCGGACGTCGAGGCGCTGTGCCGCAGCGCGAGTTCCACCAAGACGCGCGGTGGGGATTCGATCGGCTACCGGGGCATCGGCTTCAAGTCGCTGGCCGCGGTCGCCACCCGCATCGATGTGCGCTCCGGTGACGTGGGCTTCTCCTTCGACCGTGCCGCCTCGGCCGCGCTGCTCGGGGAGACGAGCCCGAACGCCACCCCGTTGATCCGGATACCCTCCGAGATCCACCGCGGGGACCCGGTGCACGGCGCCGTCTTCACCGTGACCTGCCGACCCGAAGCCGAAGCCGGGTTCGACGCACTCGACCCGATCAGCGCCCTCTTCCTACGGAATGTGCAGCGCATCGAGATCAGCTCCGACGCCGGCAAGCGCGACATCCACATCGAGCGCGACGCCTCGGGCATCGTCCTTCGGCTGGAGGAGGGCGAAGCCCGGTTCGGGGTCCTGGTGCACGGCCGGGCGACCGTCGCCGTTCCGCTGAACGCCCGCGCCATGACGCTCACCGGAGTGCGCGGCCGACTGGCGTGCTTCCTCCCCCTCGACGACGAGGTCGGTCTGCCCGTCGTCGTCTCGGGAGACCTCCTCACCGATCCTTCGCGCACCCATGCCGTGGTCGCCGACGAATCCACCCGACAGGTCCTCGTGGATGCTGCGCGGGCCATCGCGGACAGCCTGCGCACCCCGGGCGATCCTGTTTTCGATCGGCTGTGGCAACTGGTGCTGGAGGGCGAGGACATCCGCAACCTGCTGGTGTCCCCGGGCACATCGGCCAGCAAGCTCCTGGTCACCGCGCTGCGGCAGCAGATGACGGCCCGTCGCCCGCCCTTCGCGTACTCCGGCGTCCTGCTGGAGCCCGACGACGTGGCGACGGTGTTTCCCGCGGGGGCGCCCGCGGCGCTCTACGCCCACCGCAACCAGCCGGCCGCGCGGGCCGTCAAGGCGGTCCTCGGTCTGGAGACGCTCGATCTGTCGGCGGTGTTGAGCGCACAGGGGAGCGATGCACTCTCCGAACCGCTCCAGAGCCGATTGGGCGGGCACTTCCAGGAACTCGCCCGTACGCACGGCCGCAAGCTCACCCCGGTCGAACGGGAACTCGTCGAAGCGGCGGCGCCCGCCGTGCCACCGCCGGCGCCTCCCGCCCCGGTGGTGTCCGCAGCCAAGGCCGCCCCCGCGCCGGACGGTTCCCTGCCGGCGGTCCTGGCGCGCTGGCGCACCGCCGAGATCGCCACCATGGAGTTCCTCAACGGCCGGGGCTGGAGCCTGCAAGACGTCAGCGGGCAGAACGTCGGCTACGACCTGGACGGCATCGACGCACAGGGGCGACCCGTACGCATCGAGGTCAAGAAGGTCGACCGTCCCGACGCGCGGTTCGCCATGACGAACAACGAGATGTCCCTGATGCTGACGACCCAGGGCGGCTATCTGCTGGCGGTGATCGTCGGAGACGGTCGGCATGTCGCGCTGATGCTCCTCGACCCCTCGCAGGAGGATCTGCCGCGCGAGCGGGTGTGTCGTCGGTGGGACTGGGAGTTCACCGACTGGGCGCGCTTCGCCCGAACGGTCGAGTAGCCCTTCGACGTGTCCATTACCTTGGGGACGAGGCCCTGCCGCAGCCCGTGGCCGGACCTCGCTCCCCGTGGGATGGGTCCGATCGGGTGCCGTGGTCGGCGCAGCGCGATGTGGACACCGTCACGATCACGTCGCGTCGGTAGTGTCCGCTCGACGTTCACATTCGATGGCTCATCCACGACCAAGGGACAGATCCATGCGTATGCGTACCCTGCTGGCCGCCCTCGCGCTCACCGTCGCCGGCATCGCCGGCGCTTCCACCGCCTCGGCCCACGACTTCGGCGACATCATCATCACCATCGAGCAGGACCCGCGCATCGTCGTGGGGTGCAGCCCGGGCTTCGTGGTGGACTCCGAGTCCGCGCAGTGCGGGATCTACGACATCCTCGGCTGAGATCGTGCGAGGGATCACATCGGGTCGATGCGGGCCGACACCACCCACTGACCCGATCTGATCCCCACCGCCCACCGCTCGTGAGATCTCGTACGAGTGGCTGTACGAGACGTCGTACGGGGACTCGTACGGGGACTCGTGCGGTGCGGGCACGGCCGGGGGAGAGGCCGGCAGCGTCACCGTCTTAACGCGACACCCACAACGGCCACGAACCGTTGTGCACCAACCCTGGCGTACTCCGTCTACGCGGGTATCTTGGCCCGATGATTGCCGGCACGACCGCTCAGGCCATTGTCGACGACATCGTCGGCCGCCTCGGGGTCAACGTGAACATCATGGATGAGCGAGGTGTGATCACCGCCAGTGGCGATCGATCGCGCGTGGGAAGCCTCCATGAGGGTGCCCGACGGGTACTGGAAACGGGGCTGCCCTTCTCCGTCACCGGGGAAGAGGCCCGTACCCTCCACGGCACCCGGGCCGGTGTGAACCTGCCCCTGCGGTTGGACAACGAGATCGTCGGCGTCGTCGGTGTCAGCGGTGAGCCGCGGGATGTCGGCGAGATCGCCCGGGCGATCGCGCACCTGGCCGAGGTGATGGTCATGCAACAGGCGTTCCTCGGTGAGGCCGGCTGGCGCCACCGGGTGCGACAGCAGATCGTCGAGGACCTCGTCGCCGAACGGCTCACCGTGCAGAGTTGGCGTCAGCGTCAGCAACTCGCGGGCTGCCGGGTGGAGGCCCCGTACACCCTCTTCGTCCTGCACTGCGGACAGCAGGACACGGCTGCCGACCCCCGCGAGCTGTACCGCTGGCTCGAAGTGGACGAGGCGGCCGTGCTGGTCGCCGCCGACGCCGAGGGCGCGGTGTGGGCCGTGGCCGGTGGCACCGCTGCCGTGGCCCTGCGCCGCCGCCTTGTGTCCCTGTGCGAGAGCCGCAAGGACATCGGCGTCCTCGACGCCGGTCGGTCGGAGGACTTCGCCGCCCTGGTGGAACGCACCGGGCAGGCCAGGTTCGCGATGCGCAGAAAGCTCGTGGGCGAGGTGCGCCTGTCGGACCTGGAACTCCCGGCACTGCTCGCCCGGATCGCGACCGACACCCGCAACGCCACCGCCGAACGCATCCTCGGCCCGCTCTCCGCAGAGCTCCGACACACGCTGTGGGTCTACTTCGCCCAGGACCGCAGCATCACCGATGCCGCCCTGGCGCTCAATGTGCACCGCAACACCCTCGCCTATCGGCTGGGCCGGATCGAGGACCTCACCTCGCGCGATCCCCGCTCCTTCCAGGACGCGGTCGTCCTCCAGGTCGCCCTGCATCTCACCGAGCTCGACTGAATCGTCGGGATCGGCCCACTGCGCCGGATCCGAGGTTGTGCACCGTGCACAACCTCGGGTGTGCGCAGGGGGGAAAAGTTCGTCATCCGGGCCAATACTGACCGGGCACCCCAGTACCTAGAGTTCCGACACAGCTCATCGGACTCCCCGGATGTGCTCATTCCTCCCGAAGGGCCTGGTTCTGTGCGTGTTGTTATCGCTCCTGACTCCTTCAAGGGCAGCCTGTCGGCCTCCCTGGTCTGCGCGGCGATCGAGACGGGTGTACGTCGTGCCCTGCCGGCCGCGGAAGTGGTCCGGGTCCCCATGGCCGACGGTGGCGAAGGCACCCTCGACTGCATCCTCGGTGCCACCGGGGGCCAGGAAGTCACCCTGAGTGCCACCGGCCCCCTCGGTCGTCCCGTCCCCGCCCGTTATGTTCTCTCCGGTGACGGCGGGTCCGCGGTGGTGGAACTCGCCGCCGCATCGGGACTGCCCCTGCTCGCCGAGGGCGAGCGGGACGCGCTGCACGCCGACACCACCGGCACCGGCGAACTGATCGCCAACGCCATCGAACGCGGAGCGCGGGACCTGCTCGTCTGCATCGGCGGCAGCGCCAGCACCGACGGCGGTACCGGTCTGATGCGTGCGCTCGGCGTACGGTTCGAGGATGCCGAAGGCGTCGAACTGCCTCCCGGCGGCGCGGCGCTCGCACAACTGGCGCGCATCGACGTCAGCGGGGTGAAGGACTCCGTCCGTCAGACGCGCTTCCGCATTGCGTGCGACGTCACCAACCCCCTGGTCGGCCCCGAAGGTGCAGCCGCGGTCTTCGGTCCGCAAAAGGGCGCCACCCCCGAACAGGTACGGCAACTGGACAGCGCCCTCGCCCGCTTCGGTGATGTGCTCGCCGAACAGTTCGGGGTACGGGTGCACGATCTGCCCGGCGCCGGAGCGGCCGGCGGCACCTGCGGCGGCATGGTCGCCGTCCTGGGCGCCGAGCCGGTCCGTGGTTGTGAACTGGTCGCCGACACCGTCGGGCTCCCGGCGGCGCTCACCGGCGCCGACCTGGTGATCACCGGAGAAGGCAGGCTCGACCGACAGAGCGCGGCGGGCAAGGTCGTCTCCATCGTCGCGCGGCTCGCCCGGGAGCGTGGTGTCCCCGCCGTCGCACTCGCCGGTGAGATCGTCCATCCGATCGACGAACTGCACGAGATCGGTCTGACCGCCGCGCTCAGCATCGCTGACGGTCCCCGGACGCTGTCCTTCATGACCGAGTCGGCGGATCAGCTGCTGGCTGCCGCCGCCGAACAAGCCGTGCGCCTGCGGTCCCGCTGACCCTCCCCCTGCCCCACTGCGCGCACTGCCCCACCGAGCCGCCCGTACGCACCGCATCCCCTGATCTACCCGAGGGCTCCCGTCCTGCCCAGGACCGGCTCCCTTCCGTCCCCGTACCCGCAACGCCGTTCCTGTCCCCGCAAGGAGTCCCATGAGCACCGCTGGACCCGCCCTGCTCGCCGCGTTGGCGGCAAGCATCGGCCTGATCATTCTTCTGTGCGGCCGTTTCAAGATGCACCCGTTCCTGGCCATCGTCCTCGCCACCTACGCCTTCGGCCTGGTCGCGATGGGCATCGGAGCCGCGACCGACTCGGACCAGGCGTACGTCGACAAGCTCGGCACCACCATCGCCGAGGGCTTCGGCGCCATCCTGGCCAGCATCGGTCTGGTGATCCTCTTCGGCACGATCATCGGCAAGGTGCTGGAGCGCACGGGTGCAGCCGTCACTCTCGCCGAAGCCGTGTTGAAGGTCGTGGGCAAACGCCACCCCGCGATAGCCATGTCCCTGATCGGCTGGGTCGTCTCCATCCCGGTCTTCTGTGACTCCGGCTATGTGGTGCTCTCGCCGCTCCAGCGTTCGATCGCCCGCAAGACCGGCAAGAACCCCGTGGTCCTGGGCACAGCGCTCGCCACCGGCCTGTACGCGTCCCACACCTTCGTGCCGCCGACCCCCGGCCCGATCGCAGCGGCTGGCAACGTTGGCATCGGCTCTGACGGACTGATCTGGGTCATTCTCTTCTCCATCCCGGTCTCCCTCGTCGCCGCCCTCGCCGGACTGGCCTGGGCACTGCGCCGCACCGGGAACCTGGAGAGCAAGCTCCCTGACGCCAAGCAGACGTTCGAGGAGTACAAGGAGCAGTTCGACCACCTCCCCAGCCTGTCCCGCGCCCTCACCCCGATCCTCCTGCCGATCGTGCTGATGGCCGTGGGTTCGGTCGCCGCCTTCCCCTCGGGTGACGGCACCGTGATCGACGGCGCCTTCGGCAGTCTGCTCAAGGACCTCGGCGCCCCGGTCAACGCCCTCCTCATCGGTGTGCTGCTGGCACTTCTGCTGCTCCCGAAGAAGCTCGACGCCAAGGCGCTCACCACCTGGGTCGCCGAAGGACTGGTGGACGCGGCTCCGATCCTGGTCATCACCGGTGCGGGCGGCGCGTTCGGTGCGGTGATCAAGGGCACCCCGATGGCCGACTACATCGGCACCCTCATCGGTGACGGTTCGGCGGTCAGCGGACTCACTGCGCTGCTCGTCCTGTTCGCCCTCGCGGCACTGCTCAAGACCGCGCAGGGCAGCACCACCGCGGCCCTGATCATCACCTCCACCCTGGCGCAGCCGCTCCTGCCCGCACTGGGTCTGGACGGGACGATGGGCGCGATCCCGATCGGCCAGGTCATGGCGGTCCTCGCGATCGGTGCGGGTTCGATGGTGGTCAGCCATGTCAACGACTCCTACTTCTGGGTCGTCTCGCAGTTCTCCGGCATGAACGTCAAGACGGCATACCGGGCCCACACGGCGGCGACCCTCGTCCAGGGCGTCACGGCGCTCGCCGCGGTCATGCTCATCGGAGTGTTCGTCCTGTAGCCCTGTAGCTCTGTAGCCCTGTCGTTCCCTGAAGTCGGTGATGGCAACGGGCTCCTGCCGGCCGCTGCCACCACCGGTCCCCACAGTCGGGGCGGAGCCCCGGGTCGACCGCCGATTCCGACCCCGGGTTCCGCCCTCGTCCCCTTTCCGGGTCCCGCCCTGACTTTCGGAAAGGCCCGCCCGTCGGGGTGGTGGGGAGTCCGTGCCACGGACTCCCCACCATGGACATCCACCACCGGTGCACCCGCCTTCTGGTCATTCCCTCCTGGGGTTCCGTTCTGGAGGGGCCGTTCCGAAGGGGCCGTTCTGGAGAGGAAAGCCGCCTATTTCCTGGAAACCGGTGAGCGCCGGGAAAGGCATCACCGGTGGCCTAGCCCGTAGCGGACCTGACATTGGTTATTCGAAATTGTGCGCAACGAAAGGTGGTGGCTCAGGATTTCTCATCGGCTAGGAATATGTAGGGGGTCTCGGCTTCGGTTCGCTATGGACTGACCTTGTTTCGCCATGGACCGCCCTTGTGGCGATGTCGGCTGGCTATCACTGTGACCGGATATTGCAGAGAGATAGATGTTCACTCTCTCTCTGATCAGGCATGTTCGCAGGCATGTCCATGGCCAGGCGTCTGTGCGTGTAATGGCCATGATTATTGATTCGACTTCTTGGAACTCCAGATCCATTGTCTTGTGACCTGGTTCATATCCCCTTAGTGTCTGGCCGGGAAAACTCCCAAAGCTGTCGGCGCCATCGCGCCGGAGGAGGACACAGTGCGCAATATGCTGCCGCTTCTGAGCTCCAAGCCGCACCAGGGCGGACGTTCCGCGCTCACCTGCCGATACCGATGCGGTGACGCCTGTTTCCAGGAAGTCCCCAACACCAGTGACAACGAGTACGCCGCCGACATCATCGCCGGAGCGCTCTCCCGTCGGTCCGTGGTGCGCGCCGCAGCCGTGGTGACCGTCGCCACTGCCGTCGGCGCCGCGAGCGTCGCCGGCCCCGGCGGGGGCGGACGGGCGCACGCTGCCGCAGCGGTCTCCAGGGGGGCGGGGCACGGGCGCGCCGATGGCGCCCGTGGCCTGCGCTTCGCACCCGTCGCACCCAATGTGGCCGACACCGTCACCATCCCCTCCGGTTATCGGCAGGACATCGTGATCCGCTGGGGCGATCCGATCCTGCGCGGTGCGCCCGCCTTCGACGCCGAGAGGCAGACGGCCAAGGCGCAGGCCGGCCAGTTCGGCTACAACAACGACTTCCTCTCGCTGCTGCCGCTCCCCGGTGAGCGCGGTCGACAGCTCATGGTCGCCAACCACGAGTACACCAGCGAGTGGTTGATGTTCCGCAACTACGACCCCCAGAACCCGACCCGCGAACAGGTGGAGATCGGCTGGGCCGGGCACGGTCTGTCGGTCGTGGTGGTCCAGGAGGAGCGGGGTACGGGCCGGTTGACCGCCGTCCCGCGCCACCGCCTGAACCGGAGGATCACCGCCACCACGGAGTTCCGTGTCACCGGGCCCGCGGCCGGTAGTCCCCTGCTGAAGACATCGGTCGACCCGTCGGGCACCCGAGTCCTCGGTACGTTCAACAACTGCGCGGGGGGCGAGACACCCTGGGGGACGACGCTGCACGGCGAGGAGAACATCAACAACTACTTCGCCCACTCCAGCCGTCCCACCGACCGGCGCTACGGGCTCGCCACGGGGGCGACCGAGCGCAAGTGGGAGCGGTTCGACAAGCGCTTCGACGTCCGACAGGAACCCAACGAAACACATCGCTTCGGCTGGGTGGTCGAGCTCGACCCGTACGACCCCGACTCCACTCCTCGCAAGCGCACCGCGCTGGGCCGCTTCAAGCACGAGGGTGCGCAGCCCCGGCTGACCGACGACGGCCGTCCGGTCGTCTACATGGGTGACGACGAGCGCTTCGAGTACTTCTACAAGTTCGTCTCGTCGAAGCGGATGAAGAAGGGCAACTCCCGTGCGGCGCGCGAACACAACCTCACCCTGCTGGACGAGGGCACACTGTATGTCGCCAAACTGACCGGCGACAGCCCGGAGTACACCAACGGCAGCGGTACGGGCGCTCATCCGGCCGACGGTGAGTTCGACGGCTCCGGTGTGTGGATTCCCCTGGCGACGGACAAGGTCTCCCACGTGCCGGGGATGACGGCGGATGAGGTGTACGTCTTCACCCGGCTCGCGGCCGACAAGGTGGGGGCCACCAAGATGGACCGGCCCGAGGACGTGGAACCGTCCCCGCGCACGGGCCGGGTGTACGTGGCGCTGACCAACAACACCGAGCGTGGCAACCCCGGCAAGCCGGGCGCGGACGAGGCCAATCCGCGGAACTTCAACAAGCACGGTCAGATCCTGGAGTTGGCGGAGAACTGGGACGATCCGTCGAGCGACGGCTTTGCCTGGCGGCTGTTCCTGGTCGCAGGTGACCCGAACGACCCGCAGACCTACTTCGCCGGCTTCCCCAAGGACCGGGTGAGCCCGATCTCCTGCCCGGACAATGTGACGTTCGACCCGCACGGCAATATGTGGATTTCCACCGACGGCAACAAACTCGGTTCCAACGACGGGCTGTTCGGTGTGGCCACCCAGGGCGAGCGACGTGGTGAGCTGAAGCAGTTCCTCACCGTGCCGATCGGGGCGGAGACTTGCGGCCCGGTGATCCAGGACCGAAGAGTCCTCGTCGCCGTCCAACATCCGGGCGAGACCGATTTCGCCACGGTCGAGAAGCCCGACAGCACCTGGCCGGACGGCCCGGGCAAGCTCGTCCGGCCGGCCGTGGTGTCGATCTGGCGCAAGGACGGTCGGGACATCGGCGTCTGACGTCCGCGCGTCCAGGTACCCGGCGGTCGAGGCGACGGGAGCGGTTTCCTCGGCGGCCGGGCACACCCCTGTTCGGTCTGCCCGGTCTGCCCGGTACGGATGACCTGCGGCCGTTCCTCGTCTGACGGTCGCCCGGCATCGAGGCCCCGCGCAGTCAACCCCCGATCCCCTGACCGGAGTCCTCATGGGTGCCGAAGTGAACACCGAAGGATGCCGAGGTGAGTGCCGCGGCCCGTGTCCTCCTCGCCGTCCGACGGCCACTGAGCCGTGGCCTTCGACCACTGAGCCGTGACCCAGGAACTCAAGCGGCGATCTAGGAATTTCCTCCGAGAATCAACCATCTCATCCCTCTTTGCGGTCTGTTGCGATGCGGGGCGGTCCCAGCCGAACCAGGGCGCCTCCCCCACATCAGGACCGCGCGGCCCACCCCGGCCCGCGGCGCAGCGAACCGTAGGGAGTCGCACATGTCAGCACGAGGGAGAGCGCGTACGAGTGTGGTGGGCCTGATGGCTGTGGCGCTGGCCGCCTCCGCCTTCACGGCACCGGCGCAGGCCCGCTCGGACGGTACCGACCACCATCCGGACCGCTCCGCACACCGAGGAACACAACAGGCGATGGAGTCCATCGTCCGCGGCGGCATCCCTGGCGTCACGGCGCAGGCCCTGACCGAGGACGGCGTGTGGAAGGCCACGGCGGGCGTCGGCAATCTGAAGACCGGTGCTCCGCGCCAGGCCGACGACCGGTTCCGTGTCGCCAGCATCACCAAGACGTTCGTCGCCACCGTCATGCTCCAACTGGAGTCGGAGGGGCGACTTGACCTGGATGACACGGTCGACACCTGGCTGCCGGGAATGGTGCGCGGTCAGGGGCACGACGGACGGAAGATCACCGTACGACAGCTGCTCAATCACACGAGCGGGGTCTTCGACTTCATCAACGATTCCGCCTATGCGGCCAAGTACCTCGAACCAGGCTTCTACCAGAACCGCTTCAAGACCAGAACGCCTCAGGTGGCGGTCGACGCCGCGATGTCGAACCCACCGACGTCGGCGCCCGGCACCGAGTACGCGTACTCGAACACCAACTATGTGCTGGCCGCGCTGATCATGGAGAAGGCCACGGGGAGTACCTATGAGCGCGAGGTCCGCGACCGCATCATCAAGCCGCTGAAGCTGCGGGCCACCGTCATGCCGGGGAACAGCTCCCTCATGCCGCGACCGAGCAGCCGGGCGTACTCGAAACTGACGCGCGATCCCGCCGCCACCAAGATCTACGACATCACCCTGCAGAACGCGTCGCAGACCTGGGCCGAGGGCGACATCATCTCCAGCGCGGGCGACCTCAACCGCTTCTTCAGTGCACTGATGAAGGGGAAACTGCTCTCTCCGCGCCAGCTGAAGGCCATGAAGACCGTAACGCCCGGTTCGGACTACGGGCTCGGTCTCGAACGGCTCACCGCGAGTTGCGGCAAGACGCTGTGGGGACACGGCGGAAGCTGGGTCGGCTCGCTCTCGTACGCGGTGGCCACCGAGGACGGCCGCCATGCGTTCGCCTTCAACCTCAATGGTGACTGGAGTTCGGCGGGAATGCTGGAAACGATGGAGGCCGAGTTCTGCGGCACTCCGCGAGCGGACGGGCAGGCCACCGAGCAGAGGAGTGCCGACGGCTCGGGTGCGGGAAGCGCAACCGACACACCGTCTCCCCACAACACCACCTCGGACGGGATCTCGGGGACCTCCCAACGCATCCACCCCGTGACCGTCACGCGCTGAGCCGGTGGGCAGCGCGCGGCGGTCACACTTCCAACACGACCGCGCTGCCCACACGACCGCGCACCCACAACACCGGCCCACGGGCCTCGGAAGCCGCAGGTGCGCGGTCGTGGATATGGGCCGCCCGTGCCGTCAGCTCCCCGTGGAGATGCAGAACGGGTGGCCTGCGGGGTCCAGCAGGACCCTCCGCTCATCGGCGTGTGGCTGAACCGGAGGCTCCACGGCGCCCAGGGCCAGCATCCGGGCGTGGGCGGCCTCCAGGTCGTCGACGCCCAGTTCCATGTGCGCCTGCTTTCCCTGGGCCGGGTCCGGCCAGGTCGGCGGCCGGTAGTCCGCCACCCGGATGAACCCGAGACCGGGTGCGCCCTCCCGACCGAGCAGGACGAAGTCATCGCTGGAGTAGATGACGGGCAGGCCGAGAGCGTCGCCGTAGAAGCGGGACAGCACGATCGGGTCCGGGCAGTCGAAGTCGATGGACAGCATGCGGATCGCGGGCCCGGACGCGGTGTCGGTGCCCGACGCGGCTTCGGTGTGCGACGCGCTGTCGGTGCTCACAGTGGTTTCGGTACTCATGGGGAGGACGCTAGGACGGGATCAGGACAGGTTCGGTCCTGGTCATGGGGAACACTTCGGGATGTGATCAGTACCTCCACCCGTCTGCTGCGACTGGTCTCACTGCTGTCTACCCGATCGACGTGGACCTGCCGTGAGCTGGCCGAGCGCATGGCGGTCACCGACCGCACGGTCCGACGGGACATCGCCCGACTACGGGAACTCGGCTATGGCGTCGAGTCCGACCCGGGGCCGTGGGGCGGCTACCGCCTCGGCGGCGGCACCCGGGTGCCGCCGCTGGTCCTCGATGACGAGGAGGCGTTCGCCGTGGCTGTCGCCCTGCGCGAGGCCGCACTCAGCGGCGTCCTGGGCAGCGATCAGGCCGCACTGTCGGCGCTGCTGAAACTGCGGCAGGTCCTACCGCCCCGGATCGCGGGCCGACTGGGCGAGATGGACGCCACCTTCGTCCACACTCCCCGGCCCGAGGGACGCCAGATCCCGCCCGATGTGCTGCGGGAACTGGCCGCCGCTTGCCGCAGTGAGGAGCGCACCCGTCTGTCGTACCGCGATCACGCGGGCAAGGCGACGGTCCGGGAAGTCGACCCCTACCGCCTGGTGCACACGGGCCGCCGCTGGTACTTCGTCGCCAGGGATGTGGCCCGGGACCAGTGGCGGACCTTCCGGGCCGACCGGGTCGTGGGCGTCCAGTCCACCGGACGGGCGGTCGAGTTCGTGGACCCTCCCGACCCGGCCCTCCTCGTCTCCCGAGGCATCGCGAGCGTCGTGTACCCGCTCTATGTGACAGTCCGGCTACCGCACCCCATGGACCGCGCACTCCAGGTCGTCCCGCCGACGATCGGCACCCACCGCGCCGATGGCCCGGACGCCACCATCGTCGACATCGGCGGCAATGACACCGAGCAGCTCGTCGTGTACCTCCTGGGCCTGGGCACCCCACTACGGGTACTGTCCCCGGACCACGTACGAGAGGCACTGGTACGCCGCACCCGGGACCTGCTCGCGGACAACACAGCCGATCGGCCCCCGGACCCGGCGCGTTGTCCCAACCCAGAAGCCTGACTCAGGAAGCTGACTCTGAAGCCTGACTCAGGAAGCTGACTCTGAAGCCTGACTCAGCGAGCTGACTCAGTGAACCGTCTCAGGGAACCAGGGGGTCGCTTCCCTCGGCCATGCCGCGAAGCCCGGCCAAGCGCTCCCGAACCGCGTCGGCCTCTGGGTCCCACAGGGCGTCGAACATCGCGGCGGCCCGCTCCCAGATCTCCTCCGCCTCCGCAGGACGGCCGGTCGCCAACTTGGTGTCGCCCAGCCTGACCAGGGTCTCGGCCTCGTGGTAGCGGTCGGCCGAGGACCGGAACAGCTCGATGGCCTCCTCATAGCTGGTCACCGCCCGGTCGTAGCTGGCCAGGTGGTGGTAGGCGAACCCCAGGCTGTCCAGGGTGGCGGCCTGTCCGTTGCGGTCGCCCGCCTGCCGTTGTCGCTCCAGCGCACGCGTGCAGTGGTCGATGGCGGCCGGGTAGTCGCCCTGCGCGGCGTGGAGCCAGCCCATCGCGTTGAGGGTGCGTGCCTCGCCGTCCCGGTTGCCGGAGAGCCCGTACAGGCGCAGTGCCTCCCGCCCGTGTTCCAGCGCCTGGGCCAGCCGACCGCTCATGTAGCAGAGCTCGACGTAGTTGTGCAGGGTCTGGGCCTGCCCGTTCCACTCGCCCAACCGCTCGTACAGCCCAAGGGCCCGGCGCAGTAGCTGCTCGGCGGTGTCGAGGGCGCCGAGTCGGGAGTCGGCCCGGGCGAGCAGCCGACAGGCCATGGCCTCGCCGACCTCGTCACCGGACCGTTCGGCGGCAGCCAACGCGGTCTCCTGGACCGTGCGCTGGTCCTGCCACTGACCGAGGGGCGCCAGATAGGCGGTGAGTGCCCAGGCGAGCTGCCAGCTGTACGTTTCGAAGCCGTACGCCGCGGCCTGCGCCACTGCCCGCAACAGCACCTGGCGCTCGCCGGCGAACCACTCAAGGGCGGCCTCTGCGTCCCGGGCGCACTCGCCGCTGTTGGACGGCAGCCGTGGCACGGGCACGACGGCCGGCCACTGCGGCTGTACGAGCACGGCGGCGGCGTGCGCGCGGTGCAGACAGTGGTCGTAGAACCGCTCCCGGGCCTGGAGCACACCGGAGGCCGGCTCGGTGGTCCTGACCAGTGAGGTCGCGTACGTCCGCAGCAGATCGTGGAACCGATGGCGGCCGGGACGGTGTTCGGTCAGCAGGTGCAGCCGGGTCAGCTCCCGCAGGAGGGGTCTGACGGAGTGCACCGGGGCACCGGCCAGCGCAGCCGCGGCGTCCAGGGTCAGATCAGGCCCCGGGTGCAGCCCGAGCAGCCGGAACAGCCGGGCCGCCTCCTCGGACAGGGCCAGATAGGACCAGGACAGGATCCGCTGGGCGTCGCCGTCCTCCAGTACGTCCAACAGGGCGCCGGTGGGTCGGAGTTCGGCCGCGAAGGAGTGCAGGGGGAACGTCGGGTGGTTCGCCACCCGGGCGGCGACGACGGCGAGGGCGAGGGGCAGCCGCCCGGTCAGGGCCACGATGTCGGCGGCGGCGTCCGGTTCGGCTGCCACCCGCGGGCCCAGCCGACGGGCCAGCATCCGGGCCGACTCCTGGGCGCTCAGTACATCGAGGGTCAGCGTCCGTGCGCCTTCGGACGTCACCAGCCCCTGGAGCCGATCGCGGCTGGTGACGATCACCACGCTGGTCCCGGCGCCGGGGAGCAGCGGCCGGACATGGGCGGAGTCCCGGGCGTTGTCCAGCACCATCAGCATCCGGCGGGAGGCCAGGAGGCTACGGAACAGGCCCGCCCGCGCCTGCGTACCGGACGGTATCCGGGCCTGCGGTACGCCCAGTGCCTGAACGAACCCCTGGAGCGCGTCGGACGCGGACACCACCCCGCTCTCGTCGTACCCCCGCAGGTCGACATGGAGTTGCCCATCGGGGAACCGGTCGGCGACCCGGTGTGCCCAGTGCAGCGCGAGTGTCGTCTTGCCGACGCCGGCCATTCCGGAGACGGCTGTGATCACGACGCCCGACATCTGGTCGTCCGTGCGGTGGAGACTGGAGTCGAGCGCGGCGATGGCCTCCTCCCGACCGACGAAATCGGGCGTGATCAGGGGAAGTTGCTGGGGGCGCGGCGGCGGTGGCGGTGAGTCACTTCCGACCGTGGTCGATCGCTGTTTGAGGATGTCCTGGTGCAGTTGCGCCAGTTCGGGCCCGGGTTCCAGACCGGTTTCCCGGACCAGCGCATCGCGCACTGTGCGGTACGCCTCCAGGGCTCCCCCCACATCGCCCACCCGGTACAGGCCGAGCATCAGATGGCCCCAGGCCCGCTGGCGCAGGGGATGGGACGCCACCAGTCTCCGCATCCGCCGCACCGCCTGCGAGAGGTCGCCCTCCGCGAGCAGCGCCTGTGCGTAGTCCTCCTCGGCGTGGCACCGGCGTTCCTCCAGACCGGTCGCCCACGGCACGAGCACGTCCGGCAGCGCGAGTCCTTCGAGGACCCGGCCGCGCCACTCGGCCAGCGCTCGGGACAACTCCTCGCAGGCCAGGCCGGGATCATCGGCCGCCAGGGCGCGGCGGCCCCGGAAGGCGGCCTCGTCGAAGCGTTCCACGTCCGTGGCGAGCGGTGGGACGCGGAGCAGATAGCCACCGCGGGTGTACGGCATGCCGTCCCAGGAGCCGTCGCCGCCCAGGGCGCCGCGCAGCCCCCGGGCGTACGTCCGCAGATTGGCGGCGACGGACGCCGGCGGGTCTTCGCCCCACAGGGCGGCCACCAGCACCCCGGTCGGCACGGTCTCCGAGGGGCGGCTGAGCAGGGTGGCCAGCAGCAGGCGCTGCTTGATCGAGCCCAGGGGGATGCGTTGCCCGTCGAGTGTGACCTCCAGGGGGCCCAGGAGAGCGAAGCGCACCGTCACCAACCATGTCGCGAGAGCGGCGCCCACAACGTGGGCTGTCCGAAACCGAGTTGTGCATATGTCGTGCGCACATTGTGCGCGCGCCAGCCTAACCTTCGGGCTGTTGTGAACAACCCCTACGCAAGGAGTGCATGATGCGAAAGTCCCGGAAGGCTGCACAGGCCGCGGTGACCGCGGTGGCTCTCGTCGGTTCCCTGGCGCTCTCGGCGTCGCCCGCGGCGGCTGCGACGACGGCTCCGTCCTGCATCGGCCGCATGGTCACGGCGACCACCGACGGCTTCGACGTCCTGCTCACCAACAACTGTTCCGGCACCCGGTCGGTGCGGGTCGTGGTGTCCCTGGCTCCGGACAGCCAGTGTTACCGGTTGGCGCGCGGCGCCAGCACGCTGTACATCTACAGCGGAATCCTCGGGAACTACGACCGTACGGTGAACTGCTGACGGAACCCCGCTAGCTCACCACCCCGACACCTCGAACGCGTCGGCCGCGGGGGTGCCTGACGACTCGAACGGGCCGCACTGTGCTCCTGTCATCGTCACGCCGGGTGACAGCGGTGGATCCCGGGGCGGGATGTGGACGCGCCACATCCCGCCCCGGGAACCCCGGAACAGCCCCGCCCGACCGCCGTGAGCGGCACAGCAGGTGACCGGGACGGCAACCGGTTCCCGCTGGGTGCAGGGCTGCGACTCAGATGGTGCGGGGATTCATTCCGTCCCATGCTGCGTCCCCTGGCGCGTGGGACGCTGCCCGTATCTTGGTGGCATGACGATGCACAAGAGCGCTGCTGTGAGTGTTGACGCGATGATCGAGGATCTACGGAAGCTCGTCGAGGTCGAGTCCCCGTCGCGTGATCTCGCTGCCCTGGACGCATCGGCCCGCGCGGTGGCCGCGGTCATCGAGAACCGACTGGGTGGACAGGCCGTCCTGGTGGAGAGCGCGGCCGGGCCGCACCTGCGCTGGTCGGGCGGTGGCGAGCCCCGAGTGCTGATCCTCGGCCACCATGACACGGTCTTCCCGCTGGGAACGCTGGAGCGCCGCCCGTTCCAGGTGGCGGACGGGCATGCGACGGGCCCGGGAGTCTTCGACATGCTGGGTGGCCTGGTGCAGGCGATCCACGGTCTGGCGGCGCTGGACGATCTTTCGGGTGTGGAGATCCTGGTGACCGCCGATGAGGAGGTCGGATCGCGCTCCTCACGGGCCCTGATCGAGGAGCTGGCCCACACCTGCGGCGCTGTACTGGTCTTCGAGGGTGCCGCCGATGACGGCGGCTTGAAGACGGGACGCAAGGGCTGCGGCACCTTCGAGGTGTCCATCAAGGGACGCGCGGCGCATGCCGGGCTGGAGCCCGAAGCCGGAGTGAACGCCCTGATCGAGGCGGCGCACCAGGTGCTGGACATCTCCGCGCTGAGCCGGCCGGAGATCGGGACGACGGTGACGCCGACGGTGGCATCGGCGGGAACCACGGACAACGTGATTCCCGCGGAAGCGACGGTCCTGGTCGACGTCCGCGTCGAATCAGCCGAGGAGAAAGAACGGGTCGAGACGTGGATGGCGACACTCGCCCCCCATCTCGACGAGGCCCAGATCACCGTTTCGGGGGCCGTGGGCCGGCCGCCGATGCCGGAGTCGGCGTCGGCGGAGCTGTTCGCGATGGCGCAGCGGATCCAGCCGGGCATCCTGGGCAAGGCGGTCGGTGGCGGTAGCGACGGCAACTTCACGGGCGCGCTCGGAGTGCCCACGCTCGACGGTCTGGGAGCCGTCGGCGGCGGTGCCCACGCCGATCATGAGTATCTGGTGGTCGACGCGATGGAGGAGCGGGCGCGACTCGTGACCGGACTGGTGAACGCGATCCGCGACTCCCGGAGCGAGTGAGCGCGTACGGACCGTGAGCGGCGGTCGCCGGGTCACCCGCCGACCGTCAGCGCTGCCGGTCCACTTCGGCGCGCACGGTCTTCCCCCGGGGCGCCCGATCGACCACTTCCCACCGGTCGGCGAGTGCCTCCACCAGCATCAGCCCCCGTCCGCCGTCCTGTTCGAGTCCCGCTTCGACCAGGGCGCCTGGCTCCGGGGGCCGTCGCCCATGGCTGTCAGAGACATCGATCCGCAGCAGTTCCGGTGAGAGCGAGAGCTCCAGTTCGAAGTCCGCGCCGGGCACCCTGCCATGGGTGGCCGCGTTCGCGGCCAGTTCCGCGATGAGGAGGGCGGCGATGTCACCGACGGCGGAACCGGCCGGGACGCCCCAGTCCTGGAGGCGGTAGCTCGCGAGATGGCGAGCCAAACGAGCGCCCAGCGGTGAAGAGGTGAACCGCTGCCGAAAGACGTGCACGGTCGCGTCGGTGTCGTGGAGGGGAGTAGCTGGCATGGCGCCAATGTGCCCGCTGGCCTGCGGTGTTCACCAGATCGACGACCCCTACGCCGTCCATGCGTACGGGTTCCCGCCCCAGCCGTAGGACCGACTGCCCGTAACCTCCGCACGGTCGTTGATCGACACCTCCACTCCTGCACCCGGGTGAGGGCGTGAACATACGTACGGTAGTCGCGCCTTTGTGGTCGGGGCATGTCAGAGAGTGCTTTGTATACGGCGCTGACCTGCTGCTACGGGCATCTGGCGACTGGTACGCGGGAGCAGCGTACGGGTTCGGGGCCTGGACGGTAGGGGTAACCGCCCGTGAGCATGGCCGAGTTGAGGAGTTGGATACGGGGAAGAAGCGGTCGCGCGGGAGGTGTCTGGAATGACGGACGGTACGGGTGCGGGCGGCCTCGCCGCCGGTGGTGAACCGGAGACATCGGACAGCCTCAGGGCGTTCGGCGAGGTCGTCAAAGCGTTCCGCAAACGGGCGCGCCTGACCCAGGAGGAGTTCGCCCCGAGGGTCCGCTACTCGGTCCCCACCATCGCCTCCATCGAACAGGGCCGCCGCTTCCCGCCCCCGGACTTCGTGGAACGCGCGGAAGAGGTCCTGGACGCCTTCGGCGCCCTGCGCGGCGCCGCCCGACACCTTTCCCGCCAACCGGGTCTGGCTAGTTGGTTCCGACAGTGGGCCAAGCTGGAGGCGGAGGCGGTGAGTCTGAACACCTACGAGTGCCGGGTGGTGCCGGGGTTGTTGCAGACGGAGGGGTACGCGCGAATGCTGTTCGTGAACCAGCTACCGCCTTTGGGTGACGACCAGATCGAGGCGCAGTGGGTGGCGCGAGCGGAACGACAGAGGTTGCTGATGGAGCGCCCGAACACTGCGTTCAGCTTCATTCTCGAAGAGCACCTCTTGCTGCGAGACGCGGGTGGCCCGGAGGTGACGCGCGGACTTGTCGATCATCTGTTGTTGATTGCCAAGTTGAGGAACGTGGAGGTTCAGGTGATGCCGCTGGTCAGGACGGCTCACGCTGGATTGGCAGGACCGATGCAACTGCTAGAGACTTTCCAGAACCGTTGGTTCGGCTACTGCGAGGGCCAGCGTGCCGGCCAGTTTGTTTCCGACTCGAAAGAGGTCAGCCTCCTCCAGATGCGATATGCCAGGATGCGTTCACAGGCTCTCTCCTTGGACGACTCCCTTGGCCTGTTGCAGCGGATGCGAGGAGCAGCATGAGCGTCGCAAGTCTGATCTGGTTCAAGAGCAGCTACAGCAGCAGTGGCGATGGTGACTGTGTGGAAGTGGCGATGTCCTGGCGCAAGTCCAGCTACAGCGGCTCGCAGGGTGACGACTGCGTCGAGGTCGCCGCCTGCCCCACCACGATCCATGTCCGGGACTCCAAGCTGCGGCAGAGCCCGCAACTGGCCGTAGCCCCGGAAGCCTGGAACACCTTCCTCACGTACGCGTCCCACCACTGACCCACCGCGCGACAGAACGCCCCGCTCCGGACCTCCGGCAGCGGGGCGTTTCTCCTGTCCTGCTCCGCCAGAGCACCGGACCGACCCCCTTTGCTGAACGTCAACGTCAGGGCCCAACCGTGTCGCCGCCAAGCCGAGGCTGGCGGCGACACGTCGTGGGAATCAGAGCACGCGAACCCAGAGGGTGTACACGTTGGCGACGAACTGGTGGGGCCTGCAGTCGGAGAGCGGTCCGTACAGATGCGCCACAGCGGCGCCTGCGGCCTTGCATTCGGCGTACGACGAGTGGTCGCTGATCGCGCGGTAGCCGATCGAGGCCGATGCGGAACCGGCGCCCGCGAACAGGACGGTGCCGATGGTGAGGAACCCGGCGAGCACGCCGGCAGCACTTCGTTTCAAGGTCATCACAACTCCTGAAGGTGCGGTGCGGTGGTCCAATGACGGGGTTCGCGACATGCTCCGCCGACGGCACGGTTGCTCCCGGCTGGGGCGGCCGGGTGAAAACTATCCGCATCGCACGAGGGTCGACAAGTGGTCTGCACCAATGGATAGTTGGCGCCGCCAGGTAATTTCGCTCACCCGGGTTCGCCCTGGTCCACCCGCTGCCGCACAGGACGGGGAAGTACCGCCGTAGCGGGGTGACCCCTGCCCACTCACCGCGACACACGCTTGCACCTGACCCGGCCCTGCACCTGACCCGGCCCTGCGCCGGGCCGCGGGCTCAGGCCGCGGCAGCAGTCGGGGTGAATCCGCTCTGCCCGAACAGGACGGCGTGTCCGGGCGGAAGCTTGGCGAGGAGGCGACGGGTGAGGGGACGGCCGGCGTGCTGGGCGACGAGGGCGAGGACGGTGCTGGTGGCCCAGCGGGCCTGGGGCGAGGTGGTGGGGGCGAGCCGGAAGGCGACTGCACCGACGAACGCGGGCGCGCTCAGCGGCTCGGCGAGCGACGGTTGGGCGACGAGCAGTTGTCCCGCCTCGCGGGGGAGGAGCCGGGCGAGCTCCGCACTCTCCTCGTCACTGAGTTGTCCGCCCAGGACGGTGAGTACCGCGCGCAGGGCCCGTTCACCCTCCTCTGGGGTGGCGTATCGGCCGGCGTACCTGACCTGCTCAAGGAGGAGTTGCCACGGCAAGATGGGGTGTCCTTTCTCAAAGCTGTCCGGATCCACCGGACGGCACGGAAGCGGTTCGGCATGCGGACCGCGCGGATCGTCGGCGTCCCACAACGGGCCGCCACCAGCGAAAGGTTGGAGCGCGACCCGTCGGGCACAAGGGTTCCCGTTCCCGGGGCGCTCATGCGTCGATGCTGCGGCTCGCGGTTGACTGGTTCCAGCGCTCGCAAGGGGTGGGCGGCCAGACGTGGATCGACCCCACGCCGTACCCCGGTCAGAGAAACCGTCGGATGGGGGCGACAGCGGCCTCCCGCAGGCGCTGAGTGTTGGATCGCCGTTTCCAGCGTCCCTTCTCGATGCGCTCACTGAGCTGGAGGTCCTCGTCGAAGTGGCCGTCCAGGGTGGCGGTGAACGATACGTCCAAGACCGCGAGCATGACCTCTTCGTCATGGTCGAGGGAGCGGCGGTTGAAGTTGGTGGAGCCGATCAGCGAGGCGACCTGATCCACCGTGATCACTTTGGCGTGCATCATCGTCGGCTGGTACTGGAAGATCTTCACACCGCATTCGAGGAGTTCCTCGTAGTGGTGCTGGCCCGCGAGTTGGCAGACCCGTTTGTCGGTGTGAGGGCCGGGGAGGAGGATCTCCACCTCGACCCCGCGTCTGGCCGCCTCGCAGATCAGATCGATGAAGTAGGCGTCCGGGGCGAAGTAGGCGGTGGCCAGTCGGAAGCGTTCCTGGGCGGATTCGAGCATGACGCGGATCAGGGTCTGCATGTCCTGCCAGCCGAAACTGGCCGAGCCGCGCACGACCTGCACCACGGCGTCCCCTTGCGAAGAGTGGGTGGTGAAGCGGTCGTGGTCGTCGAAGAGGGAGTCGTGGCACTCGGCCCAGTTCTGTGCGAACGCGGCGGCGATGCCGTCCACGGCGGGACCGCTCACCCGGACATGGGTGTCACGCCATTCGTTCTCACTGCCGGCGTCACCGCACCACTCCTCGGCGATGCCCACCCCGCCGGTGTACGCCACCGACTCGTCCACGACGAGCACCTTGCGGTGGCAGCGGTGATTCTGCTTCAGCGGGGAGAGGTACAGGGGTTTGCGGAACCAAGCCACCTGTGCACCGGCCCGGTCCATCAGGTCGAGCAGGTCCTTCTCGATGAGGCGGCTGCCGAAACCGTCCAGCAGCAGACGTACCCGGACTCCGTTGCGAGCCCGGTCGGCCAGCGCTTCGGCGAACTGGCGCGCGATGTCGCCGCGCCAGTACACGAAGGTCATCATGTCCACCGTGTGTTCCGCGTTGCGGATGCTCTCCAACATCGCGGGGAAGATCTCGTCCCCGTTGCGCAGCGGCAGCAGGGCGTTCCCTTCCGTGGCGGCGATGCCGATCAGACGCTCCAGTCGGCGTCTCATCCGCTGCTTCCGCTCGTCCAGCGACAGCGAAGGCGCTGGGGCGGTTTCTGGCGGCAGTCGTGTCATCTCGTCACCTGGCCGTTCGGGAAATGCCGCCCCGAGGATCGGCAGGCACGGTGTACTGACTGTACAGCGCATTGGTAAGAGTGAGGCACTTGCGGCATCCCGGGATCGAAGGATTTGGGCGAACCCCTCTTCTGCCCGGACTCGATCGGATCAAAACAGCAGAATTTCAGGAGTGAATGTTTCTTGTCGGGGCACCTGATTTTCCGGAGGTTAATAATCATGGTTCCCTTGGTACTTGTTCTGCTTCTCGTCCTTCTGCTTTTCGGTGCTGGATTCGCTCTGGAAGCGTTGTGGTGGCTCGCGGTCATCCTGCTCGTCGTATGGGTGTTGGGCTTCGTCGTCCGGCCGGGTGGCGGCGGTGGTCGCCGCGGTCGCTGGTACCGCTGGTAGCACGTCTTCCCGCATTCGGTGGGCCGGGACAGAGATCGCCTTCTGTCCCGGCCCACCTGCGTGTGTGGGCCTCCCGGTTGCGCCCTCGCGGCCGAGACGCCGGGGTGAAATTCGCCATCGGAAATTGCCGACGTGATCCATGCGAAAGGTATGAGAACCGTCCTGCGGACCAATCGGCGAAACCGCGGCCATGGGCGTTCGATCTCGGTTTTATCCGTCTCTTCCCTTCTTTCGGGAGTGTTCCGGATCGATTCGGGAACCCGCTTCTATGAATCACCCTGCCGGGTCGCCGAGTTCACTGTCCGACCCGCGCAGTCACTTTGATCGAGAGGATTCAACATGACGAACATTTGGGGATACCACGCAGCGTCCGGCCACCAGACCGGTTCGGACCTGACCGGCTTCAAGGTGGAGGCGACCGACGGCCAGATCGGCAAGGTCGACAAGTACTCGGAGGAGGTCGGCGCAGCCTTCCTCGTCGTGGACACCGGCATGTGGATCTTCGGCAAGCACGTACTGCTGCCGGCCGGCACCATCTCCCGTATCGACCCGGCCGAGCAGAAGGTCTACGTCGACCGCACCAAGGACGAGATCAAGGGCTCGCCGGAGTTCGACAAGGACAAGCACGTCGGAGACACCGGCTACCACCACCAGGTCGGCACCTACTACGGGACGCCCCGCGCCTAGCGAGTCCCGCACCGGTGCATGACCCCTCACCGGTGACGGGCACGAGGAGTGACGGGTGCGGCTGACCTCCCCAGGGGCCGCACCCGCCTCGTCCGTCTGCCCCCGCCGGGCCCGGCCCATCCAGTCCGTTGCCGGGTTGTGATCCTCGTACCGGGTCGTGACGGCGGGCCGTGAGCTCTCCGTGGGGGAGCGCGTACGAGCAAGGTCGCACGGCGTGTTCCCGTACAAGAGGGGTACACGCCCGGTCAGAAAAGGGAGGGTGCGCCGATGAGCGTGACGGATGGAAGCGAAAGACCCGGTGCCGAGCACGTGTGCCGGTGCCCGGGCGGTCGGAACGACACATCGGATGATGTCGAGGAGTCGCCGCGCGAGCGTGAGAACCGACGTTGGAACGAGATCCTCCAGGAGACCCGGGTTGCCCAGACCGGTGTCCAGATCCTGTTCGGGTTCCTGCTGAGCCTGGCGTTCACCCCGACCTTCCGCGAACTGGACACACCCGGCCGCGCCCTCTACGTCGCGACCGTGGCACTCGGGGCCTTGGCCACCGCCTCCCTCATAGCCCCCGTGTCGATCCACCGTTTCCTCTCGGGCCAGCGCATGAAGGACGAAGTCGTCCGCACGGCAGGACGACTGATGGTCCTCGGCATGGTCCTGCTCGCCTGCACCATCGGCTGCACCCTGCTCCTCATCCTCCACGTGGTGCTACCGGGCCCCCTCGCCACCACCATCAGCGCCGTGGTGATGCTCTGGTTCGCCCTCTGCTGGTACGTCCTCCCCTTCCGCCTGCGCCAACAGGCGAACCGCACCCCCACCCTTTGAAGAGGCTGAAGGGGCTGAAGGGGCTGACGGGGTCCGGCTGACGCGGTCCGGAACCGATTCCTGTTGCTGCTCGCGATGCAGCCCTTCGGAGCGAGACGTACGCCCTCACGGCTACGCCGCCGCGCATGCCGCCCCTACGCTCAGGTCCCCGTACGAGTGAATGGGCGACAAGTCCCGTGCATCCGATGGAGTGTCCCGGCATCCTCCTGCTTGTTGACCGGGGTGGTCCGCGGGGGAGAGGGACGGTCGCGCAGTTGTCCGTACTGAGGGTCGGTTTGTCGGGGGCTTCACGTTGACCGACGGCTCGGCGATTCTTCGTCGCCGAGCGGCGCCGGTGTGCCTCGGTACGGCACGTGCCGACCCGTAGGTGAGCCTTTCGAGCCGCGGCCCGCCCTGCCGAGTCAGCAGGATCGCCTGCGGTGAGCTGCTCTTGCCGCAACAACGGGAGGGGCGCATGTGCAGGTCGACGGGGACGTCGGTGGTTCAACCCGGTTACCGACTCAGGCCCAGAAGCGGCCTTCGGAGAGCGGAAACCGGCGCGGGAGCGTGCCGCGTCACGTCGCGTGCGTGATGGACGGCAACGGTCGATGGGCTGCGCAGCGGTCCCTGCCGCGCACTTCGGGCCACCGTGCGGCGGAGACCACGGTGATCGACGTCATCGAGGCCGCCCGCTCGGCCGGGGTGGAGTGGCTGAGCCTGTACGCCTTCTCCACGGAGAACTGGCGCCGCCCGAGCAGCGAGGTCGACTTCCTCATGCATCTGGTGCGCCGTGTGGTGCGCAAGCACGCACCGCTGCTGCATGCGCGCGGAATTCGCTGTCGGTTCCTCGGGGTGTCCGACTCGAAGGTCCCGGCGTCCCTGGCCCGGGACTTCGAGGATCTGATGACCTTGACCGAGGCCAACCGCGGTATGACGTTGACCGTGGCGTTCGACCACGGCGGGCGTGGCGACATCGTCGAGGCGGCACGGTCCCTCATCCGCGGTGGCGTGCCGGCCGATGCGGTCACCGAGCAGAGCTTCGCCGCCCACCTCCCCTTTCCCGACACACCCGATGTGGACCTCGTCATCCGGACCTCGGGAGAGCAGCGCATCTCCAACTTCATGTTGTGGCAGGTCGCCTATGCCGAGTGGGTCTTCCCGCCCGTCCTCTGGCCTGACTTCCGTGCGGCGCACTTCGTGGAGTGCGTGCACACCTACCAACAGCGCGACCGTCGTTTCGGCGGTGTCACTTCTGCCGTGAATGGAGCCCACCGACCGTGACCACCACCACCCCTCAGCCCGGCAGCGGCGAATCGACGGCCGCCAGCGACGAGGGGCCGACGCAGCAGTCCGCGGATGACAGCCCGCTGTTCGGCCCCGGCTCGCAGTTCGACCAGTTCTTCAACGATCCGCGCTGGGCGCTGGCGATGGTCCGGGCGACCGTGCTGGAGGCCGCCCACCCGCAGATCGGTGCGGCCCTGATCGACAACTCCACCTTCACCACCCATCCGTGGCGGCGGCTCCAGAACACCTTCCTGAGCATGCGGCGCATGTTCGGCGCCGATGAGCAGGTGCGGCAGCGCGAGGCCGCACGGTTGAACCGGCTGCACGCACGACTGAATGGCACCGACGCCCGCAATCAGCCGTACGACGCGATGGACCCCGAGGTGCGCGCCTGGGTGGTGGCGACGCTCTTCGAGAGCGCCGTCACCATGTGCCGGCTCAGCGGCCAGCCCCTCGAACAGATCACGATGGAGCGCCTGTACGCCGAGTTCCGGGCATATCTCGCGGCCTTGGGGGACCAGGCCGGCCATCTGCCGCCCACGCTGAACGAGTTCTGGCAGTACTACGACCGCATGGTCGAGGAGGAGTTGGAGAACACCGAAGCGCTCCAGATCATCCTCTACAAGCTGTTCGACCACCTTCCCGCACCGGCTCTGCTGGAGGGCATTCCCACCATCTGGGCGGCGGGCCGGGCGCTCGCCGGGCCGGTCATCGGCACGATCACCGTGGCGTCCTTGCCGGAGCCGTTCCGCCGTCGTGCGGGACTCCCGGAGATCCCCGGCGCCCAGACGCTGACCCAGAGCGCCTATCTGGCCGTCGGGCTTGCGCGCTTCCTGCCCGACGGCTGGATCCACGCCGAGGGGGTCGCCAGTCTGCTGTCCCTGTCCCCGGACAGCGACGACCCTCGTGCCAAGACGATCACGGCGGTACGCGACGGGATCAAGCGCGCCGGGGCCCTGCTCAGATTGATCACGCCGCTCCCCGACGAGCCCGAGCCCGGGGACGCCAGCGGCTCCCAGCGCAGTGCCGAGGAGTTCTTCCGCACCGTGCTGGACCAGACCGGAGACGGCTCCCTGGACTGGCCGGACCTCGCGGCCATGGCACGTGAACTCTCCGGCCGGCTCGACTTGGAAGAACCCGCGGAGACCAGGCTGTACAACGCCTACGCGGACTGGTGGAAGGAACTACAGCAGGCCCTCGACAGCGACGGTGACGGTCGCATCAGCGCCCAGGAGTACGCCGCGGCCGTACCTCATCTCGCCGGGCCGGCGCTGATCAAGCTCGCCGATGTCCTCTTCGACGCCACCGACGCCGATGGGAATGAGTCCATCGACGCGGACGAGTACCGGGCGTTGTTCCGCACCGGGTTCCACCGCGATATGTCCGAGACCGGTGGGACGTACTCGCGCAGTGCGTTCGTGAAGGAGTTCCTGTCCTTCATGTCGGGTCGCCAACGCTCCGCGGCGTACGACCCGTTGCTCGCGCAGGCGTGAAGCGGGTGTAGCCGGCTGCCTTGACCGGGGCGGCCGGCGATCGGCGGCGTCATCAGGGGCGGTACGCCCCGCCCCAGTGGGCTCTTCATGGCACGGTGCCACGAAGAGCCCTCTTCTCTGTGTCGGGGGGTCGCCGCCCGCCGTGTGCGTCCCGGGCGGTCCGGTTCGGGCGGCGGCGAGCCCAACCCGCCGGGCACGGTCTTCGAGAACGCGATCGACATCCCCATCGAGGACCTCGGCCCCGCGGTCACCTCGCCGGTCACCGTCACCGGAATCCCCGGCAACGCCCCGGCAGCACTGCGCGTGGGCGTGGACATCACCCACACCTTCCGCGGCGACCTGGTGGTGAATCTCCTCGCCCCCGACGGCACGGTGTATCCGCTGAAGGCGTCGAGTCCCTACGACACCGCGCCCAACCTCAAGAAGACCTACACGGTCGACGCTTCGACGGAGACGGCGAACGGGGTGTGCAGGTCTGTACGGTTCGCTACGTCGGCCGGTTCCTGGCCGATGATGCCGATGATCCGCTGGCGGTGTCGTGGGAGGTCGTGGAGTACCTGGCCGGGCAGCTCGGTATCGGGGACGCGTCGTGCGTGAAGCGGTACCCGGAGCGGCGTAGGACTCCGTACGAGCACGCGGAGGAGATCCGGGAGCGGTTCGGGTATCAGGATTTCAGCGACCGGCGGTGGGGCGGGAGTTCCGCGGTTCCTGTACAGGCGGGCGTGGACGCGCACGGAGGGGCCGGTGGCGCTGTTCAACCACGCGGTGACGTGGCTGCGGCGGAACCGGGTGCTGCTGCCGGGGGTGTCGGTGCTGGCCCGGCAGGTGTCGGAGGCCCGTACGGTGGCCGAGCGGTGTCTGTACGAGGCGGTGGCCCGCGCGGTGGACCGGGCCGATCCGGGGCTTGCGTCGGCGCTGCCGGCCGCCGGGTACGGTCCGCTGGAGGCTGTGGCCTGCGACCGGGTCAACCTGAAGAAGATCGCCGCACACTGGCCGGACATGCTCCGCGTGGCCGGGTCGCTCATCACCAACCAGGTGAGGGCGTACGACCTGCTGCGGATGTTCGGACGCGAGGGCCACCCCTCCCCGCTGGGGTCGGCGTTCGCCGAGTACGGGCGGATCGACAAGACCATGCACCTGCTCGCCCTGGTCGACCCGGTCGACGACACCTACCGGCGCCTGATGAACGGCAGCTCACCGTGCAGGAGTCCCGCCACCGCCTCGCCCGCGCGATCTGCCACGGCGGCCGGGGCTAGAGCCGCCAGGCGCACCGCGACGGCCAGGAAGACCAGCTGGCCAGTCTGGGCCTGGTCCTCAACGCCGTCGTCCTGTGGAACACCCGCTACCTCGACGCCGCCCGTCACCCGGCTCCGCGCCGAGGGTCACGACATCAAGGACGAGGACGCCGCCCGTCTCTCCCCGCTCAGGGACCGGCACATCGACTTCCTGGGCCGCTACCTGTTCAACATCACCGCCAGCGGTCCCGGCCAGGGGCTGCGCCCCTTCCGGGACCCCGACGCCGACGACGGCGAGCACCAGGACGGTTGAAGGCCCCGGGGCCCGGGGGCGGTGCGGTCAGTTGCAGCAGTCGCAGCCGGGCTTGCAGCCGCACGCGTCCGGCTCGGCGCCGGCGGCCGGCACGTTCGTGGTGGCGGGTGCGCAGCAGCCTTTGCCCTGCCAGGCGTCGCGGCCTTCCTTGACGGCGATGGCGGCGATGACGAGGGCGGCGATGGGGTCGGCCCAGGACCAGCCGAGGGTGGCGTTGAGGACCAGGCCGACCAGGAGGACGGCGGACAGGTACGTGCACAGCAGAGTCTGTTTGGAGTCGGCGACCGCGGAGGCGGAGCCGAGTTCGCGGCCGGTCCTGCGCTGGGCGGCGGACAGGAACGGCATGATCGCCAGTGACAGGGCGGCGATGACGATGCCGGGGATCGACGGCTCCGCTTCGACGGTGCCGGTGAGCGCGCGGACGGCGTCGAAGGTGACGTAGGCGGCGAGCGCGAAGAAGGAAACGGCGATGATCCGCAGGGTCCGCTGCTCGCGCGCTTCGCGTACGGCGTGGTCGCGGGCGGAGAACTGCCAGGCGACCGCGGTGGCTGAGGAGACCTCGATGACCGAGTCCAGGCCGAAGCCGATCAGGGCGGTGGAGGAGGCGAGGGTGCCGGCGGTGATGGCGACGGCCGCCTCGATGACGTTGTAGGTGATGGTCGCGGCGACCAGCAGGCGTATGCGGCGGGCGAGGACGTCGCGGCGGGCCGGGCCGGGCCCGAGGGATATCGCGGTCATCTCAGCAGCAGCTCTTCGTCTCCGCATCGGGGCAGGTCTTGTCCGCCTCGACGGCGACCACGGCGTTGCGCAGGTCGTCCAGGGCGTGGCCGAGCCGGGGGTCGGCCAGCTCGTAGCGGGTACGGCGGCCGTCGGGAACGGTGACGACCAGGCCGCAGTCCCGCAGACACGCCAGGTGGTTCGACAGCCGGGTCCGGGAGATCTCCAGGGCGTCGGCGAGGTCGGCAGGGTAGGCCGGGGCCTCCCGCAGCGCGAGGAGGATGCGGCAGCGGATCGGGTCGGCCAGCGCCCGGCCGAAGCGGGTCAGGGCGTCGAGATCGGTGGCGAGGGTCAGCATGGACAAGACGATACACCGATGCTTGAATTCAGAGGATCCTGAATCCTTGGAGGTTGTCCGTGCCCCGCCGCTCGCCCATGCCGCCCGCCCTCCTTGAGGTGTTCACCGCCGAGATGACCGCAGCCCGCGCCCCGGGCCCGACCGCGGGACGGTGGCGCGCGGCCGAGCGGGCCCACATCCTGTCCCAGCCCTGGCCCGGCCCCCACACCCGCACGCACGCGGTCATGCTCCGCCTCGCCCTCCGCGACCGCGATGCCCGCGAAGTCCTCGGCCAGCTGGTGCGTCTGGCGGTGGCTGGCCCCGGCTCAGCCGCCGGGAAGTACCCGGACGGCAACACCGGCCGTACCCGGGCTGGACTCACCACTCCGATGCCCATCCCCGCCGACCTCGCCGCCCTGCTCCGCGGCGCCGGTGTTGCGCTGCGCCGGTAGGCCCGGCCTTCAAAAACCTTCGTTTTCTGTAGATCGCCCGACAGGGGCGCACGGACCCCGTAGAGGCTTCAGAAACCCCTTCAAAAACCCAGGCCGTTCAACACTTCGGACCACCGTTTTCTGACATGATCCGGGCCCATGACCGCCCCCGAACCGGCCGACGGGCCGGACCTCCTCGTCGCCGAACCGCTCGTCCGCACCGAGATCAAGATCGGATACGCCCTGGTCTCCACCGGCGGGCAGAAGCTCGAACGGCAGCTCGACGCGCTCACCGCCGCCGGGTGCCGGAAGATCTTCGCGGACAAGGAGTCCGGCAAGAACGCCCTCCGCCCGGAGCTGAAGGCGTGCCACGCCTTCCTCGACCCCGGCGACACCCTCGTGGTGCCCTCTCTCGACCGCTACGGCCGCAGCCTCCAGGACCTCATCAACATGGTCGCCGAACTCCGCACGCGTGGGATCGGGTTCACCTCGCTCCACGAGAACCTGGACACCACCACCCACGGCGGCCGACTCGTCTTCCACGTCTTCGTCGCCCTCGCCGAGTTCATCCGCGAACTCATCGTCATCGGCACCAACGAGGGCCTGGCCGCCGCCCGCGCCCGCGGCCGGGTCGGCGGACGCCCCACCGTCGCCACCGAGGAAGTCATCCGCGCCGCCCGCAACCTCCTGCCCGACCCCGGCCGCTCCATCACCTCGATCGCCAAGCTCCTCAACATCTCCCCGGGCACCCTCTACAACCACATCCCCGACCTCAGAGAACTCCGGACAGGCGCCGTTCCCCGCCAGCTCGAAGCCCCCGGGAAGTAGCCCAGCACCCCCAGATCAATCTCAGCGGCACTTTCTGTACCTCAACTACTCAAGCCCGGGGTCCGGCGCCAGGTCCAGTGCCGACAGAGTCTGATTCCCCGCCGCGGCCGGGCGCCTCGGTGATGTCGATGAACACCTGGTCGGCCTGCGGCCATTCGGCGGTGATCTCCCGCTTGATGCGCACACAGACGAGTTCGACGTCCTCGCTGTCGATCCCCGGCATCAGATCGACCCGTGCGGCCACGAGCACCGAGTCCAGCCCGAGCCGCATGGTCAGCAGCCCGGCCACCGTGTCGATCTCCTCCTGCGCATCGATGAGGGCTCTGATCCGGGTGGTGAGCTGAGGGTCGATCGCCTCCCCGATCAGTCGGTCCCTGGCCTCCCTGGCCAATCGGAAGGCCACGTACACCAGGAGCAGGCCGATCCCCACCGAGGCTCCGGCCTCCCACACCACATCGCCGGTCGCCAGGTGCAACGCGATCCCGGACGCCGCGAGCAGGACCCCCACCACGGCGGTGGTGTCCTCCGCGATCACCGTTCGCAGCGCCGGGTCCGCCGCGCCCACCCGTCGGGCCTGGTGGAGGGCGCGAACCAGAGAGGTGCCTTCGGCGAGCAGGGCGACCGCAAGGACCACCAGCCCGGTGACGTACCCGCGCATCGACTCCTGAGGGTCCGTACGCAACGCCTGGATGCCCTGGTAGACGGAGAAGCAGCCGCCCATCACAAAGATGCCCACCGCGGCGAGGAGGGCCCAGAAGTAGCGTTCCTTGCCGTAGCCGAACGGGTGGTGTTCATCCGGAGGACGCTTGCTGCGCCGTACGGCGATGAGCAGGAAGACCTCATTGAGGCTGTCCGCGAGCGAGTGCGCCGCCTCGGACAGGAGCGCGGGCGAACCGGCCATGAGCCCGGCAGCCGTCTTCGCCGCCGCGATCACCACATTGGCGCCGAGGGCGACCAGGACCGTCAAACGAGTCCCCGCGTCCTGCGCCCCGCCACGGCTGCGCTGCCTCTCCATGTCCGCCACCGTCCACCCCCTCATCCCGGTCCGCCAGCGGATACCCGCTATCGGCGGGCCAAACCGGGGCCGATGCGCTGCCCCCTTCTCCGCGGACGGGCGCGGTTTACCCCCGGTCGCCGCGTGGTACGGGTGGGCGCCTCAGGGCTCGATCATCCGGCCGGGTCCTCGACACGGGCGGAAGGCGCCAGTACATGAGCGGGAACGGACCGGGGCAGGTGTCCACCATCACGACGAAGGTGCCTGCCCGGCTCGATCGCCTGCCCTGGTCGCGTTGGCACTGGATGATCGTCATCGGCCTGGGGACCGTGTGGATCCTCGACGGTCTGGAAGTCACCGTGGTGGGTGCCATCGCCGGGCGGATCGCAGAGGACGGCAGCGGACTCGACATCTCCGATGCGCAGATCACCGGGGTCGCCGCGGCGCTCTATGTCGCCGGCGCCTGCTCCGGGGCCCTGTTCTTCGGCCGACTCACCGACCGCTACGGCCGCAAGAAGCTGTTCCTCATCACCCTGTCGGTCTACCTCGCGGCCACCGCCCTGACCGCGGTCTCCTTCACCGCCTGGTGGTTCTTCCTCTTCCGATTCCTCACCGGCTTCGGTATCGGTGGGGAGTACGCGGCGATCAACTCCGCGATCGACGAGTTGATCCCCAGCAAGTACCGGGGCCGGGTCGACCTGATCATCAACGGCAGCTACTGGCTCGGAGCCATGGGCGGCGCACTGCTGTCCGTCCTCGCGCTCAACACTGATCTGTTCCCGAAGGACATCGGCTGGCGGCTCACCTTCGCCCTGGGTGTCGTACTCGGCCTGGTGATCCTGCTGGTCCGACGGCACGTACCGGAGAGCCCGCGCTGGATGCTGATCCACGGCCGGGCCAAGGACGCCGAACGGCTCGTCGACGAGGTGGAACACCAGGTCGAACAGGACATCGGACGACCCCTGCCCGACCCTGCGGGGGAGATGACCGTCCATCAGCGTGGCACGATCGGCTTCGGGGAGATCGCCCGGACGGTCTTCCGCGTCTACCCGCGACGCGCCACCCTCGGCTTCGCACTCTTCATCGGGCAGGCGTTCCTGTACAACGCCATCACCTTCGGCTTCGGCTCGATCCTGGTCACGTTCTTCGACGTCCCCACCGGATCGACCGGCTACTACTTCGCCGTCATCGCCGCGGGCAACTTCCTCGGCCCGCTGCTGCTCGGGCGTCTCTTCGACACCTGGGGACGGCGGCCCATGATCGCCGGTACCTACATCCTGTCCGGACTGCTCCTGTTCGCCACCGCCGCACTCTTCGGTGCCGGAGTGCTCACCGCAACGACGATGACCCTGTGCTGGTGCGTCGTCCTCTTCTTCGCATCAGCCGGAGCAAGCTCCGCCTATCTGACCGTCAGCGAGATCTTCCCCATGGAGACACGGGCGATGTCCATCGCCTTCTTCTACGCCATCGGCACCGCAGCAGGCGGCATCTCCGGCCCCCTCGTCTTCGCCGGACTGACCGAGAGCGGAGTCCTCACCGAGGCCGCCCTCGCATTCTGCATCGGGGCTGCACTGATGGTCGCCGCCGGGCTGGTCGCCTTCTTCTTCGCCGTCGCCGCGGAAGGCCGCTCACTGGAGGACATCGCCACCCCCCTCTCCGCACAACCGTCCAACGCCGGGAGCGGATCCGGACGGGGGCCGACCACGCCGGCGATCTGACAGCTGTCGTTCCCGCCGGCGCGGTCCGCCAACGTCAGGTCCGTCAAGGACGGGACCGACGTACGGCTGGCTACGGCTTGAAGGTGTCCTTGGCCTTCTCCTTGGCCGCGCGGGCGTGTCCTTCGGACTCCTTCGCCCGCCCCTTGGCCGCCAAACGTTCGTTGCCCACCGCGCGGCCGGCTTCCTTCTCGACCTTGCCCTTGACCTGCTGCGCCTTTGCACGTGCCTTCTCGTCCTTGGCCATGACATTCCTTCCGTCTTGGTATGGGCTAGTTTTCTAGCTATCCACCATTACACGTTGAATAGTGGAGACTGTCTTGCTGGGCTCCTGCCCACAGATCAGCTCCGTACGACTGCGCTCGCGATCATTTTTCGCAGCGCTGGGACGGTGCTCTCTGCCTTACCGGCCGGATGCCCCCGTACCCCGTCCCTTCACCCGGCTAGCCCGTCCCTTCACACGGCCCGCCTTGGTCGGCCGACGTCCGATCGGCCCCCGCCGGGATTGGACGGCCGGTAGGCGGGTTACCCGTACGAGGGAATCCCGCCTGGAAGGGCTCATTCCAGGCCCGGGCGGGATGCGCCACGACGAGGAGAACGCGCCATGCCGCGAGGATCGAGCCCCAAAAGGGAACGTCAGTACGAACACATCAAGGAGTCCGCGGAGAAGCGCGGGGAGTCACCGAAACAGGCGAAGGAGATCGCGGCGCGCACGGTCAATAAGGAACGTGCCCGCGCCGGCGAGTCCGAGACCGCGAGTCGCACCTCGCTGCGCGACCCCAAGTCCGCCTCGGAGCGCGGGGGCCAACGGTCGCACTCCGGCGCCGAAGGCCCGACGAAGGACCAGCTCTACGAAGAGGCGAAGAAGCGCAACATCGAAGGACGTTCGACGATGAACAAACAGCAACTCAAGCGGGCCCTGGGGCGATAGCAGCCTCCGCCACCCGGTCCCAGAATGGGGCCGTCTCCCGGAGTCCTCACCCGCGCTTGGTCACCCTTGACGCGACCTCTCCGACTCCCGTAGCGAGGCGCGCCCGCCCGGCTTTCCGAGTTCGTCGAGAACCCGCCAGTGCCCTCCCGGCGCGTCTGACGGGGAATCCGATACGTGTGCACGCCAGTGCTTCGGGCAGGTGCAGTTCCACACCTATGTTCGAAGGAGGCCCGACCGCGATGACGAAAGTCGCATCCGCACCGCACCGTGAGAGCACCGCGAACGAGGAGACGACGTGCCGTGCGGGGGAGAGCGACCTCCCGCAGGTCGCCGATCCCGCCCAGATCGCGCCCAAGGATGCGAAGGGCTTGTCGAAGGTCTTCTTCGACCGCCTCCGGACTCTGGAGGAGGGAACGGCGGAGTACCAGTACGCCCGCAACACCCTGATCGAGATGAACCTCTCCCTGGTGCGCTTCGCCGCCGGCCGGTTCCGCAACCGCGGCAGTGGGGAGATGGAGGACATCGTCCAGGTCGGCACCATCGGTCTGATCAAGGCCATCGACCGGTTCGACCTGAGCCGTGAGGTCCAGTTCACCTCGTTCGCGATCCCCTACATCGTCGGAGAGATCAAGCGCTACTTCCGTGACTCGTCCTGGGCGGTCCACGTACCGCGCCGCCTCCAGGAGTTGCGTACGGAGCTGGCCAAGGCCCGCGACGAACTCGGTGCCGTACTGGACCGCGACCCCACCGTCAGGGAACTGGCGGAGTTCCTCGATCTGAGCGACGAGGAGATCACCGAGGGCTTGGTGGCGTCCAACGGATACACCGCGGGCTCCCTCGACCTCCCGATCGGGGACTCCGAGGACGGTGCGGCCCAAGGAGGGGCCTCCTACGGGGACGTCCTGGGCGACGTCGACCCGGCGATGGAGCTCGTGGAGGACTTCCATGCGCTCGCACCGCTGCTGGAGGAACTGGACGACCGTGAACGGCGCATCCTGGAGATGCGCTTCGGCCGGGAGATGACCCAGGCCGCCATCGGCGATGAGCTGAACCTCTCCCAAATGCATGTGTCCCGTCTGCTGACCCGCACGCTCGGGCGGCTGCGCGAGGGAATGCTCACCGACCGCTGACGAACGAACTCCGGATCGACTGCCGCAGCCATCTCCTGAGCTCGAACAGCTCGTCCCCGCGCGGTCAGGCAGTCGAACAGGTCGTCCCGGAAGCGTGACGCCTTCGCGAACACTTCCCCGGAACCGGTATCAGACAGCAGACTCACCTTCACGGTCTTCGACGACTCGCGCGAGTCGGCCGTGCGGTCATCGCAGTGAAACCCCCTCGCCATCGGCGCCTGTTCAAGGGAACACTGCGGCCATGGAGTTCCTCTGCTACCACCGCGATCGCACTGGCTCACTGTCGCTGCGCTACGAACTGAACGATGCGCACTTGTCCTACATGGACGGATTCGCGAAGCAGATGATCGCCCGAGGGCCGACCTTCGCTGACGACGGCGAGACCCTCACCGGCAGCGTGCACATCCTCGACCTGCCCGATCCCGCTGCCGCCCGCGCGTTCGCCTTCGACGAGCCGAACTACCAGGCCGGCGCCTACCGGGACGTACTCGTGCGACGGTGGCACAACGCCCTGGGGCGCACCATGTGGGACTTCCCCGGCGGCCGGACCGGAGGCAACCGATACCTGGTGCTCGGCCTCGGCGCGGGAGAGGCCGCAGACCTTGCGCTGCCGCCCGAGCTGAAGGAGCTGATTGCCTACGGACCGCTGCTGTCCGACGACGGGGCTCTCTGGCTGGGCACGGCGGCGTTGCTCCGGGCTCCGGACCCGGCCACCGCACGCGCCATCCTCACACACGACCGGTACGCCGACATCGAGGTGCACAACTGGGAGTCCGGCGGGCGGCCGTCATGAACGAGGCGCCCACCGGTGCCATCGCGGGCGCATCACGCTCTGTAGAGGAAGTGGCCGCCAACGGGGAATTGAAGTGGCCACAACCGGGAGCTGAAGTGGCCACGGGCGGGGAGAACCAACTGGCCGCTGTCAGAAGAACAAGCGGAGACGGGTGGGAGAGTGCGGAAGTCAGCGAGCGTCTTTCACCGGGGTGCTGCTGCGTCCACGGCGCCGGCCGCTGAGCTCGGCGTCCAGTGTCTGTTGGGCGGCGCGCATGGCCTGGGCGTACACGGGATCCTGCAACCGTTCCCACATCTCACTTTCCGAGAGGTTCTCCACGTGGCTGGTGATCCACCAGATGTTGCCGAAGGGGTCCTTGACGCGTCCGCCTCGCTGCCCGAACGCGTCATCTGCCGGGGAAGTGACGAGCCGGCCTCCGGCTTCGAGGGCCTGCGCGAGCGTCCTGTCCACGTCGGCCACGAACACGTTCAGCAGAGTGGGCATGGCGGGCCAGTCGGCGTGTCGGTCGAAGGCCATCAGCACGGTGTCGCCGACCCGGATCTCGGCGTGCCCGATCAAGCCGTCCTCGGTCGCCACCCGCGACAGTTCCTCCCCGTCGAACACCTGGGTGACGAAGTCGAGGAATCCTCCTGTGTCATCAGTGACCACCCAGGGCGCGATGGTCGTGTAGCCCTGCGGGGCGGCGTTGGTGGTGGTCGGCTCAGGCATCTCGGTCCCTTCGAAGGTGTCTGCTGTCAGCAACCTAGAGGCCATCTAGGCCAATGTTTGGCCTAGAACCGAACCCCTCTCAGCCAGGTCGGCTTGGGACCACACAGACCGACTCGCACCCCTCGGGGCAGGGTGCGCTGCGGCCAGAGGTTTTCGAGCCCAGAGGTGAATAGAACAAGCTGAGGGCCTGTTCGCCCAGCTGAAGGGGTCCCCAGGGTGGTTGCGCACTCATGCCGCGGTCGCAACTCACGCCCGGCTGCCCGGCAGGGTTGACGCATCGTTTTGTGTGCGCTGCCGAAAAATCCCCTACGCCCTGCTTGCGTACGTGGCTGTGCGTCCGCGTTTGTACGTCGTACGAGGGGACGCTGTCTGATGCATCGTCAGGGATGCGGAGTGTGGTCAGGGTGCCCATGGGTGCGGCGGGCCTCCTTCATCTCCGCCTCGTACACGTGCTGCCGTCCGTCGAGCAGTTCACCGCGGATGCGGCTCTCGATCTCGGTGAAGGGCTGGTAGTAGTGGGCGTTGTACTCCTCGACGATCTGGAAGGTCCAGCGGCCGGGGATGACGTTCCGGCCCATGATCTCGCGTTCCAGCAGGTCGGCCTGGGCATCGTGACCGCCCCTGCGCAACTGCTCCAGAGCCTCGTCCAGCTTGAGATCCGCGCCTCCGGTCAGTTGGTGGAAGGCGTAGAGGCTGCCCCGCGCCCGTTCCACGGTCTCCAGGGCCTCCGAGAGGGTTCCGAGTGCTTCGACGGTCGCGTCACTCACTCCATCAGGGCGACGGTGTGAAGGATCGGCCCGCTCATCGCCGGCCCGCGCACTGCCGGCCCGCTCATCGCTGGCCCGTTCACCGCCGGCCTGTTCATCACCGGTGCGGTCGTCGTTCACGGTCCTCCTGAGTGCGCTTTCCGAGCGGAGTCGGCCCGCTCGGCGGCACCGGCCCGCTTGACTTCCCCGTCCACTGAGCCCACGTTCCCCTCCCTTCCACCCGGGCAAACATGGGCAGAAGGGATGGAAGGGAGGGGCTGGCTCTGGCTCCTTGCGGAGGGGCGCCCGTACAGCTGTGTCCTGTTCCGGCGCGGAAAGCGCGCGGACCCCCGCGGTACGAGGGCGGCTCAGGCGGTGCCGCGCCAGGCGCCGGTCTCCCTGCCGCGTGCCTCGATGAACTCCTTGAAGTTCTTCAGATCGCCCTTGGCCTGACGGCTGACGAAGCCGAGTTTGTCGCCGATGGTGTCAGCGAGGCCCCGAGGGTCGTGATCGAGTTGGAGCATGACCTTGGTGTGCGTGTCATCGAGCCGGTGGAAGGTGACCACCCCGGCTTGACGGACCTCGCCCGCCACGGTGGTCCAGGCGACCCGCTCGTCGGGGATCTGCTCCGTGATCTCCGCATCGAACTCGCGGCCCACTCCGTCGACCTTGGTCACCCAGTGCGTCAGGGTCGCCGTCCGTTGCTCGATGCGCTCGACCCCGTCCATGAAGTGCGGAAAGTCCTCGAACTGGGTCCACTGGTTGTAGGCGGTGCGGACCGGCACGGCGACCTCTACGGACTCTTCGATCTTCGACATGTCCACTCCTTGTTGTTGTCGTTGTTGTCGTTGCTGTCGTTGTTGTCGAACGGGTGAGATCCGCGGGTACCCACGGATCTCCGTCTGACACCGCGTGGCTCGGCAGCGACCCATCCAGGGGGCCCGTCCGGGGCGACCGTGGCCGGCGGCGACCTGGGCCGCCGCGCACCCGGTGTCGGATCTCAGAACGCAACGACGACGACCGGGGAGTGCCCGGCGTCCATGCGCGGTGACCACCTGTAGTGAAGGTCGACTCAGTAGACAGGTGCTGGTGCCGGGCAACACGCGATGTCTCCTGTTGTGCTGCACGGGGATCAGGAGAACCCTGGGGGCAGGGGGTCGCTCCATGACCGGAGACACCATGACCATTCTTGGATTGATACTCCTGATCATCGGCCTGGTGGCCGGCGTCGGCGTTCTGTGGACCATCGGGATCATCCTCCTCGCGATCGGCGTTGTGCTGTGGGGGCTGGGAGCCCTGGGGCATGCAGTGGGAGGCCGAAAGCACTACTGGTGAACGTGCCGCTGGTCCTGTGCCGCACTGCTCCACTGACCGGACCGCACCTGTCGGTGTGAGCGACGGGCTGGCCCAGGCAACACCGACACCCAGCGGACCTGCGGTTCCCAGCCGTGCGTGGGACGATCGTCAAAGCGCTGCCCAGTCGTGTGCGGGCCCGTTCGCAGGGCAGGCGGAAGGGTGACGCATTGGTCGGGTGGGCCGGATGAGGCCGCCCGCGGAGCGCCCCCGCTGCACCGTCCCGCCCGTTGGGTGCGTCAGGTGAGAGCCCCGGGGTGCAGGCTGCGAGGTGTAGGTGTGCTCGGTGTGATGACCCAGAGCGACAACAGAGGCGGCGCCCGGGTGCTGACCCCCTGGACGGTGTACGTCCCGCAGGAGGACACCCTCCTGCTGGCCCAGGCCCTGGATCGGGAGCACCTGGCTGCGGGCGCCACCCTCCTCGACGTGGGAACCGGCTCCGGGGCCCTCGCCCTGGCCGCGGCCCGCCGAGGTGCCCGGGTCACCGCCGTCGACACGACCTATCGGGCCGTCCTCACCGCCCGACTCAACGCCAAGCTCGCCCGCCTGCCCCTCGAAGTCCTCCACGGCGACCTCTTCGCGCCGGTCACCGGCCGTCGGTTCGACCTCATCGTGAGCAATCCGCCCTACGTCCCCACACACAGGGCCGCTCCGCCCCGCCACAGCGCAGCCGTGGCCTGGGACGCCGGCGCCGATGGACGGTTGCTGCTGAATCGCATCTGCCGCAGCGCACATATGTCACTGCGGCCCGGTGGCGTACTGCTGATGGTGCACTCCGCGCTGTGCGGCATCCCCTCGACGCTGGCAGCGCTTGAGCGTTCGGGTCTTCGGGCCGGTGTGACGGACCGGCGGCATGTGCCGTTCGGGCCCGTACTCCGTTCCCGTCTGGCATGGCTACGGCACAGGGGACTCATCGACGCCGGCGACGAGAAGGAAGAGTTGGTGATCATCCGTGCCGAACGGACCCGCTGAACAACCGGCTCCGCACCGGCCCGTTGTGGAACCGGCCCCCCATGGGTCCGTCGGGCGACCGGTTCCGCACGGCTCCAGCGGGCGACCGCGCCGCGTCACGCTCACCAAGGACGGGCCGATCCTGGTCGAGGGACCGGTGGAGGTCGTCCTCGACGACGGCAGCACCGTGGTGTCGGACCGTTTCACCGTCGCGCTCTGCGTCTGTCGACGCAGCCGGTCCTTCCCCTGGTGCGACACCAGCCACCGCAGCCGGGAGAAGAGGCACAGCGCATGACCGCCCCCGCCACGGCCACCGGCCACACCATCGCCCCCGTACTGCCCCGAAGCAGGGGAGAGCTGTCGCACACCGTGCTGGAGGCATTGACCAGCCCGGTGGGGACAGCCCTGCCGGGACGACCGGGCGCGGCGGACACGGACCCGTACGGGGACGATCTGCAACTGGCCCTCTACCTCTGCTACGAACTGCACTACCGCGGCTTCGCGGGCGTCGACGCTGCATGGGAGTGGGAGCCTGGTCTACTGCGGCTACGGGCGGAGCTGGAACATCGCTTCCTCACCGCACTGCGCGCCGACGTCGGTCCTCCACGGAGTTCGGGGGAGGCCCTCGCGGAACTCCTCATCGAACCCGTCGATGGCACCGGGCCCTCTCATTTCCTCAAGGAAAAGGGGGAGTTGTGGCACTTCCGTGAGTACGCTGCCCAACGCTCCCTCTACCACCTGAAGGAGGCCGACCCGCATGTCTGGGTCATCCCGCGGCTGACGGGCCGGGCGAAGGCCGCGATGGTGGCGGTGGAGTACGACGAGTTCGGCGCCGGTCGTGCCGAACGCATCCACGCCCGTCTCTTCGCCGACCTGATGGCGGACCTCGGCCTGAGCACCGACTACGGGAGGTACGTCGACGCAGCCGCCGCCGAGATGTTGACCGTCGTCAACCTCATGTCCCTGCTCGGACTCCACCGAGCCCTGCGCGGAGCGCTGGTGGGGCACTTCGCCGCGGTGGAGATCACCTCGTCACCGGGCTCACGCCGGCTCGCCCAGGGCCTCTCGCGCATCGGCGCGGGCCCCGCGGCAGTCCACTTCTACGCCGAGCACGTCGAAGCCGACGCGGTCCATGAGCAGATCGTCCGCCGGGACGTCATCGACGGCCTGCTGGAATCCGAACCCGCGCTGGACGAGGACATCGCCTTCGGTATCGACGCCACCGAATGGACCGAAGCCCGACTCGGCGACCGTCTGCTCACCGCCTGGCGGGACGGCCGCTCTGCACTGCGCACCTCCCTGTGAAGCGGCCATCGGCAGCCCTGTGGCTGACACCCTTGCGCCACGAGGGATGGGCTTTCGCCGTCCGCCCTTGAGGAGTGCCCAACTGATCGCCCCACCCCACGGCCGGGGTCGGGGCGACATTGGGTGCGGTCTGCCCTTGGGGAGCCCGGACGGCGAATTGAGGCGCTTCGGTCGACCCGTTCGTCCACGATGGTTGACCACTCGGAGCGCCTACGGGACCGCTGAGCTTGCTCACGACACCAACCACCTCATCTGAACCCCAACAAGCCTCGCCACAGACCCCGTTGATGCTCATCTCGATGTGGCGAGCGTCCATGGGGCGTGGGTCGCGAGCACTGCCCCAGGGGCCTGTAGGGGATCGCTCGGACCCGCTGGAGCGCCGCCGTTATGCACTAACTGCCCTACTTAAAAACGATGTTCATGGGCTCCACGCCTCCGTATCGTCTGAACCGCGAGCCGGAGAGTGAAGGGCCCTGTTGACGACGGACTCGTGAGATTCGTACACGCCGAACCGAGGGCGGAACCAACGGTGTCCGGGAGCGATTCCCCAGCGCCCGGAGATGGGAGATCGTGCCTGGTGGTGCACACCATCGAAACGAACCGGTTACCCGAGAAGCTCTGGTCGCGAGACTTCACACTCCTCTTCGCGGCCCGGACCATTTCCGTACTCGGCGATCAGATGCTCATTCCGACCGCGATCACCGTAGCGGTGCTCCAGGCCGGGTACGGCGTGAGCGGTGTGGGGTACGCACTGGCCGCGCACACCGCGCCACTGGCACTTTTCGTGATCTTCGGCGGTGTGCTCGTGGACCGGTTCACACCGATACGGGTCATGATCGCCGCGGACACGGCCCGACTCATCCTCCACGGCACCCTCGCTGCCTCCTTCGCCATGGGCAAGCCCAGCCTCCTGCTGATCGTCACGCTCCTCGCACTGGGCGGAATCGGCACGGCTGCCTTCCAACCCGGATACGTGAGCGTCATTCCGCGGACCGCCCGCGACGTCCAGAAGGCCAACGCGGCGATCCGTGTCGCCGAGTCGCTCATGACGGTCGCCGGGCCCGCCCTCGCCGGGCTGCTCCTTGCCTTCTCGTCCGTTTCGGTCGTCCTGATCGTCGACGCCTCGACGTTCGGGATCAGCGCACTGTGTCTGCTCGCCCTCCGTCTGAAGATTCCTCGATCGACGCAGCGGACCTCCATCCGCCGGGACCTCGTCCAGGGCTGGCTGGAGTTCTCTTCGCGGACCTGGCTCTGGGGCGTCATCGTGATCTTCATGCTGTACCAGGTCACCGTGAACGGGCCGTTCGTCGTTCTCGGGCAGAGCCTCATCACCATCGAACACGGCGAAAGCGCCCTCGGTTTCATCATGTCGATGTTCGGCCTCGGCAGTGTCCTGGGTGGACTCCTGGCCGTACGTCTGAAGCCGCCGCATCCCCTCAGAGCGGGCGCCATCGCCATGGCCAGCACCGTCTTCGGTCTGCTCGCGGTCGCCCTGCAACTGTCCTCGCCGATGATCGCGGTCGGCTATGCCCTGTGGGGCGTGGGTGCGGCGTTCTGGCTGGTGATGTTCCACTCCAGCGTGCAGACGAAGATTCCCCCCGATGTACTCGGCCGGGTGCACGCCTACGACGTCGCCGGATCGCTCGTCATGCGACCGGTGGGACAGATCGCGGCCGGACCTGCGGCCCTCTGGGTCGGTGCCATTCCGGTGCTCTTCTTCTCCTCCGCCATGCTCATCGTCACCGTCGTGCTGCTGCTCGCCTTTCCGGCGATCCGGAACCTTCGACGCAGCGATTGAGTCGCACCCTCGTAGCCCGGTACGGCCTGGGTCATCGAGGATCTGCCGGGTGTTCAGGACGACATGGACCGACCGTGCGCGGCCGAAGAAGACCCGGGCACCGAAATGAAGTTGATCCAGTCCCCAAGACCCACCGGTCGACGCGCGTCGACTCCCTCTCGGAATGCGAGCACAGAAGCGGAATGAGTCCCGCGTCACATATGGAGATTCTGTGAACGACTCAACCGCCGCTCCGGTCTGGCCATCATTCCGGCCGAGCCGTCACGGTGCCGACGTGACGGCTCGTGATCGAGGAGGTCGCATACCGCATGAGGCTGCCCCGCAATCGTCACGCGAGCCGTACCGGAAGCCCGGAGCGGACGAAAGGCTCCAAGCACAGACGCCGTCGATCGGGCGGAGCCAAGAGCCCCAGGAGAGCCGCCCGGGCCGGCCGCCGCCTCATCGACTTCCCCAGGAGTGGCCGGTCGGGCTGGCGACGCTGGATGCCCTCCTGGAAACTGACCTCCGGTCTGTTATCCCTCTTCTTCGGCGCTCTCGCCGGCCTCTTCGCCCTTGTCTACATCCAAGTGGAGATCCCGAGCGCGCATGACTCCGCACGCCGGCAGGCCACCGTCTACTACTGGGCCGACGGAAGCCGGATGGTGAGCGTGGGTGATGTGAACCGGCAGGACGTCAAGCTCCACCAGGTGCCCAAATCCGTCCAGCGCGCCGTCATCGCGGCGGAGAACGCAGACTTCTACAGCGACTCGGGCATCTCGGTGTCAGGCATCGTCCGAGCAGCCGCCAACATCGTCAAAGGCGAGGAGACCCAGGGCGGTTCGACGATCACCCAGCAGTATGTGAAGAACACGTACCTGAGCCAGGACCAGACCGTCCAGCGCAAGGTCAAGGAAGTCTTCCTCTCCCTGAAGGTCAGCAACCAACGGCCCAAGACCGAGGTCCTTGAGGGGTACCTCAACACCTCGTGGTTCGGCCGTGACGCCTACGGCATCCAAGCCGCCTCGTACGCCTACTACGGCATCCCCGCCGCGGACCTGAACCCCAGTCAGGGCGCCTTGCTCGCCGCCGTCCTCAAAGGCGCGGAGAGCCTGGACCCGTCACTCAGCCCCGCCAATCGCCAACGAGCCGAGGACCGCTGGAGTTGGATCCTGGACCGGCAGGTCGAGACGGGCACGATGAGCGCAGAGGAACGAACGAAGTACACGCGGTTCCCCGAGCCGAAGCCCCCGGTCAAACCGACCAGCCAGGCCGGTCAGATCGGATATCTCGTCGACGTCGCCAACAAGTACATCAGGAGCCGTAGTTCGCTCACCGACAAGGACCTCGCCGGTGGCGGCTACCGCGTCTACACCACCTTCGAGAAGCCCAGGGTGCTCGCGCTGGCCCAAGCCGTCGAAAAGGTGCGCGCGGAACACCTGAATCCGAAGGCGCGCCCGGACGACCACCATGTGCAAGTCGGCGCAGCCTCGGTGCGCCCCAGAGACGGAGCGATCGTCGCGGTCTACGGAGGCCCCGACGCGATCAAGCACTTCAGCAACAACGCGGACACCTCGGGCGTCCCTGCCGCCTCGACCTTCAAACCGTTCGTGTACGCAGCCGCCCTGGAGCAGGGGCTCGCCGGCGGGGAACGCGCCGTCGACGGCCTCGGCCCGCACCCCCTGCGCCCCGAGCCGACGGCGGCGCCGATCCAGCCCATGAGCCTCTTCGCGTCCCTGGTGGCCTCCGACCACACGCCTTTCGTGGAGATCGGCAAGAAGATCGGGCTCAAGAAGGTCAAGGACCTCGCGGTCGCATCGGGACTGCGAGAGGAGAGCATGGCCGAACTGGAACCGACCTTCTCGATCGGTACCTCCACCCCCAGCGCCATCCGGCTGGCCAGCGCCTATACGACCTTCATCAACAAGGGGCGGGCCACCGACCCCTACTCGGTGACCAAGATCGAGCAGAACGGCATCGCCGTGGGCGGCTTCGACCTGGCCGAGAGTCGGCGGGCGATGAGTTCCGAGGTCGCCTCGATCGTCGGCGCGGCGCTTCGCCAGGTAGGCCGGATCACCGTCGGACAGTCGAAGGCGCAGAAGCCTGCCTTTCCGGCATGGGCCGGCAAAACGGGCCCCAGGGACCGTATGAAATCGGCTTGGTTCATCGGTGCCACGGATGAAGTGAGCACTTCGGTGGCGATGTTCCGCACCAAGCCCGACGTACCGAATCTGCTGCCCATGCAGGGTGTGGGCGGCCCCGATTCCGAGCGGGGCAGTGCCTTTCCGCCGCTGATCTGGGAGGCGTACCAGCAGATGACGGCCTCCTCGCCGTCCCCGGCAGACGTCTCCGAGGGCCCGTGAGGTCGCTGTCCCGGGCCGTGATCGAGCTTTGGTCGTTTGCAGGAGGCAGATCGGAGCGCGAGGTTGGAGGTGCGCTGAAAAGGAGACTCGTCATGGCAACCGGCAACCGGCAACCGGCAACCGGCAACCGGGAAGGGCAAGGCGAAGCAGGTGAAGGGCAAGCTCCAGGAGACCGTAGGAAAGGTCACCGGCGACAAGGGCACGCAGGCCAAGGGGCGTGGCGAGCAGGTCGCGGGCAAAGCGGAGGAAATGACGGAGGATGCCCGTCGACACGGTAAGCGCTAGGGACTCAACCGGCGATACACGCCCCTCAGAGCGGAGCCAGGGGCCGCCGCCGGCCGGTGTCGACGTGGTGGGACGCCCCTGAATCCCGCTCGCGCCCGATCGATTCCGTGAGCGTACGTCGCCCCTCGGCGTGCGCGCTTCATCCGCGGTTCTGCCGGATCGAGCACGGCAACGGCGCTCGGCTGCGGAGTACCCACGTCAGTGTGGCGGTCAGGATCACGTGATCCCCCGTCGCGACAACAATCGCGGCAAAACGGCAGCGGCAAACACCCCCATGCCCCAAGCCGCCTGCACGACATAGGTCCGAGGGGCACAACACCTACCCGCCCGGTCGTTCAGTCGGCGATGTCGACGCCGTATCCGCGTGCGAGGGCGTCGAGGCCGTGGTCGTAGCCCTGGCCGACGGCGCGTAGGCGCCAGATCGGACCCCTGCGGTAGATCTCCGCGAGGATCATGGTGCGTTCGGTGGTAGCGGCGTCCAGGGTGGCTCGGGCGAGAGGTGCGCCGCTACTGCCAGAGGCCGCACTGATCTGGATCGCACCGACCGTCCCGAAGGTCGCGACGCCGTCGATGGCTGCGGCGATGACCACCTTGCGCGTGGCGGGCGGCAGAGAGGCCAGGTCCAGGCCGATGGTCTGTTCGGCAGGACCTCCAGTCAGCAGTCGCACACTCCCTGTCGGACTCTCCGGAGCTCCGTAGAAGACGAAGTCCTCATCGAAGGCCACTTGTTCGTCCTCATCGAGGAGGAAGGCTACGATGTCGATCTCGTATTCGGTCTGTGGTGCCCAGCCTGCGGTCACGTACCACTTTGGTGTGCGTCTGCCGTTGGGCCGGGGCAGATCTACTACTCCGCCTCTCGGTACCACGAGGGGTTCCTGAGCCCGGAATGCCGACCTGGCGGGGGAAGCGGCGGTCGGAGCGGTCAGCCAGTGGAGGTCGTGCACGGGGAGTTCTCGGGCGGCGATGCGTTTGATACGTCGATCACCTTCCCCTCCTTCCAACAGCACGACATCGGTGACGCTGGCGGACAGATTGACGGCCGCGGAACCACCGAGCTCGACGACACGCGTCCGAGCGGCTGCAGCAACGGCATGCACACCCCCGAGCACCAGCACCCGGCGTCCGGCCAGGGGCCTATCCAGGGTTCCGGTGACGGGTCTCGACCGGCGCGGAGCAGGGACCGGCGCGCTGGGGGAGGCCGCAGGGAGGGGCACTGATTCCGCGGCGGGTACAACAGCGGGTGTGGTCGACCCCGGCTCAACGGGTGCGATAACTGCTTCCGCTCCCGGCTGATCCATCGGGGTGACAAGGGCGGCCGGCGCTTCGTGCACTATCCCCTGCCGTACGTCGGTCAACAGCCGCAGGAAGGTGTGCTCGTCGATGACCGGAACGCCTTCGGCGAGTGCGCGTCGGGCCTTCGTCGACTCGGACGCCGGTTCATTGGTGACCACCACACTGGTGTGCCGACTCACGGAGGTCATCATGTTCAGCCCGGCGGCAACAGCGCGTCCGATCAATTCCGCCCGGGCGTGTGCGGTCTCACCCGTGATCGCGACCTTCATCCCTTGCCGGAGCGGTCCGCCTGGTGTCAGTCGCCCCGGATTGCGGTAGGCACAGGGGGTCTTCGGCGGCTTGGGCGAGAACTGTGATTCTGCCCGGGGTGGGCACGTGACCAGGGGCAAGGGCAGATCGAGCTGTGCTGCCTCGTGCAGTGATGCCCGCAAGATGCCGGCGAGCACCCGGGTGTCGTCTAGCGCGTCATGAGCACGTTGTTGGGGTACGCCGTAGTGGGCGGCTAAGGTGCCGAGCTTCATGTCGTCCGTGGGCGGATCCACCTGACGGTTCAATGCCAGAGTGCACAGTCGTTGGGAGACCGGCAGCCACATGCGGGCACGGGCGAACTCGTGCGCCAGGAAGTCATAGTCGAACTGCGCGTTGTGCGCGACCAGGACTCGGTCCTGAAGCATCGCCCTGATCCGTCCCGCGACCTGGTCGAAGGTCGGCGCACCCTGTAAGCGCTCGACGGTCAGTCCGTGCACCTCAACCGGTCCCGGATCGCACCCGGGATTGAGCAACGTCGAGAACTCCCCGGTCTGTTTGCCGTCCGGGGCAATCGTGATGACTGCTACGGACAGCACCCGGTCCCGCCGGGCCATGAGACCTGAGGTTTCCACATCGACCAAGGCCCAGTCGTGGGCGTAGTCGCCGAATGAGGACAAGTCGGAGGAGGAGACGAGACTCATGTCGCAAAGGATGAGCCGAAATACCCTCTCCTTCAACCTGTATGACGATTTACTCTCGTTCGGAAGACGCGTAGTCGGGTGACCGTATTGGCTGCTGTCAACCTCAGAGTGGCGCCTGTACGCATCACCCCTCGACCCGTGCACAGATCACCTGATGACCACGGTGTTGGACAGCCACCAATCCCTGCGGACGATCCGAACTCCTGAAACCGTTTCAGTTCGTTCTGCGGCGACCGCGCCCGAGGAGCAGGGCGCCCACGGCGAACACGGTGGCGCACTCCCCGCACACCACAACACGGCGCCTGCCAGCGGTGAGCCGGCGGGCTGCGCTCGCGTTGATCTTCGCGTCGGTCGGGCCTTGGTCGCGGATGCGGTGGTCGTGTCCAAGACGACAACACCACGCGTCCCAAGGGGCGATCCCGCGTGCGCTGCGGTGGTCCAGGGTGCGAATCACCCCCGTATGTACGGGGACCACCGGATGTCAGATCCCGCCGTTAGGATCTCCCGAGGGCTTCTGGCCGTCCGGTGACCGAGCCGGCGGCACTTCACCACAGAAGCTGGAAGTGGGGGCGGGCAGATGCGGGAAGGCCGGTGGACCACGGTCACCGAGTCCGAGTTCGATCATGAGCGTCGGGGTCTGGAGGCCATCCGGGAGCAACTGCCGGATGCCGACCCGTGGCGGGCCTGGTCGAACTTCACCTTCACCGCGAACACCGGGCACGTCCGGGAGGTCGATCTCCTCGTCATCGCCCCCGGCGGTGTGTTCATGATCGAGCTGAAGAACTGGCACGGCACCCTGACCAGTGAGAACGGCACCTGGATTCAGACCGCTCCGCATGGTGGCCGTCGCCCGCACGGCAATCCGCTGCACCTGGTCAACAAGAAGGCGAAGGAGCTGGCGGGCCTTCTGGGGCAGAACGGCAAGCGCGTATGGGTCGGTGAGGCCGTCTGTTTCACCGAGGAATCGCTTCGGGTCCGCCTCCCCGCCCACGACGAGAACGGCGTCCACACCGTCGCCGAACTGATCGAGATGCTCAAGCAGCCGCCGCGCGACGAGCGCCGACGCATCACAGCCGTCAGCTCGCGCGAGATCAAGTCCGTCCTGGAGCGGGTCGGCATCCGCCGTAGCGACGCCGAATACAAGGTCGGCCCCTACCAGTTGGAGCGGAAGTCCCTCGACTCCGGGGAGACCTGGGCGGACTACGAGGGCCGTCACACCGACCTGCACAAGGAGGTCAGGGTCCGCATCTATCTGCGGGAGCGCGGCTCGGACGCCTCGATACGACGGTCCGTGGACGACGCCGCCCGCAGGGAAGCCGCGGTACTGAGCCGGTTCCGTCACCCCGGCGTCGTACAGCTCACGCAGTACGACCCGTCCGGGCATTCGGCGGGTCCGGCGCTGATCTTCGACTACCACCCCAAGACCCTGCGCCTGGACGAATACCTCCTCCAGTACGGGGAGAAGCTCGACATCCTCGGCCGGATGGCGCTCGTCCGACAACTGGCCGAGACCATGCGCTCCGCGCACTCCAGCCGTATCCACCACCGGGCGCTCGCCGCCCGATCCGTCCATGTGATCCCCCGCGCCCGCGGTGCTCGGGGCGCGAACGCGCAGCCCTCCGGCGAGGACGCGGCCTGGCTCACCCCACACCTCCAGATCTCCGACTGGCAGATCGCCACCCAGCGCACCGCGAACAGCAGCACCGGGCAGGGCATGACCCGTTTCGCCCCGACCGCGCTCTCCGCCATCCACCTCTCCGAGGGCTCCGACGCCTATCTCGCCCCCGAACTGACCGCCCGCAACGCCGATCCCGTCTATCTGGACGTCTACGGCCTCGGTGTCCTCACCTATCTCCTGGTCACAGGCAAGGCGCCGGCCGCGAGCCAGGCCGAGTTGCTGACCCGGCTGGAGGCCGGGGAGGGACTGCGCCCCAGCGCGCTGGTGGACGGTCTCTCCGAGGACATCGACGATCTGGTGCAGGCCGCCACCGCCTACCGGCCCGGGCAGCGGCTCTCCACGGTGGACGAGTTTCTGGAGATGCTGGAACTCGTCGAGGACTCCCTCACCGCTCCGGTCGCCGCCCCCACCTCCCCCGAGGCGCCCGAGAAGGACCCGCTGGAGGCCGTCGCGGGCGATGTGTTGGGAGGCCGCTGGGAGGTCCGCCGTCGACTGGGCACCGGCTCGACCAGCCGGGCCTTCCTCGTCCGCGATCTGGAGGCCGAGGCGCGCAGGACACGCCCGCTGGCCGTCCTCAAGGTCGCACTGTCCGACAGCCGGGGCGAGATCCTCGTCCACGAGGCCGGGGTGATGGGACGGCTGCGCCCGGACTCCCGCGTTATCCGGCTCGTCGAGCCGGAGCCCCTGCGCATCGGCGGCCGTACGCTCCTCGCCCTGGAGTACGTGGGCGACGAACGGGAGGAAGCCGCACCCGGAGCCGGCGCGGAGGGCAACGGAGCGGCGACCACCACCCGCACCCGCGGCCGTGAGGAGACCGTCGCCAGGCAGCTCCGGGAGAGCGGGCGGCTCCAGATCGACCAACTGGAGGCGTACGGTGACTACCTCTTCGGCGCCGTCGACTTCCTGGAGGGCGAGAGCGTCTGGCACCGCGACATCAAGCCCGACAACATCGCGATACGCATCCGCCCCAACCGCACCCGCGAACTGGTCCTCATCGACTTCTCCCTCGCCGGATACCCGGCCAAGGACTACGAGGCGGGCACCGAGGGCTATCTCGACCCGTTCATCGGCACCCTCACCCGCACCGCGTACGACGCCCACGCCGAGCGGTACGCGGTCGCCGTCACCCTCCACCAGATGGCCTCGGGCGAACTGCCCAAGTGGGGCGACGGATCCGTCCTGCCCCGGATGACCGACCAGAAGAAGCACCCACACCCCACCCTCGCCGCGGACGCCTTCGAGCCCGCCGTACGGGACGGCCTGGTCGCCTTCTTCCGAAAGGCCCTCCACCGGGACGCAGCCCGACGCTTCCCCGAGCTCAAACCGATGCGGGACGCCTGGAAGCGAATATTCCTGGACGCCACGCAGATCGTGCCCTCCAGCCACCGGTCCCGACACCCGGAGACCACCGAGCCACTGAAGCCCGGCCAGCCTGGACAGTCAGGTCCTGCCGCCATCGCGGACGCCGAGCCCATCACCGCGGAGGAACAGCGCGAGCGGCTCGCCGCGGACGTCACCCGCGACACCCATCTGTCGGCCGCCGGACTCACCCCGGCCGCCGAAGCGTTCCTCTACGGACTAGGGATCACCGCTGTCGGAGGGCTCCTGGACTACAGCCGCCGCAAGCTCCTCAACGCACCCGGCCTGGGCGCGAAGACCCGTGGTGAGGTACAGCGCCGTCAACGTGAGTGGGGCGACCGCCTGCACGGCACACCGGTCTCGCCACTGACCGCGCGCGGCCGGGCAGAGGCGAAGGAGGAACTGGCCCAGCTCACCGCCACCGAATCCGCACTGCTCGGCAAGATCGCCACCGGCGTGGACCCGGGCCTGACCGCCTCCGCCCTGCGTTCGGTCAGCCTGGACACCCTCGCCACCATCTTCGTCCCGGAGCTCAACAACAACCGCTCCAACCACAACAAGGTCGAGATGGTCCGGCTGTTGCTGCGCCTCCCCGACGAGCGCGGTGAACTCCCCGGCATCGGCGTCTGGCCCAAGCAGAAGGACGTCGCCGATGCGCTCGCCCTGTCGGCCGGCCGTATCCCCCAGCTGCTGAAGGAGGAGCGCAAGCGCTGGAAGAAACACCCTGCCGTGCAGGCGCTGCGCGCGGAGATCGTGGATCTCCTGGTGGGCCTGGGCCGCGTCGCCTCCGCCGCCGAGATCGCCGACGCCCTCGCGGTTCGGCGCGGTACGCAGCTCTCCGAGCGCGAACAGCGGCGGGCGCTGGCGCTGGCCGCGGTACGGGCGGTGGTGGAGGTGGAGCAACTGGTGCCGGAGGAGGCCGAGCTGCGACACCAGCCCAACCGCAAGGCCACCGAAGAGGCCCTGGGCGCTGGGCTCCTCGCCCTGGACGTCCGCGAGGACGACGCCCCCGACACCCCGACCGCTCCCGGTCTGCTCGACTACGCGGTCCGGCTGGGGCGCCGGGCCGACCGTCTCGCCAAGCTGGACACCCTGCCCACCGCGACCACGGTCCTCGGCGAACTGAGCACGCTGACCCCGCCACCGGGCACGGTCGAGTGGGACGAACGCCGACTGGTGGAACTGGCCGCCGCCGCCTCCCTCAACGCGGCGGCGACCCCGCGCCTGGAGATCTACCCCCGTGATCTGCCGCTGGTACGGGCCCTGCGACTGACCCAGGCGGGGCTGGTGCGACTGATCCCGGGGGTGCCGGAGGGCAGGCAGCCAGGTGTGACCGGTGAGGACGTGCACGAGCGGGTACGAGCGCGCTTCCCCGAACTCGTCCTGCGCGACCCTCGCGGCACGGCCACCCATGAGCTGCCCACGGGCGGTCCGCTGACGAAGGCGCTGCGGGACGCGGGCTTCGACCTCACCCTCTCCACCCGTGAGGACACCCGGACCCTGCGCTATCTGCCCGCGCGGATGGACGGTGCGTCCAGCTATCTGACCACCGGAGCCTGGCGACAGGCCACCGAGGTGGGCTTGGTGACGCGCTACTCCGACGATCCGCTCATGGCGGGCGCGGTACGGGCCGAGGAACGACTGATCGCGTCCGCCCGACGCGACGGATACCGCATCCTGACGGTGCACCAGCACCGCTCGCGCCATGCCGTACGAGGGCTGTGCGACGCCCGTATCGGTGCGCAGGCGGTCTCGGTCACGGACCTCTTCCTGGACGCCCTGCACGCCCTGGTTCCCGAGGGCACGAAGCCCACTTGGGAGACCCTGCTCAAGGCGGACGCGGCCGAGCCCGGCACCCGGGGCGCGGTGAAGTTCGCCGAGTACGCGCGGACGGCGTGGGGCTCGGTGGAACCCCGGATACGTGAACTCCTCGGCACGGGTACGGGTCCGGTCCTGCTGACGGACGCCGCGGTGTTCGCCCGGTACGACGCCATGGGGGTCCTGGACCGGCTAGCTGAGGCTTCCCGACAGGGCGCCCGCGGCCTGTGGCTCCTGGTCCCCCAGGCGGACCCGTCACGCGAACCGCGGCTCGGTCAGGCGGCGGTGGCGTATCAGGCCGGGCTGGGGGAGTGGATCGAACTCCCTGATTCATGGGTGAACAACACCCACCGCGGCGCCAACCTTCGTGTGAACATGGGCTAAACGTCCGATAGCACCGAGGGGGGACCTCAAGTGGTCGACCGCACAGCCCTGTTGAATGACCTGAAGAAGCAGGTCAAGGCAGTTGAGACGGATCTGTCGCAGCAGGTGAAAGCGGTCGGGGAGGTCGGCGCGCGACTGCGCGCCGAGTACGACCAGGCACGCAAGCTCGGTCGTACGGGCGGCACATGGAACTCCTGGCTGGACGAGCGGGTCACCCAGGTCGCGGTGGCCTGGGTGCTGGGCACGGTGTTCGTCCGCTTCTGCGAGGACAACCGACTGATCCCGGACCCGTATGTGACGGCCCCGGAGCCCGATCGTCGGGACCTGGCGCTGGCCCGCTTCGAGGAGTACTTGTCGACGGCCGACGACCCGACGTTCCGCGGCTGGCTGGAGCAGGCGTTCGCGGAACTGGGCCAGGGGCAGGCGGGGCGGCTGCTGTTCAACCGCAAGCACAACCCGTTGTTCCAGATCCCGTTGTCACATGATGGTGCGCGGGAACTGGTGACGTTCTGGCGTGAGCGGGACGAGGCGGGCGTCCTGATCCATGACTTCACGGACCTCCTGAACGACGACGGCACGGAGGGCTGGGACACCCGCTTCTTGGGCGACCTGTACCAGGACCTGAGCGAGGCGGCCCGGAAGACGTATGCACTGCTCCAGACGCCCGAGTTCGTGGAGGAGTTCATCCTCGACCGGACGATGACTCCTGCGGTCCGGGAGTTCGGCTACGAGGGCCTGAAGATGATCGACCCGACGTGCGGGTCGGGGCACTTTGTGCTGGGGGCGTTCCGGCGGTTGGTGCGGCTGTGGGGGGAAGGGCAGCCCGGGCGGGATCTGCATGAGCGCGTGCGGGCCGCGCTGGACTCGGTCCACGGGGTGGACCTGAACCCGTTCGCGGTGGCGGTGGCGCGGTTCCGGCTGCTGGTGGCGGCGATGGCGGCTAGTGGGGTACGGACGCTGGGGGAGGCGGCGAGGTACGAGTGGCCGATTCATCTGGCGGTGGGGGATTCGCTGATCAAGCACCGGCACCGGCAGGGGAACCTGTTCGAGGGCTCGGAAGTCGAGGGCGCGGATGAGCTGGCTGAGTTCAAGTACGTGACGGAGGATGTGCACGAGTATCCGGATATTCTGAAGCAGGGGCAGTATCACGTGGTAGTAGGGAACCCGCCCTACATCACAGTGAAGGATAAAAAGCTCAACGAGTTGTATCGGGGACTTTATAGCGCTTGCGCGGGGAAGTATGCGCTGTCGGTTCCGTTCGCTCAGCGATTCTTTGAACTAGCTAGGACTGGGGATGAAGACGGGCACGGCTACGGAATGGTCGGCCAAATTACGGCAAACTCGTTCATGAAGCGAGAGTTCGGGACGCGACTAATCGAGGTGTACTTCGGCCACGAGGTGGAATTGACTGAAGTAATTGACACCTCAGGAGCATACATCCCTGGGCACGGGACACCGACGGTGATCCTCATCGGTAGGCCGTTTAATGGAAAAGGGCGTTCGCTAAGCATTCGCACAGTACGCAGTGTTCAGGGCGAGCCATCTGCGCCGGAACACGGCGAGGATGGCCTGGTTTGGTCCGCGATCGTGGACCAAATCGATAGGGTGGGCTCGGTAAGTCAATGGGTGTCAGTCGATGACCTTGATCGAATTCAGTACTTTGGCAAACAGCCGTGGATGCTAGCTGCGGGCGGTCAGGAGATGGTGGCGAAAATCGCCGAGGGTAATGTGGCGACTCTGTCTTCAATTGCGAGTTCGGTAGGGATTACCTGTTTCACTCTTGGGGATGATCTCTATCTTTTGCCTGCTCACAGCGCTCGGCGTCATGCTCTGCCCGATGCTTTCACGCGACCCATGGTTACGGGCGACACATTGCGTGACTGGCAAAAAGGTGAGATGGATTCGGCGGTATTTCCATACAGCTCAGAATTCGAGCCGATCAAGGTAGAAGATCACCGTGAAGTTCATGGCTATATGTGGCCTGGACGGGCAGAGATCTCTCGATCTGTCCTATTCGGGGGAAAGTCGAAAATTCAAGCTGGATTGCGTTGGGCGGAGTATGGGCGTCTCACGGCTGCCAAGCTTCGCGTGCCGCTCTCTATTGCTTTTGCTTTTGTTGGGACGCACAATCATTTTGTTCTCGATCGTGGGGGAAAGCTCTTTAATAGGACTGCGCCGGTCATAAAGCTGAGAGATGAGGCGAGCGAGGATGAACACCTGAGGTTGCTCGGATTGCTCAACAGTTCTACTGCGGGGTTCTGGCTCAAGATGGCCAGCCACAATAAGGGAGGAGGGGGAATTGGAGGGGGGATCGCGGAAGAGCATTGGGAGCAGTTCTATGAGTTCACCGGTACTAAGCTCCAGGATTTTCCTCTTCCTGCCATCTATTCTGCTGATCTGGCTGCCGCCCTGGATTCTCTCGCTAGTCAACTCAGTGCTACTACCCCCTCGGCTGTAGCTGCCGAATTCGCGCCAACCGCTGGCGCATTCCGTGCCGCAAAGGAAAAGTGGGATTCCGTTCGAGCCCGCATGGTTGCTCTTCAGGAGGAGCTGGACTGGCAGGTCTACTCCCTCTACAACCTGCACCCTGAGGACCTGCGAGTCTCCGACGACTCCGAATCACCCAACATCCCCGAACTAGCCCTCGGTGAGCGGGCCTTCGAAATCGTCCTAGCTCGCCGAGTCGCCGCAGGCGAAGCCAGCGGCGAGTGGTTCAAGCGGCACGGCTCCACGCCCATCACAGAGATCCCCACCCACTGGCCCGCCCCCTACCGCGAGATCGTCCAGAAGCGGATCGACGCCATCGAGTCATCCCGCGCCATCGGTATGGTCGAGCGGCCCGAGTACAAGCGGCGGTGGGCCACCGAAGGGTGGGACTCTCTCCAGGAGAAGGCCCTCCGGTCCTGGTTGCTCGACCGAATCGAGAACCGTGATCACTGGTTCGACGAGAACGACAAGCCCGCCCTCGCCACGCTCTCCCGGCTCACGGACGCACTCTCCCGCGACGATGACTTCGTCTCCGTCGCCAAGATCTACGCACCTCGCGAGGAACTCCACGCCGTCGTCGCCGAGCTGATGACCGGTGAGCACGTTCCCTTCCTCCCCGCACTGCGCTACAAGCCCTCCGGACTGAAGAAGCGTCTGGACTGGGAGGACGTCTGGGACCGCCAGCGGCAGGAGGATGCCGCGTCTGACGAGCTGGAGAAGCGGAAGATCCGGGACGCTATCCCCGTGCCGCCGAAGTACACCTTGGCCGACTTCCTGCGGCCTTCCTACTGGAAGGCACGTGGAAAGCTCGACGTGCCCAAGGAGCGGTTCATCTCGTATGGCCAGACCAACTCCGCGACGCCCGAGCTGTATGGCTGGGCCGGCTGGGATCATCAGGAGCAGGCGTATGCGCTCGATGTATACATCGCCGCAAACGAGGGGCTGACCTCCGAGGAGCTGACGCCGTTCCTCGCCGGGTTGTTGGAGCTTCAGCCATGGCTTGAGCAGTGGCACGACGAGTTCGACCCGGACTTCGGTGCTTCGCCGGCCGAGTTCTTCCGGGGGGATCGGCAGATGGTGCAGGGACAGCACGGCCTGACTGATGCCGATCTGCGTGCCTGGCGTCCGGTCCCCGCCACCCGTGGGCGTCGTACCACCAAGAAGTAGGCCCGCCTGGGACAAAAACGGCCCCCGTGAAGCGCAGGACGTAAGTCCCGCCCCGGGGGCCGTTCGCTGGGGCGCTCAAGCAGTGTTCAGGCGAGCAGCTGACCATCCTTCACAGCGGCCACGAAGGACGACCACTCACCCGCTGGGAAGACGAGAACGGGACCGTGCGGGTTCTTGCTGTCCCGTACTGGGATGGCGCTGGCGAAGTTGTCCGAGACCTCAACGCACGCGCCGCCATTCGAATTGCTGTGAGAGCTTTTGCGCCAGGTTGCGTCGGTCAGGTCGATGGGTCGCACGGTGCTTCCTCCAACATGCGCAGGATGAACTTCCGCGACTCGGCCGGGGACAGCGCTAGGTCGCGCACTACATCGTAGGCACGCTGCAATTGCTCCACCGACTGGCACTCCTCGATGAGTTCGCCCCGGTACGCGTTCTCCGTGTATGCCACCGTTCGGGCGTCCGGCAGCCGCAGAAACCACACGTCGGTACCGTCCAACCCGTGTGGCCCGGCGCTGAACGGCAGTACATGAATCGTCAGGTTCCAGCGCGCGGACATTTCCGCCAGGTGCTCCAACTGCTCTCGCCAAGCCGACCCATCCCGCAATGCCGTGCGTAACACCGTCTCCGACAGGATTGTCCGGAAGTGCGGTGCGTCCTTCCCCTCCAGCAGATCCTGCCGCCCTATCCGAGCGTCCACCTGCTGAGTGAGTTCCTCATCCTTCAGCCCGCCCGCGCTCAGCACCTCACGCGCGTACCCCGCCGTCTGAAGCAACCCAGGCAGCACGCTCACCGCAAAGTGCCACAAGCTCACCGCCTCCGCCTCCAGCGCCATGTACCGCCGATACCGCTCCCGGAACTGCGTGTGGTCCCTCGCCGCCAGTTCCCACAGGGCCAGCAGCATCCCGGATGTCCCGTAGTGCGTGTCGAGTGCCTGGACGACATCCGGGCTGCTCAGCGTCTCGCCCTTCTCCATCTTGCCGAACAGTGAGTAGTCCCAGCCCAGTCGTTCGCCGAGTTGGCGCAGGCTCGTTCCGCTGGCTGTCCGCAGTTTTCGTACCTCCTCCGCGAAGCGCTGTCGTGGCTCCTGGCTTCGGCCGCTGATCGCCCGACGTGGTGGCATGGTCGGCTCCCTTCCGTGACGGTCCGTGGAAGGTGTGGAAGCAACACCGCATAGCAGGGCAGCGGCGGCCCATCCGCGACATCGGCGGCCTTCTCCGGATACATCCTCGTAATGACCGGACTACGCACGGTAATCCACGGTGCGTGATCCGGTCAGGGAAGTCCGTAGAACGGCTGAAGGAGCCCCCCATGACCACGGAACAACGAACTGTCGACTCCATCCCCGCTATCCCCGCCACCCTTGTCCCCTTGGCCCCGCGCAAGATCCAAGAGGCCGTCGAAGCCCGGGACGCACTCGCCCGGGCCCTCAGCCGCGCCGGTATCCAACTGCCCGCCATGGACATCCGCAGCCCCTGGTCCGACGAGGCCCGGGGCGCCCTGGTTCATCTCGGCGTCTGCTCCGCGCCCGTGGCGCTCGCCCTGGCGGCCGTGATCGAGCAGGGCATCCCACAGTGACGGACGAACTCGACATCGGACAGGCCGTCCGGGACGTCCAGCGCAACCGCGTCGGCGTCGTGATGGCCCGCCTCGGCCCGTACGTACAACTCCGCCCCCTTGGCGGCGGTCGTGAGTGGGACGCCGATCCCGTGCACCTTGAGCGGTTGAACGACTTGGAGGAGTTGAGCGCACGCATCGCTGAGATCACCGCCCGGAGCCGTAGATGGCATCCGGACGAGTGAGCGGAGTCTGATCCTCCGGTAGGCCGCTCACGTGATGAGCAACAGATGGTCAGATGTTGCTGACATGCTGTGAGATAGGAGATCGACGTCAGGGGGTTGCAACCAACGACGTTGACGGACAATGTCCGTTAATACGGTCCTTGGTACGTCGGCCAGAGCCCGGCGCGGACAGCGGGCGGCGGGTGCCGTCAGAAGGTGAGCGACACAGACAATGGCCCAGCAGCCGCCCCTGCTCCGCGATGTCATCGACATCAGGGAGTCGATCTCCACGTCCGACTTCGTTCTCCAGCTCTCCGAGGCGACGACCCCGGAAGGTGCCGAACGCGCGCTCAGGGACTATGTGGTCACGGAACGTCTGCTGGAGAACTACGACGAGGCGCTCGGCCTGATCAAGGCGTCGCTCGACGGACGGGCGTCGAAGGCCGCGTACCTACACGGATCGTTCGGTTCCGGTAAGTCGCACTTCATGGCGGTGCTGCACGCGCTCCTCAGCGGCAGTCCGGCCGCCCATGGGCGCGAGGACTTCGACCCCGTACTGACCAAGCATCAGTGGCTGAGCACCGATGGGAAGAAGTTCCTGCTCGTGCCGTACCACATGCTCGGGGCGAAGGCCCTGGAACAGCGGGTCCTCGGGACATACGTCAGCCATGTCAAGAAGCTCCACCCCGATGCCCCCACCCCGCAGGTCTACCGGACCGACGCGCTCTTCGCCGACATCCGGGCCATGCGCGCCCGGATGGGCGATGAGTCCGTCATCAAGGGGCTCGCGACACTCACCCCGCTCGACGAGTCCGCTATCGAGGTCGCCGACGAGGACGACGAGTGGGGCGAGCCCTTCGCCTGGACCCCCGCTCTCCTCGACACCGCCCTCGCTGCCGAGGAGAACCATGAGGTGGTGGAGGGGTTCAACACCGTCCACCCCACCACCCCCATGGAGTTGCGGGCGCGCCTCGTCCAGGACGCCATCACCAACCTCCGCCCCGGCTTCGCCCAGCACGCCACCGAGAGCGAGAACGGATTCATCTCGCTCGACGCGGGTCTCTCCGTCATCGCCGCCCACGCCAAGGAACTCGGCTACGACGGCCTGATCCTCTTCCTCGACGAACTGATCCTCTGGCTCGCCACCCTCATCCACGAGACGAAGACGGTGGGGCGCGAGGCAGGCAAGATCACCAACTTTGTGGAGGGCGCGGACGCCCGCCGGGCCATCCCCATCGTCTCCTTCATCGCACGGCAGCGCGATCTTCGTGAACTGGTCGGCGAGGAACTGTCCGGGGCGGCCGAGTCCGCCATCCAGGACACCCTCAATCAGGCGTCCGGCCGCTTCGACAAGATCACGCTGGAGGACCGCAACCTCCCCCAGATCGCCCAGGCCCGCCTTCTGCGGCCCAAGAGCCCCGAGGCCGCCGCCCTCGTCAACAGCGAGTTCGAGAAGACCCGCAAGGTCCGCCAGGAGGTATGGGACACCCTCCTCGGCTCCGACAGGGGCAGCGGCGGTGTCGGAGCCGACGAAGACAGCTTCCGGCTCACCTACCCCTTCTCGCCGGCGTTCATGGACACCCTCGTCCATGTCTCCTCCGCGCTCCAGCGCAACCGGACCGGCATGAAGCTCATGGGTCAACTCCTCGCCGATCACCGCGACCAACTGCGCTTGGGCGATCTGATTCCGGTCGGCGAGTTGTACCCGCTGATAACCGCGGGTGGCGACAAGCCGTTCAGCGACAGCATGCGCGTCGTCTTCGAGGCCGCCGACAAGCTCTACCGGACCAAGCTGCGCCCGTACCTCCTCGCCACGTACAACGTGTCCGAGGAGGACGTCGAGCAGTACACCCACCGCCCCGACAGCATCACCGACCGGAGTCTGAAGGGCCGGGTGAAGACCTTCACCGGTGACAACCGGATCATCGGCACCCTGCTGCTCTCCGCGCTCGCCCCCAGCGTGCCCGCCCTCGCCGATCTAACGATCCGACGGCTCTCCGCGCTGAACTACGGCTCCGTGGTCGCCCCGATCCCCGGCCGCGAGTACGGCATCCTCAAGAACAAGGTCGCCGAGTGGGCCGGCCGCTTCCCGGAGATCAAGGAGACCGGCACCGACGCCAACCCGGGTGTCCGACTGGAGCTTTCCGGTGTCGACGTCGACTCGGTCATCGCCAACGCCAACGTCAACGACAACCCGGGCAACCGCCTGGCGCTCGCCAAACGGCTGCTCGCCGCCGAACTCGGCATCGAACAGGGCCGGCTGACCGATGAGCTGAACCTCGTCTGGCGGGGCACGGAACGCACCGTCGAGGTGATCTTCGGGAACATCGCGGACGAGGACGAACTCCCCGACCACGACCTGATACCCCAGGAGGAGGGCCGCTGGCGCCTCGCCATCGACCTGCCCTTCGACGACGGCGAGTACGGACCCGTCGAGGACGCCAACCGCGTACGTCGGCTCCGCGAGAAGCAGCAGGGCGAACGGTCCCGTACCGTCGCCTGGCTCCCCACCCACCTCGCCGCCCAGCGGTACGGGGACTTCCGCAGGCTCGTCGTGATCGACCGCGCACTCGCGGACGGCCAGCGCTTCGACACCCAGTACGCAGCCCATCTCAACGCCGACAACCGAGCCCGGGCCAAGGGCCTCCTGGAGACCCAGCGCGAATCCCTGCTGAAGAACGTCAAGGCGGCCTTCAAGCAGGCGTACGGACTCGCCGAGAAGAAGCCCGCCGACGTCGAGGTCGGCTTTAGCGACCACCTTGAATCGCTCCGCGAGGTCGACGGCCTCACCCTCTCCATCGGCCAGACCCTGCACGACGGAATCCGGCACATCGCGGGCAAGCTCCTCGCCTCCCAGTACCCCGACCATCCGGAACTCGACCCCGAGAACAGCGGGACGGCCGTCAAGACCGGTGACGCCCGCAAGGTGTTCACCCATGTCCGGGCCGCCGCCGAGGCCCGCGACGGCCGTACCGAAGTCCCGGCCGGTGACCGGGCGCTGATGCGGCGCATCGCCGGGCCGCTGGGGCTGGGGCGGCAGAAGGAGGCGTACTTCGAGCTCTCCACCTACTGGGCCGACCACTTCCGGCAACTCGCCCGTGAGAAGGGCGTCACCGGGGACCTCACCCTGATCACGCTCACCGACTGGACGGACCGGCCCAGCCCGCGTGGACTGCCCGAGCACCTGGCCCGGCTCGTCGTCGCGTCCTTCGCCGAGATGGACGACCGGGTGTGGGTGCGGGCGGGCATGCCGCTCGACCCGGCACCCGAGCTGTCGCAGGTCAAGGACCGTGATGCGTTGCGCAGCCAGCCGCTGCCCGGCGAGGAGGAGTGGGAGACGGCCCGCCAGCGCTATATGGCGATCTTCGGCGAGCCGGCGCCCGCCCTGCGGCGAGGGCGCATGGTCAACCAGTTCGCCCGGCAGATAGCCCAGCAGGCGGGCGCCCACCAGGAGTCCGCCGCAGAACTGGTCGCGAAGCTGGAGGAGCACGCCGGATTCCTCCAACTCGACGAGACGGACGAGACCGGACGACTCGCCCTCGCCCGCAGGTCAGCCGCCCTGCTGAAGGAGCTCACCCAGGGCGCGGGCCAAGGCGCGGCCGGAGCGAAGAAGAGGGTGGAGGCCCTGGCGGGGTTCGATCTCGGCCAGGTCGGCGCGGACCGCTACGGGGTGTCGGTCAAGCAGGCGGGCAGGGTGGTCCAGGCGCTGGACGCGGCCTCCTGGACCACCCTCGACCTTGCCTCGGCCGAAGGACCCGAAGGGCAGGCCCTCCTCGACTCCCTGCGTGAGGTGGCCCGCCGCGACCAGCGGACCAGTGATCTGAAGGAAGCCCTGGCCCGCACCCAGCGGGAGGTTCTCGCGCTGGTGAAGCGCAACCGGGCGGCAGCCACCCCACCGCCCGTGACTGTGACCCCCGAACCGGTCGCCCCCACTCCCGGGGCCGGGACGGTGTCGCTGAACACGGGCACCAGCGACCCCCGTATCGGCGGGCCCCTGTCGCTGCCCTCCGACCCCTCCCCGCTGAAGCGGACCCCCCGCTCGGGCGGCGGACGCACCACCGCAGCCCGAGCGGCGGCCGAACTCCAGGCCGAGCTCGCCGAACTGGCCGCCAGGGAACCGGGAGCCACCATCGAAATCACCTGGAAGGTGGTCGAGCGATGAGCGCACAAGCCACCACATCGGCTGCCGTACGGCTGAACCTCGCGACCGTCACCCAGTACCTGTCGTCCCAGCGCTCCCTCGCCGAGTCCCTCACCCGGCCTCCTGCCGGAACTCGGGATGGGTCGTCGACGGTCTCTCCGGCCGAAACCCCGGCGGGAGAGGGCAAGCGCAGGGCGGTACTGTTGCGGTCCGCCCCACAGTGGGACGGCCCCGCGGAACCCGTATGGGGGGACGGGCTCACCGCCCGGATCGTGGCCGCGCCCTCCCCGCTCGCCATCCATGAACTGCTCCTCGGCCACCTGGGCAGCGGACCGGCCGAAGCCACCGGTCCCGCGGTGCTCGTCATCCTCACCGACCGCGAACAGAGCGAACTCGACCCGGCGATCCTCGCCCGCGCACACAAACCCCGCATCGAGAACGTCGACAGCTGGGACGTGGTCCGCGAGGCGTTCGGCGCCGAACAGGTCGACCCACGCCTCAAGGACGTCAACTGGGCCGCCGAAGCCCTCCTCGGCGCCACCCCGCCCGGTGGCTGGCCCCCGCTGGCGGGCGGCATGCTCTCCCGACGCACCGCACTCTCCGCCCTGGCACTGCGCCGCTTGCGCCTCGGCCGCTACAACACCGACACCGACACCGCTGGCACGGGCCGCGCCCCCGCGGGCGACAGCCTCGACACCCACGCCCTGCTCGCCTGGTCCCTGGCCCCCGGTGGTCCGGAACGCCTGCTGGAACTGCGCGGCCCCGAACGCTCGGGGCTCGCCGCCTTCCTCGGCGAGGAGGACCAGGCCGGTCCGGCCGGACGGGCCCTGCTCGCCCTGGTCGACGCCGAACACGGGCCAGAGGCCGTGGCCTTCGGCCTCGTCTGCGCGGCCCTGTGGCTGCACGGCGAGCCGGATGCCGACGGCTACCGTGCTCGGGGCCGCGCCGAACGCTGGTTCGGCGAACGGCCCCCAGCATCCGGCGAGGAACTCGACGCCCTGGTGACCCGTTTCGCATCGGCCACCGAGGAGTACGTGTCCACCCTGCTCGCCACCGCCGCCCGCGGCACGGCAGGGGACAGGGAAGAAGCCCGGCAGGCCAGACGAACCGGCGAAACCGTCCTGGACCGGGCGTCCGCACTCGTCCGCCAGTTCGGTGCCGAAGCCGCCGCCGCGGCCAGCCCTCTCCTCGCAGCCGGTCTGGAGGCCCGGTTCGCCACCGTCGGACGTTCACTTGCCTCTGGAGGGCCCGAAGCGATCTCGGAGGCCGTACGCGCACTCGGCGACCACCTCCGCGCCGACGGGCCCGAGACCCGGGCCCGGCTGGAACGGGCCCGGATGGGCCAGCGGCTCGCCCAGTGGCTGGCCGGCGAACCGGACATCTGCTCCGAGACGGTGGCCGCTGCCATGGACCGTCAGATCGCCGAGACCGGCTGGGTGGATCGGGCACTGGAGCACATCGAGGCGGGCGGCGACCCGGACCCGGTCCTCAAGTCCGCGTACGACGTGCTCGGCACCCGGGTACGCCGTAAGCGCCATGAGATCGACCGCTCCTTCGCCGCAGACCTCGCGAACTGGACCTCCGACGGGACCGGGCCCGGAGCGATGCTGACAGTGGAGACCTTCCTCGAACGGGTCGTCAAGCCCGTCGTCAGGGACGGGAGCGGACGCCGTGTCCTGCTGCTCGTGCTCGACGGGATGAGCTCGGCCATCGCCACCGAACTCGGCGAGGAACTGCGTGCCTCCTGGGCCGAGTTCGACCCGCTCACCCCGGACCGGGGCGGAGCGCCGGGCCGACGGGCGATGGCTGCCGCCCTGCCCACACTGACGGCGGTCTGCCGCACCTCCCTCTTCGCGGGACGCCTGATGAAGGGGAACCAGGCCGATGAGAAGCGGCTCTTCGCCACTCATGCGTTCTGGGGCGGTGCACCGGCTGCCGTCTTCCACAAGGACGATCTGCGAGCCGAGGGCTCCGGCGACATCTTCGGCCCGGCCCTCACCGAAGCACTCGGCGACGATCGGACCCATGTCGCTGTCGTCCTCAACACCATCGACGACCGTCTCGGCAAGGAACAGAAACTCGGCGACGGCGCCTGGCGCATCGACGAGATAGGGCGGCTGCGCGATCTGCTCCGGGTGGCCGCCGCCCAGGGCATGGCGGTCATCCTCACCAGCGACCACGGGCACGTCGTCGACCGGCACGGCGTCCGGGTGGAGACGGCAATGCCGGAATCCGCTCGCCACCGGGTCCCCGGTGGGCCACTGGCCGCCTCGGAGGTCGCGCTCTCCGGCCCGCGTGTCGTCTGGCCCGAGCCCGGTGCCGCGATCGTCGCTCTGTGGGACACGGACTCGCGGTACACCGCCCTCAAGGCGGGCTACCACGGTGGTTCGTCCCTCCGTGAGTTCACCATCCCCGTCCTCGCCTTCCTCCCCTTCGGTGCCACCCCGCCCGCGAATTGGCGCGAGTTGGGCGATCCGAGTCCGCCTTGGTGGTCCTCGGACGGCCGGTCCCGGCCGCCGACCGCTGTCGCTCCCGTACGGGCGACGGCTCCCGCCGCACCCGAGAAGCCGGGACGGGCGAAACCGACCAAGGCACAGGCCCAGCTCGCCCAGACGCACGACTCGCTCTTCGACGTCGCCCTGGTGCCGTCCGACGAGGACGGACAGAGCCTCGTCACACCCGTCCTGGTCTCACCGGACGACGCGCTGATCGAGGGGCTCCTCGCCTCGGCCACCCTCCGGGACCAGGTTGACGTCCTCGCCCGCAAACCACCCATGGACAAGGTGGAGAAGGCGGTCCGCGCACTCCTCGACGCCGGGGGCACCCTGCCCGTCACCGCCCTGGCGCAGCGAGTCGACTACCCGGTCGGGCGGGCGGACGGCTTCGCCGCCGTACTGCGCCAACTCCTCAACTACGACGGCGTACAGGTCCTGGAGACCCTTCCCGACGGGCGAACCCTTCGGCTACACGCGTCCTTGCTGCGCACCCAGTTCGGACTTGGATGACGCACTGTCACACCCTCGGGTACGGATGGGCCGTGCGGCCCATCCGTACCCCTGCCGGACCGACTGAGGGGAAACGGAACACTTGGACGACGCCGCAATCCGGCACGGATGGGAGACTGGCCGGGTGATCGCGCCCCGTCCCACCACCGCCACCGGCACGTCCGTATCCGCCGGCCGCCGCCGAACCGTCCTGGACGCGCTGCGGCGTGGTGCCGTACCCGAAAGCGGACTGGACCTGCTGGCCACCGGCCTGGACCGGTACGAGGCCGCTCTCAACTCCGAACTGGACGCGGTCGCCTCCGGGGCATCCGTGTTCAAGGCCGTACGCGGCGAATACGGATCGGGCAAGACGTTCTTCACCCGCTGGCTGGGGGAGCGGGCCAAGCGGCGGGGCCTCGCCGTGGCCGAGATCCAGGTCTCGGAGACCGAGACACCGCTGCACCGACTGGAGACCGTTTACCGGCGACTCACCGAGCGCCTGGCCACCGCGAGCTTCCCGCCGAGCGCGCTACGCCCCGTCGTGGATGCCTGGTTCTACGCGCTGGAGGAGGACTCCCTCGCGGCCGGGGCCAGCGAGGACGAACTCCCTGCCGAGGTCGAGAAGCTGCTGACCGCCCGGCTGGCCGAGGTCTCCCGGCACGCCCCGTCCTTCGCGACCGCACTCCGCGGTTACCGGGCTGCCCTCGCCGCGGGCGACGAGACCACGGCCGCTGCCGTCCTCGCCTGGCTCGGCGGCCAACCCCATGTGGCCGCGGCGGCACGACGCTCCGCCGGGGTGCGCGGCGAACTCGACCACTTCGGCGCCCTTGGTTTCCTCCAGGGGCTGTTGACCGTCCTGCGCGACTCCGGGCACCGGGGACTGTTCGTCGTGCTGGACGAGGTGGAGACCCTTCAGCGCGTCCGCTCGGACGCCCGCGACAAGGCACTGAACGCGCTGCGGCAACTCATCGACGAGGTCCACTCCGGACGCTTCCCCGGGCTCTATCTGGTGATCACCGGCACCCCGGCGTTCTACGACGGCCCGCAGGGCGTCCAACGCCTCGCCCCACTCGCCCAGCGCCTCGCCACCGACTTCACCACCGACCCGCGCTTTGACAACCCGCGCGCCGTCCAACTGCGCCTGCCCGGCTTCACCCAGGAGTCACTGATCGGCCTCGGCGCGACCATCCGGGACCTGTACGCGGAAGGGGCCGGCGCCCCCGACCGGATCAAGGCACTCGTGGACGACGCGTACGTTGCCGACCTCGCCCGCGCGGTCGGCGGAGCCCTCGGCGGGAAGACCGGAGTCGCACCCCGCCTCTTCCTGAAGAAGCTCGTCGGCGATGTCCTGGACCGGGTCGACCAGTTCGACGATTTCGACCCCCGCCTCCACTACCGCCTCACGGTCACCAGCAGCGAACTCACCGACGTAGAACGGAACCTCGCCACCGCTGTGACGGCCGGCGACATCGACCTGGACGATGTGTGACGGCCGGCCCCGGAGCGAACGACAACCACCCCAGGGACGACTTCGACAAGCCAGCAGGAACGCCCCCGAGCGACCCCGTCGACCGGCTCGATCCCGTCGTACTCCACCATGTGGTGAACACCCTCGGCTGGCCGGACCTACGCCCACTCCAGCGAGCCGCGATCCAGCCGCTGATGGACGGCGAGGACGCGGTACTGCTCGCACCCACCGCGGGCGGCAAGACCGAGGCGGCCTGTCTGCCGATCCTCTCAGCGATGTCCGAACAGCGCTGGTCCGGCACCTCCGTGCTCTATCTGTGCCCCCTCAAGGCGCTCCTCAACAACCTGGTGACCCGTGTCGACTCCTATGCCCAGTGGCTCGGTCGCCGCGCGGAACTGTGGCACGGGGACACGAAGGAATCACAGCGGCAGCGCATCCGTACCAACGGGCCCGACATCCTCCTCACCACCCCCGAGTCCCTGGAAGCCATGCTCATCGGGGTGAAGACCGACCACGCTCGGCTGCTCGGCGGGGTCCGGGCGGTCGTCGTCGACGAGGTGCACGCCTTCGCGGGTGATGACCGCGGCTGGCATTTGCTCGCCGTACTGGAACGACTGGAACAGGTCACCGGACGTCCCATCCAGCGCATCGGCCTCTCGGCGACCGTCGGAAATCCACAGCAGCTCCTCAACTGGCTCCAGGGAGCGAGTGTGGGGAAGCGTCCGGCCCGCGTTGTTGCCCCGGACCTCGACCCGGGCCGTTCCAAGGCTCCGGGCGCGGCTCCTGCCTCTCCTGCCTCTCCCGCCTTGGTGAGCACACCGCCACCAGGCCGGGTGGAACTGGACTACGTGGGTTCCCTCGGCAACGCGGCCAAACTCATAGCCGCCCTGCACCGGGGCGAGAAGCGGCTGGTGTTCTGCGAATCGAGACGCCAGGTCGAAGAACTCGGTGCGGCACTGCGGGCCCGCGAGGTGACGGCCTTCCTCTCCCACGCCTCGCTCTCCACCGACGAGAGGGCCAGATCCGAGCAGGCGTTCGCCGAGGCGCGCGACTGCGTCATCGTCTCCACGTCCACTCTGGAACTCGGCATCGACGTCGGAGACCTGGACCGCGTGATCCAGATCGACTCGCCCCGTACCGTGGCCTCCTTCCTCCAGCGCATCGGCCGCACCGGGCGACGGCCGGGCAGCACCCGCAACTGCCTCCTTCTCGCCGCCCGCAAGGACACCCTGCTCCAGGCCGCAGCGCTGCTGCTGCTCTGGGGGAGGGGGTGGGTCGAAGCGGTCACCCCACCGCCGGAGCCCCGTCACCTCGTGGCACAGCAACTCCTCGCCGCCACCCTCCAACAGCACAAGGTGGGAGACCGGTTGTGGCCGGAGTTGTGGAACGGCCTCGCGCCCTTCGACCGCTCGGCGACTCCCATCCTTCGGCATCTGGTCGGCGAGGGCTTCCTCGACGAGGACGGTGGAATGCTGTTCATCGGCCCCGAGGCGGAACGCCGCTTCGGTCGCCGCCACTTCATCGAACTGACCGCCTCGTTCACCGCGCCCCCGCAGTTCACCGTCCTGTCGGGACGCACGGAGATCGGACAGACCGACCCTTCCGTACTGACCGAGGAACGGCCGGGACCACGCCGGCTGCTCCTCGGCGGGCGCAGTTGGCAAGTGACGTTCATCGACTGGGGCCGCCGACGGGTCTTCGTCGAGCCCGCCGACGGTGGCGGCGTCGCCAAGTGGACGGGCAGCGGCATCGCCGGACTCTCCCACACCCTGACCCGGGCGATGCGAGAGGTGCTCCTCGGCGCCGATCCGCCGGTAGCGCTCACCACCCGGGCACAGGCATGTCTGGCGGAGTGGCGGCAGGACGAAGCCCCGGACATGGTCCACCCCGGTGGCACCCTGGTGACCCGCCTGGGCAGTGATGTCCTCTGGTGGACCTGGGCGGGATACCGTGCCAACGCGACCCTCGGCGCCACCCTCCCGTCGATCGCGGACCCTGTCCAACACCCGACCGACTGCTGTCTGAGACTGCGTGAGGACCTGACGCACGACCTCTGGCGTTCGGCCCTCGAAGGAGCCGGCGCAGGCGCCGCCCTCGTACTCCCGGATGTCGACCACCGTGCGGTGAGGGGGCTGAAGTTCTCGGCCGCCCTGCCGCAGCGCCTCGCGGTGGCCACCCTCGCCGCGCGCATGGCCGACTTCGAGGGAGCACGCGCGGCGCTGGAGGAACCGGTGCGTTTCCAGGTCGGACGGTCCATCTGACGTTGATCGCTGGTTCGCTTCTCTGGAGGGCTCCGCGGGGGCGTGGCCCGGCACCGGTCGAGAGAAGATGCACCTGGACCCGTGGTGGAGAACAAGTCCGGTCAGCTGGTCGGGGACGGGTCAGCGCCGACCGTTGCGGCCGTGCTTCTGCCGTGCAGCACCAAGGCGCGGGTCAGACAGCCGAGAGCCACCGCGCAGAGCGCCGCGCGTAGCGCGTTGGCCGCCACCCAGGAGGTCTTGAACCTGTCCACGATGGCGAAGTCCGTCATCGTGGAGGGGCTTCCGGCCGCAGCGAGGTCGCTGTTCATGGGGATGTTGAAGCCGGCAGTGACCAGGAGGGCGACCAGATAGAGGACGGCTGCGTACGCGGCCCATCGGGCGGCGGCGCCACGGCCGCTGCGATGGTCCAGGACCGCCGCGGCCACGGTGGCCGGCAGCACCCCGACGAAGAGCGCGGCGAGAGCCCAATTGCTCTGGATGGTGTCGTTGAAGCTCTGCATTGCGGTCACATAGGTGTGGTCGTCGGTCGCCGCCAGCCCAGGCATCACGGCCATGCCGAAGGTGAAGAGCAGCCCCGCCGTCAGCCCCAGCGCGACCGTGGAGATCATCAACAGCATCCCCGCGACCGCACCGCCCGGAAGAGTGCGCTTCGCCGGGGAGACCTGCCCCTCGGGTGGTTCGGGGTGTGCGCCGGAGGTCGGAAGCTCGTTGCGACGGCCGGACGAGTCGGTTCTCATGCCGGTTCCTTCCCAGTTCATCGGAGTGAGGCGAGCACGGGCCCGACCCGTGCGTTGCGCACGACCAGCCAAACTCACCGGGATGGGCCGGGCCATGGCCGAGGAACTCAGGCGCATACTCCTGCGTCCATCCGATGCGCGACCGAGCGCTGCGCCCCCACCCTGACGATCGTGTGTTCACCCCGAGGGTTCTCCGGAGCCGCCCGGGTTCTGACGTCCCATCGCGGCGGTCACCAGCACGGATACCTGGAGTGCGCCCGCGGAACGACGAAGCCGGACCGGGCTCCGTCCAGTCGGCCGACCACGGCCGGATCGCCGCCCGTCCGCGTGGGTCAAGGGCAGCCGAACCCGTGCGGCCCGCCCTGGCGAGCGCCCGGAATGAATGCATTGGCGCGAGCTGATGGTTTGTCAAAAACCTTACGAATTTGATGAGTTGATGAGCACATCATGCACGTACACGCAATTTCTTAACACTTACTTGAGCTTTCGAAGTGATCGGCGACCTTAGGTTGAGCCTGACTCCGGGACAGTGATGGTTTAGGCCATCTAAGTGTCTGGAATGGCTTGTTTTCGCCTAAGAGGGGAACGAAGATGATTGACACCGATCTCACGTCACGAGTAGCGGTCGACCTGGTGGTCGATGATGCCGAGGCGTCCTGGGAGGACCTGGTCCTCGATCTGATCGCGGGCCCCTCGGACCCCTCGCGCATCCTCACGGACTGCGGCGCTTGCCAGAGCCTGTGTGGCGGTAGCCCCGGTTGTCTCAGCGGCGGCGGTTGCGGCCTGAGCTGCAACACCGGCGGCTGGAGGTGTTCCCCCTGTGACTCTGCATGCCGGTAGTCATGGCCGGCACATCCCGTCCGGCATGTGACGCCCTGCACCCCTCTCCTCTGCCTAGCGGTATGGGAGGTACCCGCCTGCGCTGCGTGGTCGGGAGTCACCCGCGTACATCCGGTACGAGGGTGAGTCTCCGTATCGCGATCTGAGAGGGCGCCCTCCCAGGTCGCAGCCGATGGGGAGCACCGGCCGCCGCAGACCCCGCCCTTCGGGCGGACGACGCCAGTCAGCACGTCCTAGTGCCACTCCCGGCGAACACCGCCGGTCGAGGCAGTGGGTAGCGAATCGGCCCGCCGGCGGTCGCCCCGCCGGCGGGTTCCGCCCGGACAAGGAACCGGTGTTCTTTGCCTGACCTGAATGACGTGAACATGAAACAGCTTGATCCGCTGCTCTCGCGCTACGGCGTGGTCGGGGACGTCTTCTCCCTTTCCCGCTATCGCGGTCTGCCGGGGCTGAGCTCCTACGGGGTCGATCTCGGCAGCGCGTTCCCGGGCGTTGCGGTACCCCAGGACAACCGGGTGGTGGCAGGAGGGCATGCACTGGAGGACCAGGACAAGGCACGCCTGCTCGCGATCGCCGAGGGATGCGAGCGCTACTCGGGGGCGCAGTTCGGTACGGACGGCGTCGTGACCGCCGCCGCGCACGATCTCGACGGCAGGGTGCTCGACTGGTCGCGCATTCCACGGCTGTCGGACGCGGAGTACGCGCATCCGCGGTGCCCCCTCGTTCCGTTCGATCCGGCCGCGCCGATCAGATGGGTGTCCGGGGTGGATCTCCGGGACGGAGAACCCATCTGGTTGCCGCTCGCCATGGCGGCCTACCGGTCAGGGCACCTTGCACCGGCGGAGCGCTTCGTGGCAGGCATTTCGACGGGCTACGCCGTGCACACCGATCCCGCGAGTGCTGTCTTCGGCGCCTTGAGCGAGGTCGTCGAGCGGGACGTGATCGCCGTCCTGTGGCTACAGAAGCTCCCGCTGCCGCACATCCCCTTCGACTTTCTGGATGAGCGCGAGATCACCCTGATCGAGTGGGCGCACGATCACTTCCTCGAAACCGTACTGCTGGATGCCACCAGCGACATCGGTCTGCCCACGGTGTACTGCCTTCAGACCGCTCCGCACGACTCGACGATACGCACCATGGTCGGGTGCGGCACCGGGCTCACCATCCAGGACGCCGCGTACAAGGCGCTGTTGGAGGCCACCTGCTTCCGCGACTCCCTGCACATGGAATGGGAGGAACCCGAGTCCTTCGCCGACTACACCGATATCTCGGACGGCGCGAAGTACATGGGCAAGCCGGAGAACGCCGGGCACTTCGCCTTCCTCATCGATGACCACCCCGATCGGCCCTCCTTCCAGGACCGGGGCCGTTTTGCCACCGATACCGCTGAGGGATTGATCCGGGCAGTCCGGAGGTTCGCCGAACTGGACATGCCGGTGATCGCCGTGGACCGGACCACGACGGAGCTGGCTTCGGTCGGACTGCACTCGGTGAATGTGGTCATCCCCGACCTCCAGCCCATGTCCCTGGTGCCGCTCGCCCAGTACCACGCGCACCCTCGGCTCTACTCCGCGCCCGCGGCAATGGGCTATCGCGTACTGCCTGTTGAGGAGTTGAACCCGTGTCCGCAACCCTTCGCCTGACCCGTCTGGCACGTCTGTCCCGCGTGTCCGTCTTCGGTACCGGGGCGTTCGGTGCTCGGGTGTCCGAACTGCTCCCGAAGTCCTCGGGCCTGGACGTCACCCGCGTCGGCCCTGAGATCACCGACGGCCTGCTTGCCGATGCCGATGCCGATGCCGCGGTGCTGGTACTGGACCGTCCCGCCCGACCGTTGGCACGCCGATTCCGGCAGGCGGCCTCCGATGCGGGAAAGCCCTGGCTCCTGGTGGAGTTCGACCACCCCGTCATCAGAGTGGGACCGTACTTCGATCCGGTGGGCGGGCCGTGCCTGGACTGTTTCTACGCACGGGAGGACCAGCACGCCGACAAGCCGGCGCCCGTACGGAACCACGGCCACGGCCACGGCCACGAGCGCGAGCACGGTCACCGGCACGGCGCCGACTGTTCGCATGCGCCGGTGCCAGCGGCCGAGCAGGAGCAACCCGGTATTGCGGCGGCAGCCGGAGTCCTGCCGCATCAGGCCCGTATCGCGGTGGGACTGCTGAGCCTGTCGCTGGCCGAACCGGTACGTGGACGGGTGGTCACCGTGGACCTCCGCACGGCGGCGATTCGCTCGGACCAGGTGATCGGCTGCCACGGCTGCCCGCACTGCGGCGACGAGACGGAACGCCTGAACCAGTCGCGACAGCTCGATCACCTGTTCCGCACCGTGGGAGGCGTCACTCATGACGAGCACAACTAGTTTTCCCGCCGATGGGCTCCGGCCCCGGTTGCGCGGTGGGGTGGCGGTCTCGGCCGTCGACGGTCAGGTCGTGTTCTCCGCCGGCCAGATCCGCAAGCGGATCGGCGGAGGAGACGCCCTTCGGCTCCTGCTGCCGGTCGCGTCGGCGATGGACGGACGCCGCACGGTCGGCGATCTGGCCGAGGAGACGGACCTACCGTACGAGGCAGTGGCCCAGGCCGTGGCACTGCTGGTGAAGCAGGGACTCGTCCTCTCCGGCGAGGTCTCGTCGACGAGGCCGCTGGCAGCCGGCGTCATGGACTACCTCGAACTGACCGCAGGCACTTCGGCGTCCTACCGCAATGCCTCCGCGGTACTGGAACGACTGTCTCGGTGCGCGGTGCTGATCGTCGCCCCACCGGAGCATGCGGAAGGGATCCGCGACGACCTGGTGATGAGCGGCGTCGGAGCCGTTCACAGCGCGCCCACCCCGGCCGGGGTAGGGAACGAACTGCTCGACAGCCTGCGGGAGGCGGCGGGCAGTCTCGTCGTACTGCACGGACCGCCCCGCCTCGACGACGGCACGGACAGCCTCACCGAAGCCTGCGTGGCCCGTGACATCGCGGTGCTGCACTTTGCGGCGCACCAGGAGCAGATTGACCTCGGCCCGCTGATGCATCCGCGGGCGACGCTGTGCTGGGGGTGTTTCACCAGCGGCTACCTCGCGGAGTTCGGGAACGAACAGCCGGCCCCGGCCGGCGCCGCGATGGGAACGGTCGCCGCCGGACTGGTGGTGGGCGAAGTGCTCGCCTATCTGGCCGACATCGACAGCATGCGCACCAACCAGGCCCTCGTCCGCTGGAACCTGCCGGACTCCACCGCGGTGCGGTACGGGGTGACCGCCGAGGCCGGCTGTACCTCGTGTGCCACAGGCGAGATTGTCGAGGTACTGGAGGCGTACGAGGACACCGTCGCCGCGTATCCCCTTGCCGACCGGCCCCAGCCGCCGATCACCTCCAGCCGGGAGAAGCACCTGACGGCGTTGGGCAAGGGGCGTGAGTCGTTCGCCACCGCACCGGTGATACCCCTGCCTCCCGTAGCGGCGACCGCGTCCGGCACCCCGACCGGTGCCGAGGCGCTGGCCGGGTCCGATACCGCGGGCGCACCCGATGCGGCATTCGTCGCCGGTCTGGCGGCGATGGTGGCGGGGCTCCGCGGGGACGGCTCACACCGCAGGTGGACCGCGTCCGGGGGAGACCTCGCATCGGTCGAGCTCTACTTGATGTGCGCGGACACCGTCTCCGGCCTGCCCGCGCACACCCTGCTGAAGTACGACGACATCGGACACCGGCTCCTCGTCACCCGCCGCACCCACGGGCCCGGCATATGGCAGTCCATGCTCGACGCGACCGGTACCGCGATCGCGACTGGTACCGCGATCGCGACCGGTACCGCGACCCGAACCGCGACCGCGACCGGTACCGCCACCACGGGCAGTCCGGACCTCGTTGTGGTCCTCGTCGGCGCGCTCTGGAGGCTGAAGCTCAAGTACGGCACGTTCGCGCTCCGGTTGGGGCACCTCGACGCGGGATGCGCCCTCGCGCAACTACACGCGGTGGCCACCGATCAAGGAGTGCGCGTCACCCTGAACGACCGCTGGCAGCCGACGCTGCCGAAGCTGCTGGAACTCAAGGAAGACGAACAGGTCATGGCCGTGGCCGGCCTGTGGACCCCGGGAGCGCGCAATGCCACTGATCAATGAGACCGACCTGTGGCCACGGACGAAGCGTGCTCTCGTCCCCGCCGACAGCCCCGACGAGCGCACCACTCCTGACCGGCCGTCGGCCCAGGACACCTCCCGGACCGCACAGAGGTCGCCGATCCCCGAGAACACACCGATACCGCAGAGCACACCGATCCCTGAGAACGCAGCGATCTCCCAGAGCAGGGCGCTCCACGCTGTGCTGACGGCCCGTCGTTCGGTCCGCCGGTTCCGCGCGGACTCGGTCCCCGACACGGACCTCGCCGGCATCCTGAGTCTTGCCACGTCGACCGATCGGCAGATGTGGCCTCACGGTACGGCCGAATCCACCCCGCAGGCATGGCTGGTCAGCGGTCTGACGGGCACCTCGGAAGTACGACTGCGCCGGTACGCCCCGGGGCAGTCCACGGCGGGGGAGCACCCCGCGGGGGAGTTCACCGACCACGGAGACCGTGCCGAGCTCGCCCCACTCGCCAAGCGGTACGTTCCGGCCCCGGTCGCGGTGCTGATCTGCGCGGAGATCACCGACGGCAGCGGCGCCAACTACACCCAGGCGCTCCTTCGGGCATCCGCGTTCGGATACAACGCTTGGCTGGCGGCGGTGGCCGCGGGTCTCGGCGGCAGTGTGCACGGCCGTTCATCGTCCGAGGTGACCCGCATCGTGCGCCGACACACCAGCACACCGGCGAGGCACCTGTTCACCCTGGTGCTGGGGCACCCGGCCGAAGCCCCGGACAGAGGTCCGGACCGTGCGTGACACCGAACGGACGCAGGTACGCGCTCTCGGCCAGCGTGTACTGCGGCGGTTCGCCGAGCACAAGGCGGGCTTCGCCCTGTCCCTGCTGACCGTCGTACTGTCCACGGGACTCGGGATCACCGGGCCGCTGTTCCTCCGCGTCATCGTCGATGAGGCCGTGCCCCAGGGCGACCGGACGCTGCTGATGTGGATGTGTCTGGGCATGCTCGCCGTAGGCATCGCCCAGAGCGGCTTCTTCTACCTCCAGAGCAGGCTGACGAACTCGATCGGTCTCGGGGTGGTCCACGGTCTGCGGGTGGACGTGTACCAACGGGTGCAGTCGATGCCGATCACCTTCCACGCCGGCCGGTCCGGATCCGAGGTGCAGACGAGGCTGGCCAGTGACATCGGCGGCATCTCCGATGTGATCACCTTCACCGCTCAGCACGCCCTCGGGTCACTGACGATGGTCATCACCATCGGAACGGCCATGCTCATCCTCAGTTGGCCCATCGCCGTGGTGGCGATCGGTCTCACGCTGGGGCTGGTCATCATGAACCAGCGCTACGCCGAACGGCAACGGCTCCTGGCCGTCGAGGCGCAGGAGCACACATCGGAGATGATGCGCCTGGCCGGCGAGCACCTCTCCCTGCCCGGTGTCCTCATGGGACGTACGATGCGCTGCTGGGACGGCCAGCGAGACCGGTTCAGGGCGTCGTCGTCGGCCATCGCCGATCTGACGATCCGTGAGCGTTCCATGGCGACCAGCGCGGAGTCGATCATCGGCGTCTCCTTCGCGGTGATCCCGCCGGTCGTCTACTGGATGGCGGGTGGCGGCTTCACCAGCCTGTCGATCGGCACCGCGATCGTGCTGGTCGTGCTGCAACTCCAGCTCGCACAACCGATCCAGGCACTGCTCGGCCTGAGCACGTCCGTACGGCGCTCCCTCGCCCACTTCGATCGGATCTTCGAGTACATCGACCTCGGACCGACGTCGGCCCTGCCGGCGCCGCGCACGCCCGACACCGGAACCCGGGGACCAGCGGTCGGCATCACACTGAGCGAGGTCTCCTACCGCTATCCGGAGAGCGGCAAAAGCACCCTGCGCGGGATCGACCTGGACTTCCCCGCCGGCTCCACCACCATGATCGTGGGCTCCACCGGCTCCGGGAAGAGCACGCTGGGCTACCTCGTGGCGGGACTGCTGGAGCCCGGAGCCGGTACGGTCCGGGTGCTCGGCGGCGATGAGAAGCCGTCCGAAACGGTCCTGCTGGTGCCCCAGGAGCCGGGCATCTTCAACGCCTCCTTCCGGGACAACCTCCTCCTCGCCCGGCCCGGTGCCACCGAGGCCGAACTGCGCCAGGTGCTCTCCCGGTTGGCCCTCGACGATCTCGTCTCCTCCTTCCCCGAAGGACTGGACACCTCGGTCGGTGAGAGGGGCTACCAACTCTCCGGCGGTGAACGCCAGCGACTCGGGCTGGCCCGCGCCCTGCTGTCGGACGCCCCCGTCGTCGTGCTCGACGAGGTGACGAGCGCGCTGGACTGGGCGACGGCACGAACGGTGCAGGCGGCGTTGGAGGAACTGCGCGGCAACCGGACCACGGTCGTCATCAGCCACCGGCTATCCGGAGTCAAGGACACCGACCGTGTCGTCGTTCTCGCGGGAGGGGTCGTCGCCGAGAAGGGCACCCACGGCGAACTCCGAACGGCGGCCGGCCGGTACTCGGACCTCCTCCGCATGCGCGACGAGGACCTGTCCGAGGCGGGTGCGGCACCGTGAGCCCTCCCGTCAGACTCTCCGCAGCGATCATGACCCATCCCGCCCGCAGGGCGAGAGCCCTCGCACTCAGGGACAGCCTTCCGGAGTTGAGCCTCCAGGTCGTCGAGGATCCCAACCCCTACGGCCCCGGCTCCTGTTCGGCGCGGACCGCAGTGCTCGCGTGGGGGGCGATGGCACCCGAGGCGACACACCACCTGGTCCTTCAGGATGACGCCGTCACCGTTCCGGACCTGCGGGAACGTGTGTTGCGCGCGGTCGGGGAGCGGCCGGCCGCCGCGATCAGCCTCTACACGGAATGGGCTTCGGCCACGTCGTCCGCCGTCCACCTGGCGGCCTGGCTCGGACAGCCTTTCGCTGAGGTGTGCGACCCGTACACCCCCTGTATCGGACTCGTCCTACCGGCGGAGGCAGCCCGTGAACTCGCGAGGACGACGCCGGAGGTTCCGCAGGACGACGTCATGATCGCCGATGTGCTGCGCCGGCTCGGGGTACCCGCGTACGTCACCGTTCCGCATCTGGTCCAGCACGCGACCGAGATGAGCCTCACCGGCAATACCCCGATGGGGCTGCGGCTGGCCGCCTGCTACACCACCGAGCCCCACGGTGACACCTCGCCGGTCGTGGACGCCCGGGTGGACCTGTTGCCGTGCTTCTCACGCTCGTACGGCAGGCCGTACTACCTGGAGCGGAACCCCGACAGTGCCTTCGGCTGGTCGCAGAGCGGTCTGCTCGACGTCATGCGCCGCCGAGATGTCGATGTGCCCGCCCTACAGCGCACGGCGGCCCGCCGGGCAGCGGGTCTGCACCGCGCCGAACCGGATCTGCGGCCCGACATCGTCATCAGCCTGTGGATCACCGCATGGCTGGCGGGTGTCGAACTGCGCCGGCTCCTCGACGACCATGCCGTGGTCCCGGCCCAGGTGCTCGACCGGAGACTGGGGCAGATCGCCCTGGCCAACATCGGCCCCGGGATCTTCGACCAGTACCTGTTGCCGGAACGACTCCTGGAACTGTCACCCGTCCTGGAGACCTTCGCCCGCGAGGCGTTCGCCGAGGGCGTCACCCCGTCCGGAAGCCGCGAGACGCAACTACTCCCCGACGCCCGGTCGTCCAGCAGTTGAAGAGGAACCCACCGATGAGAGTCAACTTCGTCTCCCGCGGACACGGCTACGGCCACGCCGCCCGAGACCTGAGGATCATGGCCGCCATGCGCCGGGTGAACCCCGGCATACAGATCAGACTGGCCTCGGCGGGAAGCGGAGCGGACTACTACCGCTCCCGCGGTGTCGAGGCAGTCGACCTCGGTTTCGACGACGCCGACGACATGGGCGAGGCGGCGAGTTGGCGCGTCTGGCGATTCCTGTACGAACATGCCGACGCCGATCTGGTGGTGAGCGACGAGTTCCTGACCGTGCCCGGTTTCTGCCGCAATGTACTTGGCATTCCGAACGTGCTGATCACCGACTGGTTCTTCGCCGAGCTCGGCCGGCCGGAGTTCGACGCGCGCTTGAACGACACACGGGAAGTCGTGGTCCCCGACTTTCCCGAGGCGCATCCGCTCGCTCCGGCCACCACCGCGCCGATCTGGTACTGCGGCCCCCTGGTGGACTCCTTCACCCCACAACGGGCCGAGGCGCGGAAGACCCTCGGCATCGACGGGGACGCGCTCGTCCTGACGGTGGCGGCGGGAGGCCGCCCGGACCGCATCGACGCGCTGCGGATCCAGTTGCAGGCACTCCAGGCATGGAGCGGACACGCCGCGCCCGGGGACCAACTGCTCCTCATGGCAGACCCCCCGCCCACCCGGGGGCGGGTCCCGACCGCCCCCAACATCCACTGGGTCGGGCGCAGCGACCGGCCCGAGCTGTACTACCGGGCTGCGGATGTCGTGCTGGCCAATGCCCTGGGCTTCACCAGCTGCGAACTCGTGGCCAACGGCGTACCGGTCATTGCCGCCGTCACCCCGGACCCCGACCAGGAGACGCGCATCGGATTCACCGAGCGCATGGACACACTGGAACGCATCGGCCTGCTGACCCGCACCAGCACCGACGAGGACCCCGCAACATTGTGGGCCCTGGTGCAGGAGATGCGCCGACGGGCCGACAACGATCCGGTGTCCGAGGACATCTGGGCCGACCCCCTGGAAGTCGCCACCCGAATACTGGGCCACGGCCGGGTGGGATGAGCCTCTTCCCCCAGCCCTGACGGGTGGGGTGTCCAACAGACACCCCACCCCGCGAGATTGATCACCGACCGCCCGAGGAAACCGCTCGCAACCGAGGCAATGGCTGACATTCCCGCTCAGCTGGATGCCGGGGAAGCCGCCACCCACGCGCGTACCAGGGCTGAAGCGAGAGGGACGCTGCTCCGGTTCCTCCTCCTCGGACAGGAGGAGGAACCGGAGCGACGATCGCCGTCTCGCCGCGTCTCCCACGGTCTGGCCTTCTGGGCTCCGCTCGTCCTCGTGGTGACGGCACCGACCTCAAGGAACAGCGGGCGGGCAAGCCTCCGATGCTTGGGCGCGATGATTGTCTCGGCGACGACCTTGAGCCGCCCTCCCCAGGCCGACTGCCGCCCGTAGTCTCGGTCCGGCAGGTTGCCACCGACCTCCATGAGAGCGCGCGCCGCGAACGTCCCGGGCCAGCTTGTGGATTCCTCGTGTTCCCGGCCGCACTCCACACACGTCTACCACTCGCCACGTGGCCCTCCGCGACAACCGCCGAGTAATGCCCAACAGTGTTGTCCGTTGGGACGCCCCTGGCGGCGCTTCGCTCATGGAGCGGATGAGATGCTCCCTTCCTCCCCCCTCGTTCTTGCGACCGGAAGCACGTACTGACCGGCGAGACGCGCCAAGTGCAGCGGAAGGGGTCGGGCGAGCGGCGGGTAGTCGTCGTGGTAGCGCAGCTGGTGGGTGAGCGTCGCCCACTCCGCAGGGCGGTCGGCCAGGTCCCCTTCACGCCCCGAATCCGCCAGCGCCTTCTCCGACAGGCAGCCGAGCACAGTGATCTGTAGCTGTCCGGGGTTCCAAGCAGTCTTCCCCGGTGCTGTCTTACCCTGCGCCGTCGGCGCCAACTTCATAAGTCCCCGCGGGAGTTTCGCCACTGTGTGTGGTGTCGCGGCCGTACTTGCGAAAACGCGATTGTCCGTCTCTGCCGTGCCCCACACCCCCTCGGCAAAGCCGACCCGGTCATTGGCCTCGTGGGCGTACCACTCCGCCACCTCCTCCCGAGCGTTCGTGTCCCGTACGAGCACCACTCGCAGGTCGTCGCCGTAGAGTGTGTGACGCTGGGCGGGTTCGGTGCCGAAGCTGAGCATGTCGCGGTCCAGTACACCGTTGCGCAGGCCGGGCCAGCACTGGCGCAGATTGCCTGCGTCCGCAAGCAGGAGCGTTGGGCGATCGCGGAGTTGGAAGAGCAGCGCGCGGATCTGCCGCTCGGTCTCCTGTTGCCTGTGCTGCTCCACGCCCGGCCGGGCGGCGGGTAGGAGCCTCCCTGGGGCCGCCGTGTCATCGCCATTCTCCCGCGCACCCGGACCCTTCCTCTCCACCGGTTCCACTGTCTGGGAGAGCAGCAGCAACAGCTTCGGGTACGGCACCCATTCGGCCCGCTCGGCGTCCCATCCGTCGATGGCGCCCGGCCCGTCCTCGGGTCGGACCCGCACTGCGACCAGCTGGCGGACGGGGCATCGCGTGGGGCCCTTCCTGGTGTGGCGCACGAGCCAGAGCGCCGCGTACTGAAGATTGCCGGGCACCCCGGCTCCCACCCGGTGGGCGGGCGGGCTGATGGCGCCGAGTTGGCGGAAGGTGTCCAGCCAAGTCCACCTGGCCCGGTGCTCCAGGCTGCTGTCGTTGTCCTCGGGAAGGTTGATGAACTGGCTCAGCCGTCCCTGCCGCGCCCAGGCAATGCGTAGGGCGTGCTTGGGATCGGAGTCGGGGACAGCCGCGAAGCGATCCTTGCCAGCGATCTCCGCAATCACGACTCCGACGCCGTCGGGCCGCGGGACCGCCCGGTCCATCACGAGCCGACAACGCCCTTCGATGGCTTCGGACAGCCGGACGGCCCTGGAGTGCCTGCGCTCCCGGGAGACCGGCAGGGCGTCGGCCAAGGGGCCCGCGGGTCGCGCCCGTACGTGGATCTCGACTTCCTCGCCCTGCCACCGCCAGGTGTCCTCTCCTGCCGGGCCCACCCTCTCGCCGGGAGGAAGGCCGATGAGCTTCGGTAGTTCCGTGAGCAGTGCGGCACGGGTCTCCGGCGACTGCCAGAGGACCTCGATCTCCAAGGGACGGCCATTCAGCGAGCGGGCCAGTGCCGCCCGCCGGTGCAGGGTCAGCTGTGCGTCCCGTACGCGAGGATCGCTTCCGGCGCCTGAGCGCGGAAGCAGTGAGGGGGTGTTACTCCGGGTGACCCGTGTGAGATCGGGGACCCGGGTCAGGATGGGGTGCAGTCCTTCCTCGACCCAGGCGTCCAGATCCGCCCGCTCCCGCGGCATCAGCCCGGGGCCGACCTTGTGCGGGCCGATCGACGGGTGGTAGACGATGCCCGCCGCCACATCCCCGGACCCGTTGATCCAGCGTTCCGGATGGGTGAAGAGATCCGCCGGCTGCGGGTAGTTGCGCACGATGTCCAGTTCGGGCACGAGCGGCGCTGGGCTGTGCTGGCGCCAGATCAGTCCCTTGAGTCGCCGGTCGTATCCGAGGGTGTTCATCATCAGCCGGTGACCGCGGTCCGGCCCTCCGGGCCACGGCAGCGGAGCATCGAGCAGGACGGTCGTGCCGCCCAGTTGATGGGGGCGTACGTCCATGCGAGTGGCCCATCGGCGTACTTGGGCGGACACGTGGACGCGGAACCGTGGGGCGAACGGCTCGGTGTGCACGTTGATGTTGAGACAGGCCGAGTAGTACCAGCATTGCCCACGGCTCCTGTACTGCTGGGGCGGCCAGGAGACGAGCCGTGCGCCGTTGCCTGAGCTCTCGACGCGGAAGTGGAGTGTGGTGTCCCCGGTGCGGAACGTTCGGGCGGCCAATCGGAAGGCGACCCACTCAGGTAGCAGGCTGTAGAGCCGTGCGGCGGGTTCTGCGGTTCCGCCCGCCGAGGTCACGGTTTCGGTGAGGTCAACCGATTCGGTCTCCCAATGTGGCAGCGGCACGGCCTCGGCAGGGTCGTCGGAGCGGAGTCTCTCCTCAAGATCGGTGCCTTCGGGTTCTTCCTCCTCCTGGTACATGCCCGCCGCCCAGGTGCCGAGCACCGGAGCCAGCACCTCCGGCGGGACGGCTTCCCGCGCGTAGAGCCACGGCAGACGGCCGTCCGTTCCGGCGTTGCGACCGGTCGCGATGACACCGGGAGCCATCGCCTGGAGCAGGGAGTTGAGCCTGCGTACGGGGAGTCGGTCGGGGCGAACGGAGCCCTTGTTGGCCTCGGTGTGCATCCTCGTGAGTTCGGAGTGCAACTCTTCGCCGAGGCGCAGCACCCTCATCTCCTCCCGCCACGATCCGTTGAGCGGGTCAGGTTCGTAGGCCGCGACGCGAATGGTGCGATACACGAAATTGCCTCCTGGAAGCTGGAGTTCGGCACTTACGAATGGACCAGGGTGGGAGCAGGCGCGAGTAGCCGGGTGAGCATGCGCCAGAATGGTCCGTACAGGGCGCGGGCGATAAACTGGTCTTCGGCGTCATTCGTGGCGCCTTCGAAGTACGGGTCCAGCACGGCGAGCATGCTGTGTAGAAGGCTGGACTCGGGGGTGTCGGTTCGCGGTGGTACGGCTCCGCGATTCGGGGCGAAGGCGGCGTCGACGAAGACCACCCGGGCCGGTACGCCGCCACGCACCAGCCGCCCGATCACCTGCCACACCAGTACCAGCATGTCCCAGGTGACCTGCGCCCTCGCCTCTTTGTCCAGGCGACTCCACGCCATCGAGCGGTTGAGCACCTTGTACCAGTAGGAACGGGCGAGGCGGCGGAACTCGTCGGCGCAGTCCTCGACCGTCGCCTGTGTCTGCGCCCAAGTGTCGAAGTCACCGCCGGTGACCGCGCGGACGATCCAGTCGTTGACGGCATGGACGGCCAGGGACAGGTCCTCGGGGTGCGGATTGGGCCGTGCCAGGAAGTAGACCGTTCCGATGGCCGCCTCGGCGTCGTCGTTGAGGATGTTGTGGCCCCGTTCCACGGCCAGTAGGGGCGCCACGAGGATGTTCGCGTCAAGGTCCTTCAGGTGTTCGACGTCGCCCCGACGCAGTGAACGGGCGCGGTAGGCGGACGGGGTCTCGTCCTCCGGGGCGATCTCCTCGTCGTCTGAGACCAAGCACAGCACGCTCCCGCGCCAACGGGAGTTGAGGTTGTGCAGAGTGTCGGCCACGATGCGAGCCTCGGCGTAACTGCCGACCAACAGGAGGATCTGGTCGCGTCCCGGAGGCAGGGAGAGCAACTCGCGCTCCAGCGGGCCGCCTTCGAGGGCTTCAAGGTCTGCGGCGCCGAGGTGGGTGGCGATGCGGCGCAGCTTCTCCGGGCGGTCATCCGGGTGGGTTCCCGACAGGCGCAGCTTCTCGTCTCCGTCGTCGATGAACTCGAAGCGCATCAGGCTCTCGTTCGCGATGCGTTCAGTCACTTCAGACGGTGGCTCGATGATCACGCCGACCGGGACACAGACGTGGTAGCGGCTGGACGCGCCCGCCCAACTGCTGCCGGACATGAGCAGCAGATGTGCGCCGGGCCTGCCGTCGACGGAGGCGAGGTGGGGCATCGCCCGCAGCAGCTCGCGTCCAACACCGCTGCAACGGAAGAACGTGAGCTCGCCGCTGCGAACCCCGCCTTCGTCCTTGCCCGGCACCCGGAACTGGAAGCCGAGTACGTTCCCCATCGGGGCTTCGGGAACCATCGGCCCGTAGTCGAGCGGCCGACGGTACATGGTGTTGTAGCCGAGGCTGAGAGCGGCTTCGACGCGGGGCCACATGGCGTTGATCATGGCGAGCCTGGGTTCGAGGGCGCTGAGCAGCAGGGTGAACTCGAAGCGTTCGGCAAGCTTCCGACGCCACTGCTCGGGGCTCTGGGGCGGTGGCTTGGGCTTCCGGAGGTGCCCGCGTCCTTTCTGTCGCTCTGCCTCCTCGCGCTGCCATTCTTCGTACTTCTCCTCGTACTCCTGCTGACGGGTGGCCATGTACTGCTGGTCGATGTGGAAGGTCTCGTCCATGACCTCGATCAGGCGGTGCCGGGTGTTCTCCGGGTTTCCGGTGTGGAGCAGTTCGTTGAGGAGGGCGGTCAGCTGGTTGAAGTCTTCCTCCGTCCTGCGGTGGCGGTCGCCGAAGGGGTTGTCGCGGAAGGCGTCGAGAAGCTTGCCGAGTGCCTCTCTGGGAGCGTGGTTCCGGTGTTCTGGGCCGCTGTCCTCGGGCAGTTCGTAGCGTTCGTCGAGCAGCCCGAGCTGGAGCCTCCAAGCGCTGAAATAGCCGGTTCGCACCCAGTTGCGTAGCTCATACCCGGCGACGAGCATTGCGTACAGTCGGTCGGTGGCCAATCCGGCGGTGCTGAGTGCGGCGGCGAAGGTCTCCACGTCCCGTTCGGAGAGCTGGGTGCGCCCGCTCGCTGCGAGTTCCCTGATCTTGTGCCGGCTCAGCTGGTCGATGAGGCCCTCGTCCTCGTCGCTGGCGAGGACGACCGCGGGGGCGAAGGTGTGGTCGAGCTGCATCTGCACGCGGTCGGCCTCGTCGATGATCACGAGATCGCTGCGGCGGCAGGCCAGTTCGAGGTAGCGGATGCGCTCGCCGTTCTGGGGGCGGGGTGGTGACGCGTCGATCAGTCCGGCCGGGGTGGCCACCCAGATCAGGGCGCCGACCAAGGCCCGGGCTCCGTGGTGCCGGGGGCAGGCGGACCAGTAGGGGCAGCTCGTCGAACTCCTCTGCCATTCGGAAGCATGCCCGCCGCCCTTGGCGCGCCGCGGGCCTGACGGCGGCCGGAGCCTGGAGCAGGGCGCCTCACCGAAGGCAAGCGACTCCGTGGAGGAAGTGGCGCCCTGGCGAATGGCGTTGAGTACGCAGGAGGTCCCGAGGTACGCGAAGGCGGGGTCGTCGTGAGCGAGTAGCCGGTGCTCTCCGCGGCCCGCCAACCGGCGGTGAAGTCGTTGCGCGTGCCGCTCCCGTCCGGAGGAGCCGAGCACCGGTGCGGCGGCGCCGTCGGTGTAGAGACCGTACTGCTGGACGAGCTTCAGCACCTCCGCGACGTCGGTGACCACGATGGTGGTGCGCTTGCCGAGCTTGGCGAGGTGGACGGCGATGATGTCGCGGAGCGTGCTCTTGCCCGCACCGACGATGCCGAGCAGATGCTGGATCCCGTCAACCGTGAACCTGAAGTCCTCGTTCTTGCCGGCCTTGTGGAAGGTGCCGTTCTCCTTGGTGGACAGGTCGAAGGCGCGGAGACGCTCCAGCCATCGCGGCGGCCTCGTGCCGCCGGTGCGTGCGTACGTTGCGTCCATCTCCGCCGCGGTGCGCTCCAAGCTCTTCCTGGTGAAGACCAGAGGGTCTCCGCCCCCGGTGGGTTCTAGGTCCATGTCGTGGGCGACGAGTGGGGTACGAGGGACCGATGGTAGGTCGACGACGGCCATGGTGCGGCTGACGGGGAAGGCGTGCGGGCCCTCGCCCGCGACCGGCATGCGTTTGCCCGCAAGCGGCGGTGCGGCGCGTAGTAGTTGCTCGTAGACGGGGAAGCGGTCGCTGGCGACGGAGAGTTCGCGGCGTGTGGCGGGCGACTCGGTGTCCGGTACGTCGTAGCCGCGTACCGTTGGGTCGAACAGCTGATAGCTCTCCAGCGCGTCTCGCCAGGTACGGCTCCTGCGCAGGGTCCACAGTGAGTACCGGGCGATGCGCAGTGTCTGCGCGGTGTCCGGTGGCAGCGGAGCTCCGTGCGCCTCGGCGAACCCGTAACCGCTGAACAGAACCCAGGCGCTGCCCGCAGGGCTCCCTGGCATTAGTTTCTGCTGGAGGTACAGGCCGAGCTCCACCTGGCAAAGGGTTTCCAGAGCCGATTTGGCGGCGGACGGCCCCAAGTACGCCTGGAGAGAGCGAAGTACGTCGTTCAGGGGAGGGGTGATGCTACGCATCGTCTTTCTCCTTGCTCCGTGTCCGTCCCGAATCGGGCACGAGGTCCACGGGTGTGGTGAGCACCAGTCGGTCCCGCAGCAGCGAGGGAACCGCGTCAGTGAAGGCGTCCCTGTAGCCGTTCCGCGCTGCGAGCGCGCCGGGGACCACAACGAGGGTGCGGTCCGCGAGGGGGGCGGTGTGAGTGAGGTGTGCGGCCAGGAGAGATGGCTGCAGGCGGTCGTACGCCCGGACATCCACGATTTCGGAACTGATGTCCTTCAGCCGGTAGGCGGACAGATGGCCCGGCAGGGCTTCGTAGTCGATCCCGGAGCGATCCAGTGCGTCCAGGGCGGCCTCTTCGGTCCGGTACGGCAGAGCGAGGAACGCCCGCAGTGGACGCCGCAGGATCCACGCCTGACCGGGTTCGCGGATCAGGTGTGGAGGTTCGTCGCGTGGACATTCCTCGCCCTCGCACCAGAGGTCCGTATCGGTGGTTAACTGCCCCGGTAGGGGCACGGCTGGGTCCCGGTGCAGCGCGGGGAGCCGGCACGAGGAGCAGTACAGAAGGACGTCGTCGACGAGCAGGGATTCTGGCAGCGGCCCGTAGAGGTCCTTGACCCGGCTCCAGACAGCCTTGCTCCAGCCGGGCCCGAAGCGGTCCTGCTGGTGGACCACCGGGTGGCGGGCCAGGAACTTCCGGCACTGCCGATAGCGCTCGTCCGTTCCACACCGTGCTTCCAGGTCGCACAGAAGCGCGCGTGCGTGCGCCGCAACGCCTCCGCCGGCCCCGTGCGAGGCGACTTCGAGGCACGACCGGGTCGGCATCCGGCCGACTGGGTGCACCAGCGTCGTGCCCGCAGTGACCAGGGAGGGGGGAACCGCGAAGAGCGGATCGCCTGCCGGCCTGGTCCGGCACCACTCCCATAGCTCCGGAAGGCTCCTCGGCGGCGTCTCCCCGATGTCGAAACAGTGGTTCACCGTGCGGTCCAGCGCACGCTGGGTGAGATCGGGGTAGGGCAGTGTGAACGAGCGGAGTCCCTCGACATCGGCGACGGCCGCCACCATGCGGGCGAGCTCTCGGAAGAGTTCGCTGCCCGCGCCCTCGGGTGCTTCCCAAGCGTCCGGGCTGCCGGCCCGCTGAGTCGCTCCGGCACTCATGCTGCGGCCTTGGTGGCGGACGAGGCCGAGCACCAGCGGGCCACTTCGCACCGTTCGCAGGAGCGTCCGGGAGTTGCCTCGTAGAGGTCGTCCGCGTGCCAGTCGGTCACCATAGCTCGCAGGATCCCCTCCGCGGCAGTCCGGTTGGCCGAGGCGGACGGATCGATGATCTCCAGGTCAGCACCGCCGGGGCGCAGCACCTCCAACTCGACCCGGGCGCGGGCAGGAACGCCGCCCAGGTCACCGCGGGACATGAGCACGACCGCCAAGGCCAATTGGGGGTAGTGCTCCAACAGGGAGCGGTTGGACCGGCGGTCGGTGGCGGAAGTCTTGGTCTCGCGCCACACCCATGAGTCGGCGTCCCGGTAGATGAGGTCGGGTGCGGCGATGACCACAACGTTGGCGGCGGTGTCGTACCGCACCACCCGAGGTTCGGTCCGCACGTCTGTGCCGTTCCCGACGTACCGCAGCGGGCAGACCGCGGCATGACGCCGCAACAGGATCGCGCCGAGAGCGCGTTCGTGGTCGGGCAGGTCGAATCCGTCCGGTACCCACTCTTCGGTGACCTCGACCGTGCACGGTCGAGGCGATCCGTGACCGTGTCGAGCGGCGAGGTAGGAGTGCAGGGCCCGGCCGCGCTCGGAGGTTACCTCGCGCTCGACGGAGTCCGCCGTGGGCAGGTGCAGCCGACGCATGTGGTCGCGGGCTGGGCAGGTCCGGTAGTTGCGTCCGTTGGTCACCGACCAGGTGCGGCGGGGACGGTCCTTCTCCGCGACGCCCAGCAGTCCGGGCGCCGGGCGCAGGGCAGGGCAGACTGACAGGTAGGGACATCCGCCACAAGCAGAGCCGGGGCGGTACTCCCGTCCGTCCAGCACGCCGGCCAGGGCGTCGGGGCCGTGCTTGCGGTACCTGGCGAGAGCCTGCTCCCGGCTGCCGGCGAAAAGCTCCCGCGTGTTGCCGTCGAACAGCGCGAACTCCACGATCCGTACGCTCTTCGGCAGCGGCCCCGGGGTGCCCTCGGCCAACACCAGGGCGACGGCGGCGATGAATCCCTCGGGCGGTAGCTCCCGGTTCAGACGGTGTACGGGTAGGCGGAGTTCACGATGGGCACCGTCGGCGGAGGCCAGGCAGCGGCCCCACACGGTGAAGCGGTACTCCTGGGCGTTCCGTGGGTCGGGGCCGGGCGGTCGATAGCGGTACGTCCACGGCTCGGGGACTTCGTTCAACGGGCGTTCGGGCTCGGTGGGGAACGCCGTTTCGTACCCCTTCACACCGTGGTCTGACCAGGTCTTCAGGCCGTCGTGCAAGGGCGCGCTACGTGTCCGGGGCGGGCCGCCGGCGGGATGGGAGCGTGTGTCGCAGGCGGCCATGAAGGGGCCGAGTGTGCGGTGTTCCAACCGCTCGCGGCGCCTCGGTACGGGGTCGGCGGTGTGATACCCGCGGGTCTTGAGGGCGTCGGCGGCGGGGCACCGGAATTCTCCTCCCTTGAACATCCCGGCCGATACCGTGATGACTTCGGAGGTGCGGGTCACTCCGTCGGGAGGCAGCCATGGCTGTGACATTCCTGTTCCATTTCTGTACGAAGGAAAGAGAGGAAAGAAGAGTGACTATGAAAGAGATCGAAGAGATTGGTGATGTGGAGAAGCGCTACGAAGTGCTGGACATGGTCGGTGATGGCGGTCAGGGCGACCTTTTTCTCGGTCGGGACCTCAGAAGTGGGGAGAGGGTGGCGCTGAAGCTTCAGAAGGCGCGGGACCTCGGCCCAGAGAGTGGCTTCCACAGCGCTGCGAGGCACCTTCTCGAAGAGGGAGCCCGGATGAGCATGTTGACGGGAATTCAGGGGATCCCCGAGATTTTCGCCAAGGGGACATACCGGCGACGTCAATGTCTGGTCATGGAATTCGTTGAGGGGTACCAGCTATATGATGTTCTGTTGGCGAAACGGCCCGTCAGGCACCCTGAGAACATTGCGTCCGTCATTGGCCAGTTGTGTGAAATTCTCCAGGAAGTGCACGACCGTAACTTGGTGCACTGTGATCTCAAGTCCGAGAACGTCATCGTGCAACCAGACGGCCGTCTCCGTCTCATCGACATGGGGTTGGCGATCGCTGAGGGCGCGCGGACCGACTATGAGCGTGGAACACGTGGCTGGGCGTCCCCCGAGCAGTCCGATGCGTGCCCCTCGGGCCTGACACGGCGGGCGGACATCTTCGGGCTCGGCTGCATCCTGCTGGAAATGACCGTCATGCGGTTGCCCTACGGCGGGCTGGACGAGCGGGCGGAACCGGGTGGTCCGGTGCTCCCGGCCGAACGGCTCGCCCTGCTTCCCCCGGAGTTCGCCTCCCTCGCGCTGTGGATGGTGCGATGGGAGGCGGAGGAGCGCCCCGCGGATGTCCGTGAGGTGTTCGATCGGCTCCGTCCGTACCTCCCCCGGCAGGGCTCACGGCGACCATCGAGGCGGCTGCACCCCGATCCGACCGAGTACTACCGCACGCATCCGCCCCGACTCTGACGGTGCCGGCGAACGCCTGGGTCACCTCAATCCTTCCAGCAACTCCCGGACCGCACCTACGCCTGCGCCACCCATCAGCTCCCGCAATACGATGACTCTTTCCAGTTCCCGAACTGCTCCATCGGCCTCGCCGGCGGAGACCAGGACGTCCGCAAAGAGCAGCCGAGTCTTGTCTTCGTTGGGCCAGTCCTCCTGTTCGCGGTAGAGGTCGCAAGCCTGCCGGTACAGGGAGACGGCTTCGTCCCGCTCGGACCGGGCCAGATGCACCTTGGCCAAGGTGAACAGCACGTCGGCCAGGCCGCTGCGCTCTGCCGTGCGTTCCACCACCCTCAGGGCGTCAGCACAACAGCGGATCGCCTGCTCATGATCGCCCCGGTCGTAATGGAGCGCACCGACGGCGGTCAAGACGGCCGCCTCCCCAACCCGATCGGACACCTCCCGGAACAACTCCAGTGCACGGCCCAGCGCTTCCTCTGCCCCCGTCCGGTCGTCCTGCTTGCGCAGGGTGAGCCCGAGCCGGTGCAACGACCGGGCCAGACTCTGTCGGCCCGCGGCGCTGTGGTCCTCCTCGCTGAGCCGGACGGCCCGGCGGAGGTGGCCCACGGCAGAGTCGTACTTGCCGAGACGCCACAATGTCCCCGCCAGCATTCGGTGGACCATGGCGCGATCCGCTGGGGCGGCGGATTCTGCAGCTTCGGCGGCGTACTGGAGGTTTCTCAGCGCGTCGTCGAGGAGGCTACGTTTCCATTGGTAGGTGACCAGGGCCATCGCAAGCAGCCATTTGTACCTGTTGATGTCCTGGTCGATGGCGAGACGGATGCCTCGCTGGACGGCGGGGTACTCCTCGTCCAGGAACGCCATCGCTTGCCTGGGTTCCGCGGGGTCGGTGACCATGACCCCGTTGGGCTCGCCGATGGGCAGGGTGCGCTCGCGGTCGAGTACCCGGTCGCATACACGCACGTTGTGCAGCTGATGTTCCAGCACCTGCCGTACGGTCGCCTCCTCGATGTTCGCCCCCTCCCCGTCCGGCCTTGGCTGCATGTGCTGGCGAGCGAAGGCCCGCACGAGGTCGTGCAGCCCGTAGCGGTCGCCCTGGCGTTCCACCAGGTTCGCCGTCACGAGTTCACCCAGGGCCCGTTCGCTGCGCGCCCCCTCGCCTGCCACCCTCCCGAGATCCATCACCGCTTCCCAGGAGGCACTGGGGCCGGGATGGACGGCGAGCTGCCACAAGAGCAGTTGGGCATCCTCACCGAGCACGCGCACGGAACAGTTCAGCGCGGCACGGACTGACAGTTCGTGCTCCGGCAGATCCAGAGTGTCCAGCCTCGCCCGGTCCCGCTCCTCCTCCATCTCCCGCACCAGGGCGTGGATGGTGCGCAGCGGACGCCCACCGCTTTCCAGGAGTCTGGCCACCACGATGAGGGCCAGGGGCAGCCGGCCACAGAGACGGACCAGATCTCTGAAGGCTTGGTCATAGATCACCCGATCCTTGGCCGACACCTTCTCCTGGAGCACTGCGAGAGCGTCCTTCTCTTGCAGCGGCTCCATTTTGCGGAACAGCACCTTTCTCTCGGACTGAAGCCGCAACAGATCATTGCGGCTGGTGATGATCACGGCGCAGGTGCCGTCTCCGGGAAGCAGCGGCAACACCTGCTGGGCGTTGAGCGCGTCATCGAGGACGATGAGTACCGAGCGGTGAGCCAGTGCCGACCGAAGTGCGTTGCTCTTGCTCTCTGACCCGGTCACCGTGGAGTAGGGCGGCAGCACGGCCAGGAACCCGTTCAGAACCTCATCCGGTTCGGCGGGATGCGCGTCTCCGACCGCGAATCCGTTCAGTTCGGTGTGGAGCACCCCGTCAGGGAAGCGCTCCTGCAGTCGACGGGCGAGGTGGTGGGCCACCGTGGTCTTCCCGACCCCCGCCATGCCGCTGATGAGGACCAGAGCCAGGTTGCCGGCGTCCTGTTCCTCACATATGGCCTCGGCCAGGTCCCGGACCAGTTCGTCCTGCCCGACAGGATGACGTTTGCTGCCGGGCAACTGGTTGGGTACGGGTGGTAGGAGCGTCCCACCCGACCGACGGGCGACGCCCCGGACCAGGTCAATGGCGCTCTGCACGTCGGCGTCCGGATCTCCATGGCGTTGCCTCCATTCCGCGATGAACTGTTCACGTTCGCGCTCCGGCAGGTCATCGTGGGCAAGCAGATAGAACTTGAAGACCTGGGGCAGCTCCGGTGCACGCCTGTACCACTTCTCCGTTTCCTCGCAGAGCCACATCACCTCTCGGGATCTCCAAGCGGCGTCCATGCGGGCGTACACGGCAGCCATCAACTCGGTCCGCAGCGCTTCCCGACGCACTTGGAAGCCGCTCTCAGTCAGCTCGCGCAGCGGTTCGCCCTCGTCCCACTCCTCCAGGGCAGCACTCAGTTGTTTGAACCGCTCCGAGTGGTGCAACCCCGCAGCCCTCGCCACCCGGTCACGGAAGCGGAGCAGGTCGACTTCGTCCTTCGACGGGCGGAGCGTGCAGTAGCCCGACTTGCCGGCATGGGGCACGACCTTCGCGCCCAGTTTTCTCCGCAGGTCGCAGACGGTGCGGTCTACCATGCCGCGGGCATCCTCCTTGCCCTCCCAGAGGACTTCAGCGATCTCCGTCCTGGAACACCGATAGTCCTGTGAGGTCACCAGAAGTGCGAACAGCGCGGCCGCCTTCGAACTTCCTGAGACTTTTCCGCCGTCGTCTCCTTTGGCTTTGACCGGGCCCAGTACCTGCCCCTGCATCGCCCTTCCCTTCTCCGCACCGGAAGTAGTGGTCCGGCTCCTCGATCACCCCTCTCATCTGTGCGCTGCAGTGAGTGGCTTCACACGCGCATGCTCCTTCACGCCCCCAAGCCTCAGTTATCCCTCAGTTCTCGCTCTGCGGGCGCCTCCCGCCCCCGGGCACGATGGCATCAGCCGCTCGCGGAAGAGCGAGATGGCTCCGTAGTCACCCATCGACCCATCAGAAAGGCGCCGCCAACCTCATGAACAACCGCCAGCGAAGCCGTCGCGCGAGCCGACTGCGTCAGTCGCCCGGCTGGCCGCCGAGCCGCCGTCGTCGCGCGGCCGACCAGACCGAGGACACCACCCCGGCGACCCCGCGCGCCGAGGTGCCGGACACCTCGCCTTCCGAAACCGTCTGAGCTCCACAACTTGTGGGTGCCCGCTTCGGGCGGGCGCCCACCTACCAAGGCCCCCACACCCTTCGAACTCATCCACCTGCCGTCCGTGACCCTTCCGAGTCTGTAGCCGCTCGTGGTCAAAGGTGGCGATTCCCGGTCGACAAGACCAACGCCGCATACGTACGCATCAAAGTGGGGCGCCTGGGGCTTCTTCCCGTTCCATCCGCATGTGGGGTGATGTGGCTACCCCGTAGCGCCTCAGCCCGTCAAGCACCTCAACACCCTCAGAAGAAGGATTTTTCCCTATGTACCCATCGCCCAAAGGTATGTTCGCCTCGGTGAGGCGGCACTTCGACGAACCTCGGGTCAGCGATGCGGTCCTCGTGACCGTTAGTACGGACACCGAGGGGGCGGAGCCGGTTCGGCTGACTGCCGCCGAGACACACGAGGCCCTCTACGGGCCGGACTCCGACCCGCAGTTTGCCGCCGCTGTATGGAAGGGGGTACTTCACACCGCGTTGAGTGACTGCGATCCCCGTGCCACTGGGAAGCTCTTGGTGATCTGGCTGGCCATGCCCCGGTTGACGGGGACGGTCCACCGCATCTGTACGCGTCTACGTGCCGATCGGCTGGATGTGGAGGCTGAGATGGTCCTGGCCCTTCTGGAGGAGTTGGCGGCCCCGGACGTCGCGAGCGGTCTCTCCGACTCCTCCCTGATCCACGCGGCGCGCACCAGGGCATGGCGCTTCGCTCGCGGTGGCCTGCGGGAGCTCCCTTCAACCCAGGTCGAGGGAATCGTCCAGGACCGCGCGGTCGCCACGTTCGACAGGGACGCGGACGCTCCGGCCGAGGAGGGACTGGAAGTGCAGGTCGACCGTCCGGACAGCCCGGACGGGCTGCGTGCCCCGCTGCGGTTCCGGGTGCGTCCGGAGCATCTGCGCAAGAGTGCTCTCGCCGACACCGACGGCCGGACGCGGGGGCGTTCGACACATCCCGGTCCCCGGAACCAGCAACGGTCCAAGCCCCGCAAGGGCGCCCGGCCGGTTCGCCCTGCGGGGAGGCGAGGATGAAGGACCCAGCGCAGGGCCGACTCAGTTTCACCGAGATGTTCGCCCTGCCCGTCGCAGTGGACTTGAGGACGGCCGCCCGAGCCCTTGGGATCTGCTCGACGACCGCATATCGATTGATCCGCAAGGGTGAGTTTCCCTGCTCCGTCCTCCGTGTCGGACGCGGGTACAGGATTCCGACTAGCGAGCTGCTGCGTGCCCTGGGGATCGAGGACCGTCCGCTGTACAGCGTGGACCTGGATGCGGACCATCCGGGGGCCGGCTTCTGAGCAGCAAGAAGAAGAGAGGGGTACCTCGTGTCCCTCGCGACCGTGGGGTCCGTGGCTTCAGCTGCGGGCCCCACGGCCCGTGCGGTGAGTTCTGAGACTTGGGTGCCATGTGAGCGTCAGGCGAAAGAAGCCTCTGGCGAGTGCCTAGGCGTGGTGTCGGTCGCCGGCCAGGCTGGCGAGTTCTCGCGCTTGAGATCCCAGGCGGGTGACGCCCGCAAGGTGCCCCAACCCCATATCTGATGCATAGGGCCCGAGAGGGGCGTACACGGTCAATCCAGACCAGGGGCATGATGTCGAACACTGTGCGGGCACTGCGTTCCCCGAAGGTGGCTCTCCCCACACCGTCTCCGCGAACCGCGCCCATCGGTGGGCGTGCACATGTTCGAGCAATCCTGAAATCGGCCCAGAAACCAGACAAGGGGCTGATTTCCATCTTTGCGATCCTGCGCTGGCGCAGCACAATCCCGATACCGATTCCCCGTCGGTGCCGCGAAGTTCATCCATCCACGCACCGGCGCGACCCGCCGCCCGGGAGACCGCACCGTCGTGGCCGCTCCCGCCGAAGGGCCGCCCCCGCGTGACCGGAGGTGTTCCATGACCACCAACCACGAGGTTGCCATCCCGGTCCTCGACAGCGACGGAGGTGACCGGCTGTACGAGCAGATCGAGGAACTCCGCGCCACCGGGCCCGCCGTGCGGGTCCGGCTGCCCCAGAACGTCATCGCCTGGTCCGTCACGCGCGGCGATGTCATCAGGCGGCTGGTCACCCATCCCGATGTCACCAGGGACGCCCGTGACACCTGGACCGGCTACCAGCCGGGCGCCGTCCCCTGGCTCTCCCCCTGGGTCGACGTCCGCTCCATGGCCACCTCCGAGGGGGCCGAGCACACCCGGTTACGGAGGCTGATCGGCCCCGCTTTCACACCGCGGCGCATGGAGTCCCTGCGGCCCTCGATCGAGTCCACCGTCACCGACCTCCTGGACGGTCTGGAGGCTCTGGAGGACGGCGCGCCAGTGGATCTGCGGGCGCACTTTGCGCACGGGGTGCCGACCCGTGTGATCTGCGATCTCTTCGGAGTCCCCGAGGACCAGCGCCCCGCCATGCTCGCCGCCGTCGACGCGATCCTGGCCACCGATGTCCCCCAGGAGGAGTCGGCACGGATCACGGGCGAGCTGATCACCGTCATGAACCGTCTCGTGGAGGCGAAGCGGCGGGAGCCCGGCGATGACATGACCAGTCTGCTGCTCACCGCCCATGAGGGGGACCGGCTCACCGAGACGGAGCTGATCTCCACCCTGGTCCTGATGATCGGCGCCGGAAGCCAGACCACGATCGCGCTGATCGGGAACGCCGTCCGGGCGCTTCTCACCCACCGTCAGCAGCTGAGCGCGACCCTGGCCGAGCCCGCCCGCTGGGCCGAAGTCGTCGAGGAGACCCTGCGGCTCCATCCGCCGGTCGTCCATCTTCCGCTGCGGTTCGCGATCCGTGACATCGATCTCGGCGAGGGCGTCACCATAACGGCCGGGGAGGCCATTCTCATCGGGTTCGGGGCGCACGGTCGGGACCCGGCGTTCCATGACGCCGCGCACGGCTTCGAGATCGACCGAGTGGACAGGGACCATATGGCCTTCGGGCACGGCATCCACTACTGTCTCGGCGCCCCGCTCGCCCGGCTTGAAGCCGCCATAGCGCTGCCCGCCCTCTTCGACCGATTCCCGGACATCGCGCTCGCGGACGAGGGGAACGCTCCGGACCCCCAGCCGTCGTTCATCGGCAATGATGTCCTCGCCCTGCCCGTTCTACTGCGCCCGCCGGGCCGCGCGGCACGGTGAGCCGACCGTTCCAGTGAACGCGGACCGCCCATCCGTGCGGGCGGTTCGCCGGGTCATGTGTGCGGCCGTCGACGACGCGGCCCCGCTGCTTCGACAGCGACGGTGACGAGCAACGCGTACCCCACTATCCGCCCCACTCCATGCGTCACAGCTGCGCCGGCAGCTTGCCTCGACCTCCGTCGCACCACGGACCGGAGAACGGTGGTTGCGCCGCTACGGCGGCAACGCCACCGCGCTCTGCGATGCCGTGGCCCGGGACCACGAGGACGGGATCACCATCGGCGACTCCGTCCTCACACGGGCGGAGATCGAGCACTCCGTGCACCGCGAGATGGCCATGACCGTCGCGGACGTCCTGGTGCGCCGCACCGGCTCCTTCTTCTGGTCCGCCGACGGTGACACCTCCGTGATCGACCAGGTGTCGGACGCACTCGATGCCGCTCACGGCTACACACCACAACAACGGGCAGCGCAGCAAGCCGACTACACACGCTGGGTCGAACGAAACCGGGGAACGCGAGCCCCCTGATGGCCCGGACGCCGAGCCAGGACCTGTAGCCGCCGCGGCGGGTGCGGGGATGACGCCGCCCCAGGGCCATTGCGGGCGGCCCTTTCGCGGCGCGACGCGTAGGAGGTCCCACGAAGGCGAACCGGAAGGTGGTTGCCGGCCGTGAAAGACCGCCCGGCGAAGCTGTTTCACCAAGGTCGCACTCACCCTTGGTGGCGGAAACCCGCAGCTCGAAGCCGTGCCAGACCATGATCAATGAGCGTCAAATGAGCGTCACGATCGCTAAATCAGCGTCACGATATCGCCCGTATCGCCCACACCGCACATTATGCGCACCCGTAAAACCCCAGCTCAGGCGTCCTTCTTCACCGGCTCCAGAATCGCCACGCACTCCACGTGGTGCGTCATCGGAAAGAGATCGAACGCCCGCAGCGTCCGCGGCTTGTATCCCGCCTCGCTGAAGTACTTCAGGTCCCGGGCCAGGGCTGCCGGGTCGCAGGCCACATAGGCGATGCGGCGGGCGCCCAGGGCGGCCAGGCGGCGGACCGTCTGCTTGCCGGCGCCCGCGCGGGGCGGGTCCAGGACGATCAGGTCGGCTTCGGTGATGCCGGTGCGGGGGAGCACCTGGTCGACCTTGCCCTGTTCGATGCGGACGCGTTCCAGGTCGCGGAGGTTGTGTCGGGCGTCCTCGACCGCGCGCTTGGAGGACTCGATGCCCAGCACCGCGCCGCGTTCGCCGAGGCGCTCCGCGATCGCGCCGGCGAACAGGCCGACCCCGCAGTACAGGTCCAGTGCCGTTTCGCCCTTGCGGGGCATCAGGCCCTGCATTACGGCCTTCACCAGGACGTCGGCCGCCTGCGGGTGGACCTGCCAGAAGCCGCCCGCGCCGACGCGGTAGGTGCGGCCGTCCGCGCGTTCGCGGACGAAGGCGCGGCCGTGGACCCGGTGCACCCCGCCGTCGCGTTCGTCGACCCGCATCACCGATACGGGCTTGTCCAGCTCGACCAGGGGAAGACGGCCGCCGGGTGCCGGGGTGAGGATGACCTGGCGGTCGTGGGAACCCGTCGCGGCGATCGCCTCGACCGACTCCATCTGCGGCCAGCTGCGCTTCTCGATGCCCAGTTCCGTGACCCCGGGGGCTGCAATCGCGCAGTGGTCGATCGGCTCCACGTCATGGGAGCGGTGGCGACGCAGGCCGGCGCGACCGTCCGCGTCCACGGCGTACTGCACTCGGGTGCGCCAGGCGGGGACCTCGCCCGGGGGGAGCTTGTCGCCCGGGGCGGGGGCCACGGTGCCGTCCCAGCCGGCTTCCTCGGGGGTCAGGCCCGCGAGCCTCAGCAGCTGCTCCGCGATCACCTCGCCCTTGAACCGTCGCTGGGCGCCCGGCTTCGCGTGCTGCCAGTCGCAGCCGCCGCACTTGCCGGGCCCCGAGAACGGGCAGGGCGCCTCCACCCGGTCCTTGGCGGCCTCGATGATCCGGACCGCGTCGGCCCGCAGGAAACGCGAGTCCTCCTCGCCCTCGGTGACCTTGGCGATCACCCGTTCGCCCGGCAGCGTGTGCCGGACGAACAACACCCGGCCGTCCTCGGTGCGGGCGATGCAGTGGCCGCCGTGGGCCACGGGACCGATCTCGACCTCGTACTCGTCCCCGACCAGCGAAGAATCGGATGCGTTCTGCATGGTGGGGTGACTCCAGAGTTCGATGTGGTGCGAGGTGCGGACCGGCGCGGCCGGTGCGCGCGGGGGCGGATGGCCCTGCGAAGGGCGGGGCAGCCCACCAGTCTACGCCGGTGAGCCGGGCCTTCTGCCTCACTCGTCTCCGTGGTGGGGGGCGGGTGCCTTCGGGCGGTCGTCCACGATGCCCCGGCGTACGGCGCCCGGCGCGCTCCACTCCTGCCGCTTGCGCGCCCGCTTGCGGGCCGCCTCCGACGACACCAGCTGGAACGGCACCGACGTCACCATGACCCCGGGGGTGAAGAGCAGCCGCCCCTTGAGCCGCAGGGCGCTCTGGTTGTGCAGGAGGTGTTCGTACCAGTGGCCCACCACGTACTCCGGGATGACCACGCTGACCACGTCCCGCGGGCTCTCCTTCCGCAGCCCCTTGACGTATTCGATCACCGGGCGGGTGATCTCCCGGTAGGGGGAGTCGAGGATCTTCAGCGGCACATTGATGTTGCGGCGCTCCCACTCCGCCAGGAGGGCCCGGGTCTCGGTCGTGTCCACGTTGATGCTGACGGCCTCCAGCTTGTCCACGCGCATCAGCTTGGCGTAGGCGAGGGCTCGCAGGGTGGGCTTGTGGACCTTCGAGACGAGCACGATGGCGTGCACCCGCGACGGCCGCACGCTGTCGTCGCTCGGCTCGTCGGATGCCGCGAGCTCGGCCGAAACGCGGTCGTAGTGCCGTCGGACCGCGCTCATCACCGCGTAGAAGATCACCATGCCGAGGAGCGCCACCCAGGCGCCGTGGGTGAACTTGGTCGCGAGCACCACGACGAGGACCAGACCGGTGAAGAAGGCGCCGAAGCCGTTGATGGCCCGGGAGCGGACCATATGGCGGCGCTTGGCCGGATTGCGTTCGGTGCGCAGATGGCGGTTCCAGTGTCGGACCATGCCGATCTGGCTGAGCGTGAAGGAGACGAAGACACCGACGATGTACAGCTGGATCAGCCGGGTCGAGTCGGCGCCGTAGATGACGACGAGCATGGCCGCGGCGCCTGCGAGCATCACGATGCCGTTGGAGAACGCGAGCCGGTCGCCGCGGGTGTGTAGTTGGCGGGGGAGATAGCGGTCCTGCGCCAGTATCGAGCCGAGCAGCGGGAAACCGTTGTACGCGGTGTTCGCGGCCAGGAACAGGACGAGCGCGGTCGCCGCGGCCAGCAGGACGAAGAGGAAGGTCCCGTCACCGAACACCGCCGCCGCGACCTGGGAGATCACCGGATCCTGCACGAAGCCGTCCCCGACCGCCACGCCGTTGCGCAGCAGATCCACGGCCGGGTTCTCGGCCATCTTGACGTCCGTGGCCATCGCCAGCCCGATGATCCCGCAGAACATGGTGACCGCCAGGGCGCCCATCAGGGCGAGGGTGCTGGCTGCGTTGCGTGACTTCGGCTTTCGGAAGGCCGGTACGCCATTGCTGATGGCCTCGACACCGGTGAGCGCCGCACAGCCGGAGGAGAAGGCCCTCAGCAGCAGGAAGACCAGGGCGAATCCGGCCAACCCCTCGTCCTCGGCCTTGATCTCCAGTCCCGCGGTCGGCGCACGCATGGTGTCGTCGAGGACCAGCCCCTTGTACGCCCCCCACGCGATCATGATGAAGACGCCGGTGACGAAGACGTACGTCGGAATCGCGAAGAGCTTTCCGGACTCCCGCACGCCGCGCAGGTTCATGACCGTCAGCAGCCCGATGACGATCACGGCGCACAGGACCTTGTTCTCCACCACGAACGGGATCGCGGAGCCCAGGTTCTCCACACCCGACGAGATGGAGACCGCCACGGTGAGGACGTAGTCGACGAGCAGCGCACTCGCCACCGTCAGTCCGGCCCTGCGCCCGAGGTTCGTGGTGGCCACCTCGTAGTCGCCGCCGCCGCTGGGGTAGGCGTGCACGTTCTGTCGGTAGGACGCGACCACCGTGAACATCAGCACCACGACCGCGAGGGCGATCCAGGGGCTGAAGTGGTAGGCGGAGAAACCTGCGACCGAGAGCACCAGGAGCACCTCACCAGGTGCATAGGCCACTGATGACAGCGGGTCGGAGGCGAAGACCGGGAGCGCGATGCGCTTGGGAAGGAGCGTTTCCCCGAGGCGGTCGCTCCGCAGCGCCCTGCCAATCAGAATCCGCTTGGGCAGGTCGGTCAGTTTGGACACGGAGAGGATCGTAAGCGTTCGATATGGGCCAGGCCCACCCACCACCCCAGTCCCCCCATGGAATGCATCCTTCCCCCCGGATACCTGGTGCCCCAGGGCTTACGGTGCGTGTGTAGCTTGAGCCAAGGTCTGAGACCCTTTAAGCCACAGCACTGCTTCAACCGTTAAATACTGAGCAAAGAACGCCACTGAGGTGGCAGCCGGAAGGACGGTCGTGCACATCGTCATCATGGGGTGCGGGCGAGTGGGAGCCGCTCTTGCCCAAACCCTGGAGAAGCAGGGGCACACGGTCGCCGTCATCGACCGGGACCCCACGGCCTTCCGCCGTCTCGGCTCCGGATTCGGCGGCCGGCGCGTCACCGGAGTCGGGTTCGACCAGGACACCCTGCGTGAGGCGGGCATCGAGGACGCGGGAGCCTTCGCCGCCGTCAGCAGTGGCGACAACTCCAACATCATCGCCGCCCGGGTGGCGCGCGAGATGTTCGGCATCGACCATGTCGCCGCCCGTATCTACGACCCGCGCCGGGCCGAGGTGTACCAGCGCCTCGGCATTCCCACCGTCGCCACGGTCCGTTGGACCGCCGACCAGATGCTGCGCCGACTCCTGCCGTCCGGCGCCGAGCCCCTGTGGCGTGACCCCAGCGGCGGGGTGCAACTCGCCGAGGTCCACACCGCACCCTCCTGGATCGGACAGAAGGTCAGCCGGCTCCAGGACGAGACGGGTGTGCGGGTGGCCTTTCTCACCCGGCTGGGGGAGGCGGTCCTGCCGACCTCGCAGACGGTGATCCAGGAAGGCGACCTCGTCCACGTCATGATGCGCACGGACGAGATCGAGAAGGTCGAGGCGGCCTTCGCCGAAGGCCCCGAGGAGGGCGAACACTGATGCGGGTCGCTATCGCGGGCGCAGGTGCGGTGGGGCGTTCCATCGCCGGGGAGTTGCTGGAGAACGGCCACGAGGTGCTGCTCGTCGACAAGGCACCCACGGCGATCTCCGTGGAGCGGGTGCCGCAGGCCGAATGGCTGCTGGCCGACGCGTGCGAGATCACCTCACTCGATGAGGCCGCGCTCCAGCGGTGCAACGTCGTGATCGCGGCCACCGGCGACGACAAGGTCAATCTGGTCGTGTCGCTGTTGGCGAAGACCGAGTACGCAGTCCCGCGGGTGGTCGCCCGGGTCAACAACCCCAAGAACGAGTGGCTGTTCAACGAGTCCTGGGGCGTGGACGTGGCCGTTTCGACGCCACGGTTGATGTCGGCACTGGTGGAGGAGGCGGTGAGCGTCGGCGATCTGGTCCGGCTGCTGCGCTTCAGCCACGGTGACGCCAACCTGGTGGAGTTGACCCTGCCGCCCGAGTCGGCCGTGGCGGGAACCCAGGTCGGCGATGTGGACTGGCCAGAGGACACCTCGCTGGTGACGATCATCCGTGGCTCACGGGTGCTCACCCCCAGCCCGGAAGAGACCCTCGAAGCCGGTGACGAACTGTTGTTCGTGGCCGCGCAGGCGCGCGAGGAGCAGTTGGAGGACCTGCTCCAGGTCCGCCGCGAGATGTAGTCGCTGAATCGGTGATGGTTTGCCTTTCTTACGGAAGGCGAACCATCACCGTCTACGCGGGGTAGCCGATCGAGCCCCCTGGCACTTCGATCCCCCGCGTACGTCACTCCTCCCGAGGACCGTCCGGCCAGATCTGGATGTGGTCCGGCTCCAGCTCCAGCAGCACCCGGTCCCGCATGCCCAATGCCTGTGTGTACTCCGCGGGGAGCTGGAGCCGGCCGGCCCGGTCCAACATGGCGTACTCCCTGGCCACCACCGACTCCTCGCCGGTCGCCCCGTCCACCTCGGTGTGCCGCAGGATCTCGGTGGAGGTCCGCCCGTCGCGGATGGCCACCGTCCGCTTGACCTCGCTGGCGACGGCCTGGTCATGGGTGACGATCACGATCGTCGTCCCCAGCTCCTCGTTGGCCGTGCGGAACGCGGCGAAGATCTGCTCCGCGGTCTGGGAGTCCAGCTCGCCCGTGGGCTCGTCCGCCAGCAGCACGGACGGCTCGTTCGCCAGGGCCACCGCGATCGCCACCCGTTGTTGTTGACCACCCGACATCTGCTGGGGGCGCCGATCGCGACAGTCGGCGACGTCGAGCAGTGCGAGCAGCGCCTCGGCCCGCTCGGCCTTCTTCTTCGTACGACCCCGCAGCTGCATCGGCAGGACCACGTTCTGCGCCGCCGTGAGATACGGGAGCAGATTGCGGGCCGTCTGCTGCCAGACGAAGCCCACCACCTCGCGCCGGTAGCGCAGCCGCTCCTTGGCGCTCATCCCGAGCAGATCGCTGCCGGCGACCTTCGCCGCCCCCGCGGTCGGCTCGTCGAGCCCCGCGAGGATGTTCATCAAGGTCGACTTGCCGCTTCCCGACGCACCGACCAGGGCCATCAGTTCGCCCTCGCGCACCAGCAGGTCAAGGCCCTGGAGGGCCTGCACCTCGACCCCGTCGGTGGCGAAGACCCGTACCAGGCGGTCGCAGGCGATCAGCGCGTCATGGCCGAACCCGGGGCTCTCGCGACGGGCCGCCGCTCGACGCTCCAGCTCCTGTAGCGCGGAAGCAGCAGAAGCACCGGAAGCAGCAGAAGGAGCAGAAGCACCGGAAGCAGTGCATGTAGGGGAAGCAGCTTCGGTCATCGTGTGTCTCCCACCCTGAGTTCGGTCGTCGTCGTACGCCGCGTCGCCACCCATGCCTGCACCGCGCAGACGCCGACCGCGATCACCACCACGGCGAACGCGGGCAGCAGCAGACTCGCCGGGTCGGGGGCCAGCCGCACCGCCCCCAAGGTGGCGAACCCGCTCTGCGACCCCAGTGAGAGGCGCCCGAGGTCGATCCCGGGGGCCAGTAGCTGGATCGCACCCCAGCCCACCAGAGCGCCACCGGACGCGGCCAGGAGGGTCTGCGGCAGGCTCTCCAGCACCAACAGTCGTCTGCTCTGCCCACGGGTCAGCCCCATGGTGCGCAACCGGGCGAGCAGGGCGGTGCGTTCGGGCGCCGCCTGGAGCAGCGACAGCAGCAGGGCAAGCACGGCGTACCCCGCTCCGGTCGCGGCAGCCACCACATAGATCCGTTCGGCCCCACTCTGGACGGGCGACTCGGTCAGGCCCGCCCGCACTTCGGAACGCAGCGCGACGACCGGATCGCCGCCGGCTGCCCGCACGGCGGACCTCAGCCCGGCCGGCGAGATGTCCTGGCCCGTCAGCAGCAGCGCCGTCGTGGCCCGGTTCGGCACCCGTGAGGCGTCGACGAGGACGAAGTCGCCCACGGGCACGGCCGGTGTCGTCTCCAGCACTCCGACGGTACGGACCGTGAACATCGCCCCGGCCGGTCCGATCAGGGCCTCGGTGTCCCCGAGCCGCTCGGCGACCGCGGGTGTCACCAGGGCCGGCACCGCATCCGATCCGCCGCGCAGCCGGCCCGCGCCGAACTCACCCAACTGCGTGGCCCGGGCCAGTCGGGCATAGGCGTCCGGCTCGACGGCCACCAGCGTCACATTGCGCGTCCCGGTGTCCCGGAGGTCCAACTCGGTCTCCAGGAAGATCGGCACGACCTCCTGGACGCCCGGGACCTTCCGCACCTGCTGGGCCAGCGAGTCCGGCAGGCCGTCCAGCGCGGCGATCCGGGCGTCGGCCCCGACCGTGACCAGGGCGGCCCGATCGCGCGCCCCGTCCACACCGGAGAGCACCGAGCCCCCGAAGGCGGCCGTCGTGAGTGCCACCAGCAGTGCCAGCAGCGGTAGGACCGTGGTCGCCGGGGACCGGCCGGCGCGGGCCAGCGAGAGGAATCCGACCACTCCTCGCCGACGGGCCATCGGCAGCGTCAGCAGCCGCAGGGGAAGCGGATAGAGCCGGACGAGGAGGAGTGCCGCCACCACGGCCACCAGCACCGGTGCGGCGCTGACCAGTTCGTCCGCCGCGCCCGGCGCGGTGCCCCGGCGGCGCAGCGCGACCACCGCGCCCACCGCCAACGTCAGCAGGGTCACCTCGGCCACCACCCGGCGGCGTGATGGCCTGTGGTGGGTCACGTCGTCCCGTCCGCCGTCGAGCCGCGCCCTACGGTGCGCGAAGGCGGCCCGTGCGGGCAGCGCGGTGCAGGCGACGAGGGCGACGACGCCCGAAGCCAGCAGAGAGGGCAGCAACGCTCCGTGCGGTACGGCGACCAGCGCCAGGGCACATCCGCCCGCGGCTGCGGGCAGCGCCACCACCGCGGTCTCCCGCAGCAGCCTTGAGAAGAGACCGGGCAGCGAGCCACCACGAGCCCGTACGAGGGCGAGTTCCCGGTTCCGTCGGGCGACGGCCAGCCCTCCGGCCATCAGGAGGACGACGAAGGCGACGCTGCCGGCACCGAACGCCGCGACCGCGACCACCGGCCCGATGGCGGCCCGGATGTCGTCGAATCCCAGCAGGAGTTCGTCCAGGGTCGTTCCGGCGTCCAACTCGGGCGAGACGGAATCACGCAGTTCGGTACGGAGGGGGCCGCCCTCGGCGCTGGCGACGGAATCCCTCAGCTCCGACAGGTCGGCGATGTCAAGGCCCGAGGGGTCCGGGGCGATCCGCCAGTAGGGCTCGGGCGCGTTCGGCAGGGCCAACAACGCTTCGGCCGAACCGGGGTCGAGCAGGAGCGCACCGTGCCAGTAGGGCATGGGCACCGGCTGTCCGACGTAGAGGAGGGTCGGGGTGCGCAGCACCGGCTCGGTGGACCAGTAGCCCAGTTGGGGGTTGCGTGGCGTGACGATTCCGGTCACCCGGACCGTTATGGGACCGGCGTGCACGGTCGCCCCCACCGTGATCCGCAGGGCCGCCGCGGTGGCCGCGGTGACCGCGCCCTCCACCGTGCCCGAGCCCTTCCCCGCCCTCGGGAGCCGCCCCTTCAGCAGTGTTGAGTGATCGCCGAGCCCGGCCTGCGTACTGAAGGTGAAGGCGGGACGGCCGCCGTCGAGTTCCGGCAGCCAGGCATCGCCGGCCCGCTCCGGCTCCACGCTCCGCACTCCGTACGCCGACTGGTCGACATTGGCGCGCAGTGGTCCGGGGAGGGCGGACAGGATCGCCCGGTACGCCTTCGTCAGCCGTTCCGGCCGCAGCCGGTAGGCCGCATCGGCCTCCGGATCGTCGGAGGTGTCGGTGAACTCCTCGGCCGGGCCCTCGGTGAACTGGATGACGCTGCGGTCCGGTGATGCCGCGCTGATCTCCTGGCGCAGCCCGTCGCTCTCGTACCCGTCCACCGCACGGGGAAAGGCCGCGGCGAGGAACGAGGTGACGAGGACGAGCACCAACAGCGCGACGGCCGCACCGGGCGAGGTGCGCAACCGGGTACGGACCCACGGGGCGACGGCCCTCACTCCATGCCTCCTCGGGCGGATGAACCGATGAACGCCACGAGCGGGCGGTGCGACGGGGGAGGGGCGCAGTTCGCCGCCCCCGACCCGAGTCGGCTCCATGACTCCCCAGCGGGGTGCGGTCTGCTCCGGTTCCTCGACCCGGAGCAGACCGTCGTGCAACCGATGGCCGGTCGTACGGACCGATCGGCCGGCCGTTCTCGTCTGCGCATCGGCGGCATCCGATGCATCGGAGCCCCCGGATCACTGCTCACGCGCGACACCGTCATTCGCCTCCTTGCGTGCGCAGCACCACGGTCGACTCACCGCGCCGCAGCGACAGTGCCACCACGATGGCGACGGGCGCGGCGGCCACGGCGGCCAGGAGCAACCACACCCGGTCGGCCGGCAGTTCCACGATCACCGACGGAATCGGCTGGGTGGCCTGACCCGTCAGGACGATCAGCGGAACGACCGCACGGGTCAGCGCCGCTCCCAGCGCGGTCCCGATCACCAGCGCGATGCCGAGGAGGAGTGACTGCTCCAGGGCCAGCAGTCTGGCCAACTGGCGTCGTGGCGCACCCAGCGCCCGGAGGACGGCGAACTCACGGGAGCGCTCGCGCACCGCCCCCGCCGCGGACACCGCGAAGCCGACGGCGGCGAGTGCGGCGGCGGCGAGGGTCGCCGCCAGGAGCGCCGACTGGGGGCCCGCGCCGAGCGGATCGTCATGCAGGGCCGCGGCCACCTCGTCCCGCACCTGGACCTGACTCGGTTCCAGATCGGCGCGTTCGCGCACCTGTGCGGCGACCTCGGCCGCCTGCCCCTGCCGAGGGAACAACCACCACTCGGAAGGCGGCATCGCGGCGTCGGGACGGGTGGCCAGCGCCCGGTTGACGGCCCGCAGATCGATCAACATCGCGCCCCCGTCCGCCTTCGCTGTCGATGCGGCGTCCGCGCCCCCGTCCGTGCTCACGGCGACCTTGTCCTGTCCGGTCGTCGGTATGGCACCCAGCACCCCGGCGAGCCGCACCTTGACCTGGCCGCCGGCCAACGGCAGTTCGACCGTCGCGCCGATCTTGGCGCCGCTGGCCCGGAGGAAGCCCTCGGTCACCAGGGCGGGGACCACCTCCGGCGCCTCCCGTTTGACGGTGATCCGCAAGGTGGCCGTCATATCCGAGCCCCAGGGGTCGTAGGCCGCGATCTTCCCCGTGTGGTAGCGGATGTCGAGCGGTTGCCGAGACGTCGAACGCACCGAGGTGACGGCGGGCGCTGCCTCCGCGTCGTTCGCCGGGTCGACCTCCACGCTGGGGACCGCACGGACCGACCACACGGGCCCCGACGGCAGGGCGACAGGGCGGGACACGCCATCCGCGGTGACCGCGTGGAACGCACCGAACGTCAACCGCTTGGGGACGATCCGGGTCAGCGCCCCGGGTTCGAAGACCTCGATGTCGGTCAGCGCCAAGGGCGCGGCCGGCTTCCCCGACGGAGCCCCCGCCGCCATGGCGAGGTCGAGGGAGACCCGGTGCGCCTTGCCGTCGGCCGGGGGAGCGGTGAGCGGCAGGCGGTACGACACTCCGTAGCGGTCCTCGACGGTGAAGGTGAGGGCCGGCTCCTCGTGCTGCTCCTCGGGCCCGCCCTTCGACGGCCGGTGCAGCGTCAGATCGAACTCCAACCGGGCGATGTCCTCGGGCAGTTCCACCCCCGGACGGGCGTCCTCGTGCGGCTTGAGCATCTCCAGCAGCCGCCACGCGCCGCCCTCCGCCAGATCGCTGCGGAGCTGGATCCCCTCGGTCGCGGCAACCGTGTCGAGCGCCAGCACCGTGGCCCGCCGCCCGCCGGAGAGGCTGACCTCCGTACGGGTCCCGGGAGCCACCGCGGGAGAGCCGGGCAGTTCGTCGTACTGGCCGCCCTGGCCCATGGGGGGAGCGCTGCCACCGCTGAGCACCCGGATCGGAGCGCCCGTGCGGAAGTCCGCCTGATCGTCCTGCGAGCGGTCCCACGACGCGCCCTGTCCGATCGCCAGCATGCCCATGGCGACCGAGAGCACCAGGAGCAGGACGGGGCCCGCACCGCGCATGGGGCGACGGCTGAACTGCCAGCCGGCCAGGGAGGCGGTCAGCCCCTTCCCGCGTGCGGCGCGGCGCTCGGCGAGCCGTGCGGCCGGCGGCAGGAGCCGCAGGGTCAGCACCGTACCGGCGAGCAGCGCCAGCGCCGGGGCCACCACGAGCAGGGGATCGATGCCGAGCCGGCCTTCGCGGTCGCCGCTGAGCGCACCGCTGCCGAGGGTGCGTCGGTCCAACTGCCAGTAGGCGACCGCCGCGACCGCGAGCAGGGCGACATCGGCACCGGCCCGCAGTGGTCCCGGCAGCGTCCTGGCCCTGCCGCGGGCGGCTCGGGCGGCGCTGAGGGCGGGGATCGTCACCGCTGTCGCACACGCCAGCGCGACCGCGGCACCGATGAGCCACAGCTGTGGTGTCGGTCCGGTGTCGCCCAGTTCGTCCCGGAGCCCGATCCTGGCCAGCAGACCGTGGCCGGCGAGCAGTCGGGTCAGCGGGCCGGCGAGCAACGGAGCACAGACGGCGGCCGGCAGGGCCAGCAGCAGTGCTTCCAGGGCGGCGAGGGCGCCGAGCCTGCGTCGGGAGGCCCCACGCGCCACCAGCACCCGGGTCTCGCTGTCCCGTTCCTGGCCCAGCAGTCGGGCGACGAGCAGCAGGGTGTATCCGGCGAGCAGGACCAGTTGCAGGGAGACCAGCAACAGTGTTGCGCGGGACACCAGGAGCGCTCGTTCCAACTGGTCGAGCACGCTCGGCAGCGAGGTACGGGCGACGACGCCGGTCGTCAGCGCGGGTTGGGCGGACAGCAGTTGCTGGCTCTTCCCGGCGGCGCTGCGCAGGTCGTCGATCCGCTCCGCGTCCAATCCGCCGAAGTCGGCCGTGGCGATCCAGGCCAGCCCACCGGGGCGGATACCGCCCGCGGCGAAGCCGCTGGGGTCGACGAGCAGCGGACCGTACGTGGTGAAGACGTCCTTCTTGACCCCCCGGCCGTTCAGTTCGTCGAGCTGCCAGTAGGAGGCGCTGCGGTCCAGCGGCCGATAGGTGCCGGTGACCTTGATCCGTACGGGTGGGCCGCCCATCCGGTCGGTGACCGTGAGGACCCGTGGCCCCGGAGCGAGCTTGAGCTGCTTGGCCGCGGCCTCGGGCAGCGCGACCGGAATCACCTTGCCGGTCCCCGGCGCCGGCCAGGTCCCCGCCGACAGACGGACGTGCGAGCGGTCGACGGCGGCGAAGAGGGTGAGGTCCGGTTCGCCCTTGCGTGCGGTGGGTGACTGGAGCGCCCGGGGCAGGGCGTACGGACCCGAACGTTCGAACGTGCGCAGGGTGACGGGGAGGCCGTCGAAGGCGAGTCGCGCGCCGCGTTGGGCGTCCCGCGCCGCCTCCACCCGGTCCAACTCGGAGTTCTCCGTGGTGATGACCAAGGCCGCAGCGGATGCGTCCCTGGTCTGTAGGGCGTGGCGCAGTCCGGCGTCCGACACGGATCCCGCGAAGGCGGCCAGTGCGGCGAGTACCGAGGTCGTGAGCAGGATGGCGAGGAGCGCCGCCGCCAGGAGCAGTCGATGCCCCCGGGCGCGCAGGAACAGAAACCCCGCCACGACAATCCCCCTGCTGCGCCAGCCCTCGCCCGGTGAGACCGGTAAAGGTGTAGGCCCCCTGAAAGCCTTTTCTACTTTCGGATGCTTTCAGAAGGTGCGTCTGAAGTGGCGATTGTTGCGTAGGAATTGATGAGATCGTGATCGGAGGGAAGTGGATCGGCCAACGAAACCGGCTGATGAGCGGCTTGCGGGTCGGCGTCACGCAAGCCCGTCAGGCAAACCCGTCACGCAAGCTCTTTCGGCCGTGGCCGCACAAGCCCTGGCAGTCGCGGCGATCCTCACGAGAGGGCGCGGCGAACGACGAGGTGCCCGATCCCACAGGGACCGGGCACCTGAAGTGCGTCCTATACCTCGTCCTATACCTCGGGCCGCTGAGCAGCCGCCGCCTTGCGCTCCTTCTCGGCGCGCTCCTGCTCCTCCATCTCGGCGAAGACATCGATCGGCGGGGGAGCCTTCGCCAGGAACAGCCAGGTCAGATAGACGGCCAGCAGCAGTGGTGGGATCTTCAGCGCCACCAGGACCCAGCCCAGTTGGGTGGTGTCCGCCCACCAGTAGAGCGGGAAGAGGATGGCGCACTTGGCGAGGAAGATCAGACCCCAGGCCCAACTCGCCTTGGCATAAGCCTTCTTGCGGCCGGGGTTGCGGGTCCGCCAGGAGAGGTTCTCCTTGAAGATGGGCCCCAGGATCAATCCCACCAGCGGCACACCGCACAAGGTGGTGATGATGTAGGCGAGTGCGGTGCCCAGCGTGTAGAGCATTCCGGGCAGATAGAAGTCCTTGGCATTGCCCGTCATCATCGCGAAGACGACGCCGAAGGCCACCCCGAAGACACCGCTGAACGCGTGCTTCACGGTGTCCTTGCGCACCAGTCGCACTCCCACCAACAAAAGGGAGACCGTCAGCGCCGCGATGGCGGAGACATGGAGATCCCTATTGATCGTGTAGATCGTGACGAACAACAGTCCGGGCAGAACGGTCTCCACCATGCCCCGAACGCCACCGAACGCCTCGGAGAGCGCCGCCTCCGTGACTGCTTTGGAGTCGTCGTCCTGCTGCGGGTCGTTCGTGGTGGTCGGTTTGTCGAGAGACGTCACCGGCTACTCCTGTCCGAGTGGTCGGAGTTCGTATTTGGGATTGAACAGCACACGGCGGCCGTGGCTCATCGAGATCCTGCCGGACGCTATGAGCCTGCGGCCGGGCTCGATGCCGACGATCGCGCGGCGACCGAGCCAGACGACATCCAGCGGAGCGCTGCCGTCGAAGAGCTCCGCCTCCAGGGCGGGCACCCCCGCACGTGGCCTGAAGGTGACCGTGCGCAACGTACCAGTGACCCTGACGATCTGCCGGTCACCGCACTCGGCTATGCGAACGCACCCCGACGCCTGGGCGTCCTCCCGCAGCTCCTCGGACTCCAGGTCCTGCTGTGAGCTGGAAAGCCGGTCGAGCATGCGGCGAAAGCGACCGGTCGGCCTCGCGGCTCTGCCGTCCTTCGCTGAACCACTCTCCGAGCGGGGTGTTGCACTCATGGAGCAAGCGTACCGGCCACTGCCGACACCTTCCCGGGACCCCGACCGGACGGTGAGGGACGACACCGACCCGTTCCCCACGGAAGGAGGACGCCGAGGACGTCATCCACGACTGTACGGCTGCGCCCGGCCGCCCCGGTGGCGCCCCGGGCCGATCCGAAGGCCGTATGCGGCCCCGAGCGCACGCGACCCGCTCAGAATCGCTCGAACCGGTATCCCATGCCAGGCTCGGTGACGAAATGGCGCGGATGCGAGGGGTCAGCCTCCAGCTTGCGCCGCAGCTGCGCCATGTAGACGCGCAGGTAGTTGGTCTCGGTCCCGTACGAAGGCCCCCACACCTCCTGCAACAGCTGCTTCTGGCTGACCAGCCGGCCGGTGTTGCGCACCAGGACCTCCAGCAGATGCCACTCGGTCGGGGTCAGTCGGACATCGCGTCCGTCCCGGTGGACCTTCTTGGCCGCCAGGTCGACCGTGAACCCCTCGGTCTCCACGACCACCACGTCGTCGTCCCCACCGCCGACCGGCTCCGCCCGCCGCACCGCTGCCCGCAGCCGTGCCAGTAGCTCGTCCATGCCGAAGGGCTTGGTCACATAGTCGTCGGCGCCCGCGTCGAGCGCCTCGACCTTCTCGTCCGAGGTCTGCCGGGCGGAGAGCACCAGGATCGGTACGCGCGTCCACCCCCGCAGTCCGCGGATCACCTCGACACCGTCCATGTCGGGCAGGCCCAGGTCGAGCACGACCACGTCCGGGTGGCGCGCGGCGGCCAGCTCCAGGGCGGTGGCACCGTCCGGTGCGGCATCCACCTCGTACTTGCGCGCCTTGAGGTTGATCACGAGCGCTCGAACGATCTGCGGCTCGTCGTCGACTACCAGCACCCTGGTCATGGCGGGCCTGCCTTTCTGCATCGTCGACTGAGCGACTGTCGTCCCGTCGGGGGCCGGGTGTCGTGCAGGCACGACACCGACCGCTGCTTCCACCGTGCGTCCGCCCGCTGCTTCCACCGTGCGTCCGCCCGGAGCGTTCATGAGGTGACCTGGGCGGGCAGGTCACCGCTCACCGGTTCCAGCCCGGGGGCGGCCTTCAGCGTGAGGACCATGGTCATGCCACCGCCGGGTGTGTCCTCCGCGGTCAGGGTGCCGCCCATCGCCTCGGTGAACCCCCGGGCGACGGCGAGGCCAAGACCCACCCCGGCGCCGCGCGGAGCGTCCCCGTACCGCTGGAACGGTTCGAAGATCCGTTCCTTCTCCTCGTCCGGAACCCCGGGGCCACGATCGGCCACCCGTACCTCCACCCTGTCGCCCAGTGCGCTCGCGGCCACCGTGACGGCCGTGTCGAGGGGGCTGTACTTGACCGCGTTCTCCACGATGTTGGCGACGGCACGCTCCAGCAGCCCCCGGTCGACGGCCACCATCGGCAGCGACTCCGGAATGTCCAGCTCCACGCTCTCCACCGGCACCGACACCAGAGCCATCGGCACCACCTCGTCCAGATCGGTCACCCGGATCAGTGGGGTCACCGTGCCGGTCTGGAGCCGGGACATGTCCAGCAGATTGCCGACGAGGTGGTCCAACCGGTCGGCGCCGTCCTCGATGCCGGCCAACAACTCCGCCTCGTCGTCGTCGGACCAGGCCACGTCGTCCGACCGCAGCGAGGTCACCGCCGCCTTGATGGCCGCCAGGGGAGTGCGCAGATCATGGCTGACCGCGGCGAGCAGCGCCGTACGGATGCGGTTGCCCTCCGCGAGCGCCCGCGCCTCCTCCGCCTCGTCGACCAGCCGCTCCCGGTCGAGGACGACCGCGGCCTGGGCGGCGAACGCGGCCAGGACCCTACGGTCCTCGGCGGGCAGCACCCGGCCCGAGAGCGCGAGTGCCATGTGGTCGCCCACCGGCATGTCCACGTCGGCGTCCTCCGGGCGCACGACACAGCGGGGTCCCACACTGCCGGCGATCGTCCATGGGTCGATGTCCCCCGCGCGCTCCAGCAGGGCGACCGACTCCATGCCGAACGTCTCCCTGACCCTTTGGAGCAGGGCGTCCAAGGTGGTCTCGCCGCGCAGCACACTGCCGGCGAGGAAGGAGAGGATCTCCGACTCGGCGCGCAGCCTGGCCGCCTGATGGGTCCGGCGGGCCGCCAGATCGACCACGGACGCCACCGCGACCGCCACCGCGAAGAAGATCACGATGGCCACGATGTTCTTGGGGTCGTAGACGGTCAGGGTGCGCACCGGGGGAGTGAAGTAGAAGTTCAACAACAGGGAACCCACCGCAGCGGAGGCGAGGGCGGGCAACAGACCGCCGAGGAGCGCCGACAGCACGGTCAGGAAGAGGAAGAGCAGCACGTCGTTGGCGAGCCCCAGCGAGTCACCCATGGCCGTGAGCAGCAGTGACAGCAGGATTGGGGCGACCACTCCCACCAGCCAGCCCGCGATGATCCTGGTACGGCCCAGCCGTGCCCCACGGGCTACGGGCAACCCGCGCCCCTTGCCCGCCTCGTCATGGGTGACGATGTGGACGTCGAGGTCGGGCCCCGAGTCGCGGGCGACGGTGGCGCCGACTCCGGGGCCGAAGATGTACTGCCACGCCTTGCGGCGGCTGGACCCCAGGACGATCTGGGTGCCGTTGACGCCACGGGCGAACTCCAGCAGGGAGACCGGAATGTCGTCACCTATGACGTGGTGGAACGTTCCGCCGAGGTCTTCGACCAGGGTCCGCTGCACCGCCAGTTCCTTGGGCGACGCCGAGGTCAGACCGTCGCTGCGGGCGATGTAGACCGCCAGGATCTCGCTGCCCGAGCCCTTGGCCGCCATCCGGGCCGCCCGACGGATCAGGGTGCGGCCCTCCGGCCCGCCGGTGAGCCCCACCACGATGCGCTCCCGGGCCTGCCAGGTGGAGCGGATGTTGTGTTCGCCGCGGTACTGCTGGAGGTACTCGTCGACCCGGTCCGCCACCCAGAGGAGGGCCAGCTCCCGCAGGGCCGTCAGATTGCCGGGGCGGAAGTAGTTGGACAGGGCCGCGTCGACCTTGTCCGAGGTGTAGATGTTGCCGTGCGCCATCCGCCGCCTGAGCGCCTGGGGTGTCATGTCCACCAGCTCGATCTGCTCCGCCCGGCGCACCACCTCGTCGGGCACGGTCTCCCGCTGGCGCACCCCGGTTATCGACTCGACGACATCGCCGAGCGACTCGAAGTGTTGGATGTTCACCGTCGTGATGACATCGATGCCCGCGACCAGCAGCTCCTGGACGTCCTGCCAGCGCTTGGCGTGACGGGATCCGGGCACGTTGGTGTGCGCCAACTCGTCCACCAGGGCCACCGCCGGCGACCGCTCCAGTACGGCGTCGACGTCCATCTCGGTGAAGACGGATCCCCGGTACTCGATCTGCCGGCGCTGGACCTGCTCCAGCCCGTGCAGCATGACCTCGGTACGGGGACGGTCGTGGTGCTCCACGAAGGCCACCACGCAGTCCGTGCCGCGCTCGACCCGGCGATGGGCCTCGGACAGCATGGCGTAGGTCTTGCCGACGCCCGGTGCCGCGCCGAGATAGATCCTGAGCTTGCCGCGTGCCATGGCCTCATTGTCTTTCAGAAACAGCTGGGTGCGCTGTCATGACCATACGGCGGTGGAATCGGGCATTTCGGGCCAGGGGGGTGCCTGAGCGGCGGATTTGACGTGATTCTGATGCGGTGGGGACGCTGCGCCGCATCCGTGGTCGACGGTTCGCGCAGACCCCGTTCCCGCCCGACCCCGGGTGCACCGCGCATCCCGTGGGCCCGTGACCGACCGTCCCTGGCCCCGCTCGTGCCCGCCGCCCTGCCAGGCTCCACCTGCGCGGCCCCGCCTGCCCGGCCCCGCCCGGTGGGACTACGCGCCCGGTGGGACTACGGACATCACACCGGGTCAGCCCTCGGTGATCTCTCCGTCACTGAGTTCGATCACCCGGTCCGCCAACCCCAACAACTGTGCGTCATGGGTGGCCACCAGGGCGGTCACACCCTCGCCCCGCACCACTGCCCGCAGCAGTTCCATCACGGCGAGCCCCGTGTCGGCGTCCAACTGGCCGGTGGGCTCGTCGGCGATCAGCAGGGCGGGTCGATTGGCCAGTGCACGGGCGATGGCCACGCGCTGCTGCTGCCCGCCGGAGAGCTCCCCGGGGCGTTGGGCGGCGTGGTCCGCGAGGCCCACCAGCGAGAGCAACAGCTGAACCCGGTCCTCCCGCTCGCGCTGGCGCGTCTTGCGCAGCCGCATCGGCACGCCCACGTTCTCGGCGGCCGACAGGATCGGGATCAGTCCGAACGCCTGGAACACGAACCCGATGCGATCACGACGCAGCTCCAGGAGCTGCTTCTCGCCCAGTCCCGCCAGTTCGATCCCGTCGACGACGATGCGTCCCTCGTCGGGGGAGTCGAGGCCGCCGACCAGATTGAGCAGGGTCGTCTTGCCCGAACCTGATCTGCCCTTGAGCGCCACCAACTCCCCGCGACCTATCTCGAAGGAGACACCCCGCAGCGCGTGGACGGCCGCGGCACCGGATCCGTACGAACGGTGCAGGCCCTCCACCCGCACCATCGGACCCTGGGCCGGTTCATCGGCCAGTGCCGTGCTGCCGCGGGCTCCTGTGCTCTCGGTCATGAAGCGCGCCCTTCGTACGGGGGTTCCGGTTCGATCTCGGAACAGTACGAGAAAACACCGCTGGGTCGCACTCCCCAGGGAAGTGCGACCCACCGGTCCGAGCTGTTCAGGAGCGCGTCAGCGCACCTCGGTGATCTCCGGGCCGCGCTGGAGCTGCCCCATGCCACCGGAGAAGCGCGAGCCCTCCTGCTCCTCCTGCTGGACGCCCTCGGGCACCATCTGTGCGTCGTCGGGCAGCTTCAGGACGATCGGGTCGCGCGGCGCCATGGGTCCTTCGCCACGGACGACGACGGTGTCCTTGAAGATCTGCTCCAGCAGACCGGCCGCCTCCGGCTGCACGGCGCCCTGGCCGGAGATCACACCCCGCAGGAACCACCGCGGACCGTCGACCCCGATGAAGCGCACCAACTGCACCCCACCGGTACCGTCGGGCAGCTGCACGGGCACCTGGGCCCGCAGCTCCCAGCCCAGCGGACCTTCGACCTCGTCGATGATGCCGCCCTGCTGGGTGATGCCGGAGGCGATCTCCTCGCGGACCTCGCCCCAGATGCCTTCCTTCTTCGGCGCTGCGAACGCCTGGAGCTGTACGGCGCTGTCGCGCAGCACGACCGTCGCCGCGACGATCGCATCGCCGGCGACCTCGACCCGCAGTTCCATGCCCTCGACCCCGGGCACGAACAACCCACCGAGATCGACACGGCCCTCATCGGCCTTGGAGACCTCGGAGAGGTCCCAGGGGCCGTCCGGCCGTGGCGCGGGCGGCAGGTTCACCCGACGGCCCTTGCCCGGGGCGTCCTCAGTGCCATCAGCATCGTCAGCGTTCTCCGAGTCGAGCTCGGCGACCTGCTCGGCCTCGGCCGCTGCGTCCGCGTCCCCCGCGGAACCACTCTTCTTGCGACGTCCGAACACGTCACTGTCCTTCCCGGTCGGATACGACGGAAGCGTATCGATTCCCACCCGTTGAGCCGTCCACAGCGGCATGACCGCCGGTGGACCCGAAGCCCCCCTCGGCCCGTGCCGAGCCGGGAAGCTCCGCCACCTCGTGGAAGCGCACCTTCTCGACCTGCTGGACAACCAGTTGGGCAATCCGGTCAAATCGCTCGAACCGCACCGTCTCGTGCGGGTCGAGATTGACCACGATCACCTTGATCTCCCCACGGTACCCGGCATCAATCGTCCCCGGGGCATTCACGAGTGCTACGCCGCAGCGGGCCGCCAGTCCGGAGCGCGGATGGACGAAGGCGGCGTACCCGTCGGGAAGCGCGATGGCGACCCCGGTCGGCAGCACGACGCGCTCACCGGGAGCGAGCTCGGCGCTCTCACAGGTGACGAGGTCCGCACCCGCGTCCCCGGGGTGCGCGTACGAAGGCAGCGGCACCTCCGGGTCCACTCGACGGATCAGCAGGTCCACGGGGCTGTTGTGGTCGGACGTGCGGGACATCAGGGATTCACCTCGAAAGCGCGTACGCGTCGGATCTGGTCGGGGTCGGACATGGCGGCCTGGATCTCCGCGGGCCGGCCGTTGTCGATGAAGTGGTCGACCTTGACCTCGATGAAGAGGGCCTTGGCGCGTACGGCGACGGGTCCGTCCGGGCTGCCGATGCGGCCCACGGCACTGGAGTAGATCTTCCGACCGGCGACCGCTGTGACCTCCGCCTGGAGGAAGAGCTGGGTGTCCACCGGCACCGGTCGCACGAAGTCCGTCTCCAGTCGGCCGGTGACGGCGATCGTCCGCAACAGCCAGTTCAGCGACCCGAGCGTCTCGTCCAGTGCGGACGTGAGGACCCCGCCGTGTGCCAGTCCCGGCGCCCCTTGGTGCGCCGGCCGTACGGTGAACTCGGCGGTGATGCTCACGCCGTCGCCCGCCCGCGCTTGCAGATGCAGACCGTGCGGCTGGGCCTCTCCACAACCGAAGCAGTGGTCGTAGTGCGAGCCGAGCAGCTCACCGGGGGCGGGGGCGTCGGGGTGCCGCACCGGAGGTATGGCGTCGGCCGGGGGGACCATGGCCGGATGGCTGGGACTCGACCCCCGGGAATTCTCAGTGCTCACAGGCGCAGACCTTACCCGCGTGACCGGCCCGCAGCCGCACCGTGCCAAGCTAGTCGGCATGCAGCCCTCCGCCCCTGGCGCCACGGCCGTGCGCTACGAAGAACGTCTGACCGCTCCGCCCACCTGGTGGGCCCTGACCCTGCTGGCCGGCGTCTCGGGCGGTCTGGTCACACTCCCCCTCGGTGTCCTTCCCATGCTCGGCGGTCTGGCCGGCGGCGCACTGCTGACCGCGGTCCTGGTGAGCTCCTACGGATCCGCTCGGATCCGGGTGGTCACCGGGTCGCTGGTCGTGGGTGACGCCCGCATTCCGCTGAGTGCGCTGGGGGAGCCGGAAGTCCTGGACGCTCAGGAAGCGGTCGCCTGGCGCTCCTACAAGGCGGATCCACGGGCCTTCATGCTGCTGCGCAGCTACATTCCCACGGCCCTGCGGATCGAGATCACCGATCCGGCCGACCCGACGCCGTACGTCTACCTCTCGACCCGTGATCCACAGGGGTTGGCCGACGCCCTCCGCGGCGCCTGACCGAACCGGCCCGGGGCGCTCTCGGGCCGCCCGGTCGCGCCGGGCGCCGGTCTCGATGCCGGCTCCTTGCCCTGGCCGTCCGGCGGAGTGGCTCAGCCCTCCAACTCGTAGGGCTTCTTCAGGTGCTCCAGTGGCTGCGCGGGCTGCTCCAGTGGCGGCAGCGACGGCAGTGCGTCCCAGGGGACCTGCCGAGTACGGAGATCCTTGCGGATCCGGTCCGCGAGGTGCCGGGTGTCCCGGCGGTTCATCACGGCTCCGACCGCCGCGCCCACCATGAACGGAATCAGGTTGGGCAGGTTGCGGATCATCCGCTTCATGATCTGTTGGCGCAGCTCGCGTTTGAGCCCGCCGCTCATGGCGGCGTTCTTGTACGTCGACGGCTTGGTCACGTCGACGCCGCGCTCGTCCGACCAGGCGGCCAGATAGGCGCTGCTGCGCTCTTTGAGACTGCCCGGGGGCCTCAGGCCATAGACCTCGTGTAGTTCGGCGATCAGCTTGAGCTCGATCGCGGCAACGCCGGTGATCTCTGCCGCCAGCTCAGCGGGCATTGCGGGCGGTACGGGCAGCATCGCGGCAGCGCCCACACCGGCGCCCACCGTCGCCGTGGCATTGGACGCGCCCGCGACCAGCTTGTCAGCGAGCTGTTCGGGACCCAGTCCGGGGAATTGCCCTCGCAGGGTCGCGAGGTCACGCACCGGCACGCGCGGTGCGTTCTCGATGATCCGGTCGGCGATGTAGCCCACGGCCGCCTTGGCGCCCTCGCTGCTTCTCCGCACGCCGTTGCGCACGGAAGCCAGCCGCCCCGGCCGACTCGACCCGTGGGGCCGGTCAGCCGTGTCGCGCGGGAGTGCTTCGAGCGAGGCTGAAGTGTCTCGCCCGCCTTCTCCCGCACCGTAGGGCAGGAGGGCGGACGAGTCCGTGTCGGAGGGCGTACTGCCCTCGTCCGGTCCCGTACCGCCCGGGTACGCCTCTGCGGGCGCCTCCGACGGCTTCTGACGTCGGAAGCGTCGCTTCCTGGACGGTGTTTCGCCTGCCACAGCCGACCGGACCTCAGTCGCAGTCGCGGCAGATCGGCTGGCCGTTCTTCTCACGGGCCAGCTGACTGCGGTGGTGTACGAGGAAGCAGCTCATGCAGGTGAACTCATCGGCCTGCTTGGGCAGCACCCGGACGGCCAGTTCCTCATTGGAAAGGTCCGCGCCGGGCAGTTCCATGCCCTCTGCTGCTTCGAACTCGTCGACGTCGACCGTAGATGTCGACTTGTCGTTCCGTCGTGCCTTCAGCTCTTCAAGGCTGTCGGAATCGACGTCGTCATCGGTCTTACGTGGGGTGTCGTAATCCGTTGCCATGTCGCTCTCCCCCTCTGGGTGATTTCGGTGTCTCCAGCGCACGTAACGCGTGAGAGGCCGGACTTGTGCCCGACCTGAGGCGGAGATTTTGCCTCACATCAAGGTCTGTTACTCAATCGACACCCAACCGGATTCCCCGATGGTGATCAGGTTGGATGGCGAAGGGGACCGTACACGATCCAAATGTCGCAGCTCACGGGCGCCACCCCGTGTACTTCCCGTGATCTCGACCCCGGGAAACCCGGACTTTTCCCGGCTTTCTGGAGGGTCCCTTGATCACGGAGAGTAGATGGCCGGAAAGCCATCTCTGTGATCGATCCCACATGTGCAAGCTGGGAACGGGTCCTGAAAATTCCGCGTAAAGCGAACGAAGTCGTGCGACGCGAAACACGGTCTAGATAGGAAGTGTGACGCGCATCACGAGCCCTCCGCCCTCGCGAGGCTCCGCGATGATACGTCCCCCGTGGGCCCTGGCCACCGATCGGGCGATCGACAACCCCAGTCCCACGCCCTTGTCACTCCCCGTGCGCTCCTGTCGGAGCCGGCGGAACGGCTCCCAGAGGTTGTCGATCTCGTACGCGGGGACCACGGGGCCCGTGTTCGACACCACGAGGATCGCCTGCCCCGCCGCGGTCTCGGTGGTCACCTCGACCCAACCGTCCTCCGGGACGTTGTACCGCACGGCGTTCTGCACCAGATTCAGTGCGATCCGCTCCAGCAGCACTCCATTGCCCTGGACCACGGCCTCGGCGTACTCCCCGCGGATCTCCACACCCTTGCTGTCGGCCTCCGCCCGGGTCTGGTCGATCGCGCGGGTAGCCACCTCGGCCAGATCCACCGGCTTGCGTTCGAAGGTCTGGTTGTCGCTGCGGGCGAGCAGCAGGAGCCCCTCCACCAACTGCTCGCTGCGCTCATTGGTGGCGAGCAGCGTCTTGCCGAGCTGCTGGAGCTCCATGGGGGCGCCGGGGTCGGAGAGGTGGACCTCCAGCAGGGTGCGGTTGATCGCGAGCGGCGTACGCAGCTCGTGGGACGCGTTCGCGACGAACCGCTGCTGGGCGGTGAAGGCCCGCTGCAACCGGTCCAACATCTCGTCGAAGGTGTCCGACAGCTCCTTCAGCTCGTCGTCCGGGCCGTCCAGCTCGATCCGGCGCGTCAGGTCCGATCCGGCGACCTGACGGGCGGTACGGGTGATGCGCCCGAGCGGGGACAGCACCCGGCCCGCCATCGCGTAACCGAAGGCGAAGGCGATGATGCTCAGACCCAACAGGGCGAAGAGCGAGCGGCGCAGCAGATCGTCCAGCGCCACCTCGCGTTGCCGGGCGAAGCACTCCTTGAGGACCGCGTTGGCCTGATCGGCCGAGAGGTCGTGCCGCAGCGCCGGGCAGGAGTTGGCGGTGAGCTCGATCGTGCTCTCGGGGAGCAGCTTGAACGGCAGCGCGTTCCCCGAGTGCAGTGCCTGGGCCGCCAGCAGATAGATGATCGACAGCAGCAGCACGCCCGCGATCAGGAACATCCCGCCGTACAGCAGGGTCAGCCGTATCCGAATCGTCGGACGCAGCAACGGGCGGACCGGGTCACGAGGATCCCAGGTCGGTTTCGGGGGCGCCGACGGATGCGGCGGGGTTGCGGCCACCGCAGCTCAGATCCGGTATCCCGAGCCGGGAACGGTAACGATCACCGGCGGCTCCCCGAGCTTGCGGCGCAACGTCATCACGGTCACCCGGACCACGTTCGTGAAGGGGTCGGTGTTCTCGTCCCACGCCTTCTCCAGCAGCTGCTCGGCCGAGACCACCGCACCCTCGCTGCGCATCAGGACCTCCAGGACGGCGAACTCCTTCGGCGCGAGTTGGATCTCACGGCCGTCGCGGAAGATCTCGCGTCGATTGGGGTCCAGCTTGATCCCCGCCCGCTCCAGCACGGGGGGCAGGGGCACCGTGGTGCGCCGACCCAGCGCGCGCACCCGGGCGATCAGCTCGGTGAAGGCGAACGGCTTGGGCAGGTAGTCGTCCGCGCCCAGCTCCAGACCCTCCACCCGGTCGCTGACATCGCCGGAGGCCGTCAGCATCAGGACCCGGGTCGGCATGCCGAGCTCGACGATCTTGCGGCACACGTCGTCACCGTGGACCAGGGGGAGGTCACGATCGAGGACGACCACGTCGTAGTCGTTCACCTCGATGCGCTCCAGTGCCGCCGCACCGTCGTACACGACGTCCACGGCCATCGCCTCCCGGCGCAGTCCGGTGGCCACCGCATCGGCGAGCAGCTGCTCGTCCTCGACGACGAGTACGCGCACGTCTCGTTTCCTTCCTCCGGGCCCGTCAGCCATGATCAGGGCAGCGTTTTGCACGTGCTGTGCGCCTCCATCCTGCCCGTTACGCGCGTAAACCGGCGGTAAGGCGAGGACGCCCCCGAGCAGCCGGAGCAGGGCCCGGGGAATTGACCCGATTCTCGGGCCAGTTGAGGTTTCCCCCGCGAGCGCTTGGGGGAGGACGCTTAGACATCCCGAGATCACGCCCTGCCTGTGGCGGCGACGTTGGACGTGGCAACGCCACAAACCCGGCCCTTCGGCCAAAGGTGATCAATCACCCCGCTCCCTGCTGCGGCAGGGGGACCCCGAGGCACACCCCCGTGCCACCGACCCACGACGAGGGGGCGCACATGGACGCATTTACCGCAGGACTGCTACAGCGCATCAAGGCCGCGGAGACGGACCTCACATTGGCCCGGGAGACGGGTGACGAGTTCCTGGCCGAGGTCGAGCAGGAGGAGCTGGAAGACCTCCACCGGCTGGCTGCCGAGCACGGTGTGGAGGTACGCGCGGCTTAGTAGGTCGCAGCCTGGCACACCATGGACCCCCGTCGAGTTGAGACGGGGGTCCATGGCGTTCTGGGCGCCTCCTGGCCACAGGCTGCTCCCGGGAGTACCCCTGGGGGCCTGCGTGGCTCCTGGGGTCCTTGGTGGGCCCTGTGGGGGCTGGCTGGGCCGGCCGCACCGTCGGTGTCAGGTCCGTGCCAGGTTGGCGCCCTGCCCTTGCCAGACCGGGGCTGGGTCCTGTCAGAAGGGCGCCGACCTCAGTCGTGCCAGGCGCCGAACTCCTCCAGCAGGCCCTGGAGCGGTTCAAAGACCCCGGGGCTCGCCGCGACGGTGAGGTCGTACGAAGGTCGCTGACCGGGTCGGCCGCCCGTGTGCGCTCCGGCCTCACGTGCGATGAGGTCGCCCGCGGCGAGGTCCCACGGATGTAGTCCGCGCTCGTAGTAGCCGTCCAGCCGCCCGGCGGCGACATCGCAGAGATCCACCGCCGCCGAGCCGCTGCGCCGGATGTCCCTGAGCCGGGGAACCAGCTGGTGGGCGACGATGGCCTGGTGGGTGCGGACGGACTCGACGTAGTTGAAACCGGTGGCCACCAGTGACTGTTCGAGCGGCGCCGCGGGGCGGCACCGCACCGCCTTGTCATTGATGTACGCGCCCCTGCCGAGCACCGCCCGGCAGGTCTCCCCGCGCATCGGCACCTCGACCACGCCGACGAGCGTCGCCCCATCCCGCTCGGCGGCGATGGAGACCGCCCAGGTCGGCAGCCCGTACAGATAGTTCACCGTGCCGTCGAGTGGATCGATGACCCAGCGCACACCGCTGGTGCCGGTGGTGGACGCGCCTTCCTCGCCGAGGAAACCGTCATCGGGCCGGCGTTCCGACAGAAAACCGGTGATGAGCTTCTCGGCGGCGATGTCCATTTCGGTCACCACGTCGATGGGGCTCGATTTGGTCGCTGCCACCCCCAGGTCGGCGGGGCGGCCGTCGCGCAGGAGTTCGCCCGCTCGTCCGGCGGCCTCCAGGGCGAGATCCAACAGTTCGGACAGGAGGGGGTCGCTGGCGTCGGTCACGGCGATTCCTTTACCCGGTGGGATGATCCTTCTAATCCTCGTGCGGTCCGATCGGGCCCGGTCAGGCCGTCATGCGCACTGAGGCACGAGCGGTGAATCACATCGGCGGGGGAGGGGCGACCGGAGCCGAACGCCCCACAGCCGCGCGTCGAAGCGCCGACGGGTGTCGGAGGGTTCTCGATCCGTCCGGAGAATCCCCGTCCAGGGATCAGCCCCTGCGCTCCTCCGCGCCGGCAGCCGCCGGCTTGGGGGTGCGTCCGGGGCAGCAGCCGAGCGGGCACAGATCGTGCGACGGCCCCAGCGAGCCCAGTGCACAGGGCCGGACGTCCGCCGTTCCCCGCTCGCTGGCGGCCCGTTCCACGACCAACTCGCGCAGCGCCGCCGCGAAGCGGGGGTCCGCCCCGACCGTCGCCGACCGCCGGGCCGGGAGCCCCAGCTCCGCCGCCTTGGCCATCGCCTCCGTGTCGAGGTCGTAGAGGACTTCCATGTGGTCGGAGACGAACCCGATGGGAATCATCACCACCGCGGGTGCCCCCGAGCCGTGGAGGTCCTCCAGATGATCGCAGATGTCCGGCTCCAGCCAGGGAATGTGGGGTGGGCCGCTCCGCGACTGGAACACCAGCTGCCAGGGGTGCTCGACGCCCGTCTCCTCGCGTACGGCATCGGCGATCAGCCCGGCCACTTCCCGGTGCTGACGCAGGTAGGCCCCACCGTCACCGTGCCCTTCCACCGGACCCGAGGTGTCGGCCGCCGTCACCGGGATCGAGTGGGTGGTGAAGGCCAGATGGGCTCCGGCGCGCACGTCCTCGGGGAGGTCGGCGAGCGACCTCAGTACCCCTTCGACCAGCGGGCGCACAAAGCCGGGGTGGTTGAAGTAGTGCCGAAGCTTGTCGACGCGTACCCCCGTCAATCCTTCCGCTTCCAGGCTGGCAAGTGCCCCGGCAAGATCCTCTCGATACTGACGGCACCCCGAGTACGAGGCATAGGCGCTGGTCACCAGGACGGCGATACGCCGGTGACCCTCCTGGGCCATCTCCCTCAGGGTGTCGGTCACATAAGGCGCCCAGTTCCGGTTTCCCCAGAACACCGGCAGGTTCAGACCGTGGTCGACGAAGTCCTTACGCAGGGCGTCCAGGAGGGTGCGGTTCTGCTCGTTGATCGGCGAGACGCCGCCGAACAGGAAGTAGTGCTGCCCCACCTCCTGGAGCCGCTCCTTGGGGATGCCCCGGCCGCGCGTCACGTTCTCCAGGAACGGGACGACGTCGTCCGGGCCCTCTGGTCCGCCGAAGGAGAGCAGCAGCAGGGCGTCGTAGGGGGAGGGGTCAAGCGCATCGGACATGGCTCCGATCCTGCCACCCTTCCGCGCGCGGGAAGGACGTACCCCACCGTACTCAGCCGTACTCGGCCACTGCCGCCGATCACACGTGGCTCTCGCCGAGCCGCCCCCGAGGTGAGGGAGACATAAGACATCGGAGTACGTCATGCTGCCGGAAACATCGGCCGGGCTCATCGCCGGCAGGGAAACAAAGGAATCCAGGGGGCAAAAGCACCACTGAGTGACGAGTCGCCTGGATCGCATGAGATGTGCGCAGAATACGGATGTACGGGCCACATATCCGGGCGTAGCCTGTCAGCGCCATCCTTACGCTTGACCGGAGCCTCACTTGCCCAGTCCCTACCGCGCCATTTTCGCCGCCCCTGGCAGCAAGTGGTTCTCCGCCGCCGGCTTCTTCGGCCGCATGCCCCTGTCCATGATGGGCATCGGCGTCGTCACCATGGTTTCCCAACTCACCGGCCGCTACGGGCTGGCGGGCGCCCTCGCGGCCACCCTCGCGATGTCCGCCGCCGTCATCGGACCGCAGATCTCCCGCCTCGTCGACCGCCACGGCCAGGCCCGGGTGCTGCGTCCGGCGACCCTGGTAGCGGTCGCGGCGGTCTCCGGGCTGCTGCTCTGCGCCCAGAACGGCGCCCCGGACTGGACCCTCTTCGTCTTCTCGGCGGGCGCAGGCTGTGTGCCGAGCGTCGGATCGATGATCCGGGCGCGCTGGGCGACCATCTACCGGCACTCTCCGCGCGAACTGCACACCGCGTACACGTGGGAGTCGATCGTCGACGAACTGTGCTTCATCTTCGGTCCGATCGTCTCCATCGGACTGTCCACGGCATGGTTCCCGGCCGCGGGTCCGCTGCTGGCGACCGTCTTCCTCGTGGTAGGCGTCTTCTGGCTGACCGCCCAGCGGGCCACCGAGCCGGTGCCGCACCCCCGCGAGGAGCACACCAAGGCATCCGCACTCCGCTCGCCCGGACTTCAGGTCCTCGTACTCGCCTTCGTGGCCACCGGAGCGATCTTCGGAGCGGTCGACGTGGTCACGGTCGCGTTCGCCGACGAGGAGGGCCGCAAGTCAGCGGCGAGCCTGGTCCTCGCCGTCTACGCGCTCGGCTCCTGTCTCGCCGGGCTCGTCTTCGGGCTGCTCCACCTCAAGGGGTCGCCCGAACGTCGATGGCTGGTAGGGGTCTGCGGCATGGCCGTGAGTATGATCCCCCTCCAAATGGTCGGGAACCTCACATCCCTGGCCGTTGCGCTCTTCATCGCAGGTCTGGCCGTCGCTCCGACCATGGTCACCACCATGGCCCTCGTCGAGGCGCACGTACCGCGCAGCAAGCTCACCGAGGGCATGACCTGGGTGAGCACCGGTCTCGCGGTCGGGATCGCCCTCGGCTCGTCGGGTGCGGGCTTGGCGGTGGACGCGGCGGGCGCGGAGGCCGCGTACGCGGTCGCTGGAGTCGCGGGGGCGGCCGGGATCGCGGTGGCGTTGCTGGGGTACCGCCGGCTGAAAAGGCCGGTCCCGACAGGGGAGGAGCAGCAAGACGATGAGCACGGCCAGCCGGAGAAGTGCGATACGACCACGGCGTAACTGGGCGGGCACCGTGACGGTGCGTCCGACGCGCGAGGTGACCCCGGCATCGGCCGATGAGGTGGTCGACGCGGTGCGCCGGGCCGCCTCGGACGGTCTGCGGGTGAAGACCGCCGGTACGGGGCACTCCTTCACCGCCATCGCGGACACCGACGGGCTGCTGATCCGCCCCGACCTCCTCACCGGCATCCGGCACATCGACCGCGCCGCCATGACCGTCACGGTCGCCTCCGGTACGCCGCTGAAGCGACTGAACGTGGCCCTGGCCCGGGAGGGACTCTCCCTCGCCAACATGGGCGACATCATGGAGCAGACGATCGCCGGTGCCACCAGCACGGGCACGCACGGCACCGGCCGTGACTCCGCTTCGCTAGCCGCTCTGATCACGGCACTCGAACTGGTCACGGCGGACGGCACGGTGCTCCACTGCTCGGCGACCGAGCACCCCGAGGTGTTCGCGGTCGCCAGAGTCGGACTGGGTGCGCTCGGCGTGGTCACCGCCATCACCCTGGCCGTGGAACCCGTCTTCGTGCTGCGGGCGCGGGAAGAACCCATGTCGTTCGACCGGGTCACCGCCGAATTCGACGCCCTCCACACCGAGAACGAACACTTCGAGTTCTACTGGTTCCCCCACACCGACAACTGCATCACCAAGCGCAACAACCGCAGCGCGGGCCCGCCTGCTCCCCCGGGCGCCGTCAGCGGCTGGATCGACGACGAGTTGCTGTCGAACGGCCTGTTCCAGGTGGCCAACTCGATCGGCCGGACGGTGCCGGCGGTCATCCCGGCCCTCGCCAAACTCTCCAGCCGCGCCCTGTCCGCCCGCACCTACGCGGACATCCCCTACAAGGTCTTCACCTCGCCCCGCAGGGTCCGTTTCGTGGAGATGGAGTACGCGTTGCCGCGCGAGGCCGCCGTGGATGCGCTGCGCGAGGTCAGGGCGATGATCGAACGCTCACCCTTGAAGATCAGCTTTCCCGTCGAGGTCCGGACGGCTCCGGGCGACGACATCGCCCTCTCCACGGCGTCGGGCCGGGAGAGCGCCTACCTCGCGGTCCACCTGTACCGCGGCACGCCGCACCGGTCCTACTTCACCGCCGTCGAGCGGATCATGACCGCCCACGGCGGTCGACCCCACTGGGGCAAGATCCACACGCGCGATGCGGAGTACCTCGCCGGTGTCTACCCGCGGTTCGCCGAGTTCACCGCCGTACGCGACCGGCTCGACCCCCAGCGGATGTTCGGCAACGACCATCTGCGACGAGTGCTCGGACCCTGAGCGGAGGCGACGGCTCCACGGTTCATCGACCGCGGCCCGGCCCGGGTTCATCGACCGGCGTCGGGAGCTGAGGGCCCGGGTGCGGGCGCCCCTTCTTCTGTCGGGGGCGCCGGTGCCGGGCCGGACGGCGGGGGTGATCCGTCGGGTGCGCCGGTGCCGGGCGCACCGTCGGGCGAGCCCTCTTCCTCGGTGCTCTCGTCCGGTTCCCCTGCGGGACGCTCTGGAGCCTTCGTCCCGTCGTCGTCCGGGCCGGGCGACGCGCCGCCCCCCGGAGCGGGGCTCTGCTGAGGCTCGTGCGGCCGGTCGTCGTGGGAGTCATCGGGAGTGGGCGACGGGGAGTCCGCCGGGCCGCGCTGATCGGTGCTCCCCCCGCCCCCGCCGACCACCGAGCCGACGGTGGTGCCCGTACCGCCGCTGAGTTCGGAGCCCGAGGCCACCTCGTACGCGGTCACCCCGCCCATCGTCACCCCGAAGACGACGGCCGCGGCGATCAGGGGCCGCTTCCATCCCCGCACTCGGGATCCATGGGTGGTCGCGCTCGTGAACTCACCCGGCTCAGCGGACGTCCATCCCGTCCGGTCCGGTGCGGGCGTCGAGGTCGCGGTGCGCGCGGGCGACTTCCGGCTCATCGGGCGGGCTTGGACCGTCACTTCGCGCAACTGCTCGCCGGTACGGCTGAAGAAGTGCTGGAGGACGGAGCCGCCACAGGTGGCGACCACGCTCACGACCCCGGCGCCGATGATGGTGCCGTACACCCCGAGCCTGGAGGCGAGCACCGCCGCGGTGACCGCGGCGAGTGCGCTCCCCGCGACCTGGGGGACGCTCAGGTCCAGCCTCCGTTCGCGCCCTTGGGTTCGGCCTTCTTCGGTGTCCGGCTTCTGATGCATCCTCAGCCCCTGCTTTCCCTTCTGTCGTTCTGCGTACCTCTGAGGGACAAATGGGAGATGCGAATAGTTCCCTTTGGGAAGATTCTGTGAATCAAGACACCTGTTGCCCGTATACCGCCGGTGAGGTGGCGAACGCGCCGCGAAGTTAGCGGCGCGGCAGACCACTCGGATGGCCCGAATGGAGTACTGTGGCGAGCCTTGGGCAGGGTCTCCCTTGCGGAGTCCTGATCTCAAGAAGGGGGCCGAAAGTGGCGCTCGATCCGGCGACGCCGCGATATCGCGTGGAAATCTGCACGCAGCGTGACGAAATGTGACGCTGAGTGGTTAACAGGTAACCGTGCCATAACGGCGATCCAGGGCCTGTGCCCGACACGCCGGGCAACTCGGCAAGGTTGTGGCAGGCTGCACCCGGGCAGGCCACACTCGACTAGCGGAAGCAGCGACGCACAGGTGACGTCGGCAGGCACCACCCGGGAGGTCCCCATGCCCGAACTGCGTGTCGTGGCCGTCTCCAACGACGGCACACGACTGGTGCTCAAAGCTGCGGATAGCACGGAATACACGCTTCCGATCGATGAGCGGCTGCGCGCTGCGGTGCGCAACGATCGTGCCCGGCTTGGGCAGATCGAGATCGAGGTCGAGAGTCACCTGCGACCCCGAGACATCCAGGCGCGGATACGTGCAGGAGCCTCGGCCGAAGAGGTCGCCCAACTCGCTGGCATTCCGGTGGAACGGGTGCGCCGCTTCGAGGGCCCCGTGCTCGCTGAGCGTGCGTTCATGGCCGAGCGCGCCCGAAAGACCGCCGTACGTCGTCCCGGTGAGAACTCAGGACCCCCGCTCGGCGAGGCGGTCCAGGAGCGACTCACCCTGCGCGGCGCGGAGAAGGACACCACCCTCTGGGACTCCTGGCGTCGTGATGACGGCACCTGGGAGGTGCTGCTCATCTATCGCGTGGCCGGTGAACCGCACTCGGCGAGTTGGACCTACGACCCGCCACGGCGGTTGGTCCAGGCCGTCGACGACGAGGCCCGGGCGTTGATCGGCGAGACCGACGACACCATCACCAGTACGCAGGAACCGAGTTTCCCCTTCGTTCCCCGGATCGCCCGACTGCCTCGCGATCGGCCGTTGGATCGCACCCTCGACCGTCCCGGCGGCCCCGGCGGCCCTGCTGTCGGGGGGGAAGAGCCCAGCAGCGGTGAGCGGGACTCGCTCACCAGCCTGCTGGAAGCGGTGCCCAGCTTCCGCGGCGACATGGTCGTACCCGAGCGTGTGGTGCAGTCGGAGACCGTTGAAGAGGTGGAGCAGGAGCCCGAAGCGGAGGAGCCCGTGGCGCCCGCTGCCTCGGCCGGCGCTGGCTCGGCATATGCGGATGTGCTGATGCCGCGGTCGGTTGCCGGACATCGGGATCGGCTGACGGGCACGACGGATCGTCAAGCGGAAGCGGACGGCGTGCGTCCAGGTCGACGTGCGGCGGTCCCCAGTTGGGACGAGATCGTCTTCGGTACCCGTCGGAAGAAGCAGGACTAGCGCCGGCCCCCTCTTCCGAGGGTGCATGAGCGGTCGGTGAAGGACGGCACCTCGCCCGGCGTCGTGGGCCCAGCGCCCAATGGCGCCGGGCCCACTCTCGTGGAGACGCCCCCACCCATCAACGGCATTCGCCGCTTCGGGTGAAGGACGAACCCGCGGTCGGTCGGGGGAGGGCGGATCAGGGAGCGGCCACCTGGATCAGGGCGTCGAAGATGCGTTGCTGGTTCGGGTCCTCGTGCGCCGTGTCCTCGGGATGCCACTGGACGGCCGTCAGCCACTCCCGTGCACCGACCAGTTCCAGCGCCTCGGGCGTTCCGTCGGCGGCCCGGGCGGTGATGCGCAGTCCTTCACCGAGCCGGTCCACCCGCAGCCGGTGGTAGCAGGAGACCTCGGCCTTCTCGCCTCCGGTGATGCGCGCGATCCGCGAGCCCGGACGGAGCGTCACGGGGTGCACCAGATCCCGGTGTTCCCGCTCGGGTCCCTCGAATCCCTGGCGAAGGGTCCCGCCGAGCACGGTGTTGACGATCTGTAGCCCGCGGCACACCGCGAGCAGCGGTCGACCCAGGCGTAGCGCCTGGCGGGCGACTTCGAGATCGAACCCGTCCTGTTCATCGTCGATCCCGGGCGCCCGCGTCGGCCGATCGTGCTCCTTGAGCTCGTCGTGCTGCTCGTAGTGGTGCGGCGCGAGGTCGTCGCCGCCCGGGAGCACCACGGCGTCGAACCGTGCCAACCTGGCCGCCACGTCCGCCGCGTAGGCGAACCCTCCTGGCGCGTACGGATGGATGGTGACCGGCTCACCGCCGGCCCGCCAGACGGCTTCCACCAGGGCCCGAGCGCTGACTTCGGCCCCGTACCGCACCGCGGACGCGGAGACGGCGAAGCGGGCGGGGATGGCGATCAGCGGTCGGGGAAGGGTCACGTCTGGTCCCGGTCGGCTAGAGGCGGCACGAGCCTGCTGGAAGGGGTCTCAGGGCGTCCTCGACAGGCGGACCGCAGGGCCCGGGTGAGGAGTTGCGCCGCCGGTGGGTGGGGGGAGGCATGGGGTGGTCGTGCCCTCCTGATGACGGGCGGCCGGCAGGAGGGTGGTGCCGGCAGATCGCGGCTCGATGACACCGGCGCTCGCTGCAACGCCCGACGGAACGGTTCGATTCCGAGGTGGCGCTGTGCCTTTGGGCCGTGCGTGGATCACCCGGCTCGTCTGCTGACCCGGATGGTGTCCGCCCCCGGCGCTCGTGAGGTGTCGCCCTTCATTCCGTGTGAGATCAAACGACAAGCGGATGGTAGGCGTGGGGGTCGGTCGACGGCAAGGGCGGCCGGTGGGGGTGCAGCGGAGCATCTGCGCCCCATGAGGTGCCCGTGGCTCTCCCCGGGCAGACACAAGGCCGCGGCACCCCCAGGGTGCCGCGGCCTTGACGCTTTTCGGAGCAGGAGGATTCGTATGGGCCGAGTCGATCACCGCGTACGGCAGCTCGGTCGGCTCCGAATGACGAGTGAGTGGGTCAGGGGCTTCGGACGGTGGTGCCCAACTGCCGGAGAGGTACGGACGCGGGCCGCTCTCCCCGGAGCGGTCGGTCGTACGGCTCGGTTTCCCCCGATCCAGGTCCGGCTGCTGAACTGCCGGGTGCGGTGACCAGGCTGCTCCCGCTGATGGTCGAGTCGGGCGAGGCGAGCAGACGTCGGGGGAGGTAAGCAGACCGGCCCGCGGGATACGACGGGCCTGCCGCCGCACCCCACCGGGATGACCGTGCCGGCTCAGGCGCGCCGTTGGGTGATGAGCCGAGCGCCGCGGGACTCCTTCTCGGCCTCCTGCCACAGCCGGCGCAACATGCGAGCCCGTTCCGCCGGGCGCATGCGTGAGATCGCGATCTCCGCACAGGCGACCCCGTCCCCCCACGGCATCGTCATGGTCGCGCGCTGGTGCGGGATGGGTGTCGGAGCCGGATGGCTCGCAGAGGTGAGCGAGCGGGGTTCACCGGACCTGGAGTCGGTGGCCGCGGCGCGAGCGTCGGCCCGCTGCTTCTGCTGCTGCGGGGTGAGCCGGGACAGATTGCGCACATGGACGACCTTGCGACGTCCGGCGAGCAGATCGGCCTGGAGCTCCGGGCCGAGTTCCAGGACGGACAGCTTGGAGGAGATCGTCGACTGGGCGATGCCGAGCCGCTTGGCCGCCTTGCTCTGGGACCCGTAGAACTCCACCAACTTCTTGAGCGCGTGTGCCTGTTCCAGCGGATTCATGTCGTCCCGGTGGACGTTGGCGACGAAGGCCGCCTCCAGGAGCGACCGGTCGGTCGACACGAGCGCGTCGTCGACACTGACCCGTACATGGGTGAGCCCCGCCCGACGGGCCGCCTCCAGGCGCCGATGCCCGTCGATCACGATGTACCGGGCGCTGGAGTCGAGTTCGACCGCACGGGTCGGACGCTCTCGTACATAAGCTTGGACGGAAGCGACCGTGATGGCGTTGACGAGACCGATCTCCCGCACGCTGGTGGTCAGCGACTCCAAATCCCTCAGGGCTTCGCGTGGATTATCGGGGTTCTGGCTGATGTGACTCAGCGGCAGTTCCGACGGATGGCTGACGGTGGCGTCGGAGGGGGTCTGCCCTGGGGCGGTCATGGTGAACATCTCGGAGGACATACTGATGGAACCCTTCTCTGGCCTGCCGCCCAAGCCCCCCGCGTTCAAGCCCGGGCACTTTGGCAAGATGACAGGGGTCACCAGCCACCGCCTGGCCATGACCTTGCCAATCGCTTGCCACATGGCAATCGATTGCAGAAGATGCATGGCATGACAAACGGGGGAATGCACTTCCGCATCCTGGGAAGGATGGAGTGGCTTTCCCGGGACGTCGCTCTGCCGATCGGACGCCGCCGCGAAAGGCTGTTGCTCGGACTGCTCCTGCTCGACATAGGAAGAGTCGTGCCAGCGCATCGGCTCGTCGATCTCCTGTGGGACGAGGAAGACCCTCCGTCCAGCGCACGTGGCAGCCTTCAGGTCCACGTCTCGCGACTGCGCGGTCGCTTCACGGCGGCGGGGGCCGAGCAGCACGGTTTCTTCCTGTCCCGGGGCAACGACGGATACCTCGTGGACGGGGACCCCGAGGCCGTCGATCTGCACCGCGTCCGCCGTCTGTGGCAGCGCGCCGAAAGGGAGCAGGACGTGCACGAGCGGCTTCGGCTGCTCAATCTGGCACTCGACGACTGGGGTGGCCCGGTCCTTGCCGGTACCGCAGCGGAAGGGCTCGTGCGCCGACTCGGCACCGGCGTGGACGCGTTATACCTCTCGGCGGTCACCCAGCGGGCGGAGGCGCGGCTGGCCCTGGGACACCGGGGGCTCCTGCTGGAGGAGTTGGCGCGGGCGACGGCGGAGTACCCGCACCACGAGCGACTCGCCATGCTCCGTATGATCGCCCTCTACCGCGCCGACCACCGTGGTGAGGCGCTGAAGGTCTACCACGAGACCCGGGCCAGGCTCGCCCAGGACCTCGGTCTCGACCCGGGCGCCGATCTGAATCGCGTACAGGGGATGATCCTGCGGGCGGATCCCGAACTGCTCGACGGACCGATACTGCCGGACGCGGTCCGTGCAGCCCAGCAGGGGTACGGACCTGCCCGCGGCAACCAAGGGCTGCCCGGTTCCGCACCCCGTGCCCGTGCGGCCGGCGGTGTCGAAGGGGGTGCGCCCGGGCCGGGACAGGTGCGGGACTCCGACGGGGATTCGGCTTCCATATCGGCTTCTCCTGTGACCAAGGCTCTCGAAACCCACCAGGCCAGAGCACAGCCTGTCGAAAAGGATGTAAGTCACCGACCCCAAACCAGCCATTCCGATCTGCGCGGTTCCTTGTCGTATCGGGTGGATGATCACTCCGATCCGGGGCCGGTGCCCACCCGCCCGGTCGCGGAATCCGTGCAACGCCGTTCCCGGACGGGCGCGTTCATCGGCCGGGCACATGAACTGGAGCGCCTGACCCAGCTCGCATCGCTGGCACGCGGCGGCTCCGGAGTCGTCATGATCGTGGGCCCCGCAGGCAGCGGAAAGACCGCGCTCGCCCTCCAGTGGTGTCGCGGCAGCACCGATGCCTTCCCCGACGGTCAGCTCTTCCTGAACCTCCGCGGACACGGTGACGAGAGCCCGATGAATCCCAAGGAGGCCCTGTCCGGCCTGCTGCGGGCCCTCGGGGTGCCCTACCAGAAGCTGCCCCACGACGTACCCGCCCTGGCCGAGCTCTACCAGCGCACCCTGACCGGACGCCGGGTGCTCGTCGTCCTCGACAACGCCGAGACCGCCGAGCAGGTCAGACAACTCCTTCCGTACGAAGCCGGCTGTCTCGCACTGGTCACCAGCCGCAACCGACTGGGCGCGCTGATCGTCAGTCACGGCGCTCCCATGCTCCCGCTCTGTCCGCTCGCCGCTGACGACGCGGAAGAACTCGTGCGCAGCGTCATCGGACCCGCCCGCGCCGCGGCCGAGCCCGATGCCCTCGCCGATCTGGTCGCCATCTGCGACCGCACCCCCCTCGCGCTGCGGATCGCCGCGGCCAATCTCGCCCTGCACCCCCAGAGCCTGATCGCCGATCACGTCGCCGAGATGCGCTCGGGCAACCCGCTGGAGAGCCTCGCAGTGGCCGGCGACCCCGACTCCGCGGTCCGAAGGGCCTTCGAGCACTCGTACCGCCGACTGGATCCGCAGGCCAAGGAGGCGTTCCGTACGCTGGGGCTACTGCCCTGTCCCGTTACTACGGCAGCGGCCGTCGCAGCGCTGCTGGGCCGCTCTATCGGCGCCGCACACCGGGTGATCGACCGCCTCTTCGCCGAGCACCTGGTGGAACGCAACGGCCAGGACCGGCTGCGGCTGCACGATCTGATCTGGTGGTACGCACGACTCCTCGCGGACGCGGAGGAGTCGGTCACCGCCCATCGCGAGGCCCGCCGCCGATTGCTGCGCTGGTACACGGCCTGCGCGGACGCCGCAGCTCGGAGCCTGTATCCGCAGATCCTGCGGCTGGACATCGAACCGGTGGCACCCGAGGATCGCCCCGAGACCTTCCTCGATCCACAGGCCGCAGCGGACTGGTTCGATGCGGAACAGGTCGGACTGGTACGACTGATCGAGACCGAGGCCGTCGGCGAGCCCCACCCGGCCGTATGGATCCTCGCCGACACCCTGCGCGGCTACTTCTGGCTCCGCAGGGACGCCGAGACATGGACCGCGGTGGCCACGGTCGCGCTCCGCGCCGCCCAACAGGCGGGCGATCTGCGCGGTCAGGCGGCGGCCCAACAGAGCCTTGGCCTTGTCACCTTCACCCTCGGCGGTCTGGAGCTCAGCAGGACCCACTTCGAGCAGGCCATCGAGTTGGCCAGGCGTTCGGGCTGGGGCGAGTGCGAGTCCGTCGCACTGTCCAACCTCGCCGGAGTCTCGGCCGACCTCGGACTCCTCAGCCACGCGGCCGAGTTCTACGCCCAGTCCATCGGCATCGACCGCGGTCTGCGGCGCACCCCGCACCAGCCCCTCCAGGGCCTGAGCGAAGTGCTCTACGGCATGGGCCGACTGGTGGAGGCGGAGCAGTTGTGCCGACGTGCACTGGCGATCTCCCGACAGATCTCGGCACCCGACAGCATCGCCCGGATCAGCACCACCCTGGCGATGATCTCGCTCGACCTGGGGGATCTCAGCACGGCCGAGGGCCTGGCCAGACAGTCCCTGGAGGGGTTCCAGGCCATCGGCAACCTCGCAGGGGAAGGCGATGCCTTCAGCGCTCTGGCGCTCATCGCAGCGGAGGGCGGGGACGACCTCGCCGCCCTGCGGTACGGGCTCGCCGCTTGCCGCCTGAGCCGTAGGTCCGGCCGCCCCAGGATCAAGCTCGATGCGATGCTGGCCCTCGGCCACGCCCGCTACCACCGCCATGAGTACACCCGTGCCTTCGAACACTTCCGCATCGCCCGCAGGACCGCAGAGCAGATGGGCTATCTCAAGGGACGGACCATGGCCCTCCTCGGCCTCGGGGTCTGCGCGGTCAGGGCCCGTCGCCATCACGAGGCCCTGGGATACGCGGCGGGAGCACTCGCCCTGGCCCAGGCATCCCAACTACGGCTCCTGGAGGGGCAGGCCCAGGCCGTCATCTCCCTGGCACAGGAGCAGAGTGGGCACCCCGCTGCCGCCCAACGGGCCCGGGAACAGGCAGTGGCCATCTACCAGACGTCGGGGTACCGGCCCGTGCGTTCACCGTTCGGGGAAGCAGTGGATTCCGGTACGGCCGCCCCGCGTGCGTGCGGCAGGGCATAGACTTTGACGTACCGTCAGTGCCGATCGTGGGTTGCGCCCTGGCTTTCGCGTCCGCCGACTCGGGTCGGGACAGGAAGGCGGGCAGTGCTTGCGGGAGGGGCCGCCCAAGGGCCCGATCTCGTGCCCGTCATGACGGTTGACTCGCCAATTGCCCCGGCCGTCACCTGCGCATCAGCGATGGACGGGCCCTTTTCGATGTATGTGCCGCTCATCCGTGTCGGTGTTGGTCCGAACGGGTGAGGGGTACGAGGATACGGGTATGAGTAGGTACGAGAGGTACGACGTCACCGACGAGCAGTGGGCGGGGCTGGCCCAGGTCGTCCCGTTGCGCGGACGAGATGAATGGCCGTCGAGGGCCGACCACCGCACCGATCCACGCGAATACGAAGCAGCGCAGCGCCGGTTCATCGTGCTGAGGGTGCAGGTCTTCTCGGATGCCCGAGAAGTCGCCGACTACCTCATGGGCCAGACACCCGTGCTCCTCGACCTCACCGGTGCGGACACCGATGTGGCCAAGCGCATCCTCGACTTCACCAGCGGCGTCGTCTTCGGTCTGGGCAGCGCCATGCACCGCGTCGACCGCAACGTCTTCCTCCTCACCCCGGAAGGAACCGAGGTCGACGGGACCGTGGAGACGACGGACGACACCTTCACGCGCTCCGTCCCCCGTTCGTAGGAAGGCCGCTGAGACGGAACGGTTCGGCGTGTCGAGTGCTGCGTACCGTCCCGCCCATGGCGACGGACATCTCTCCCGACAGCGACCACGACCTCCGACCCACAGTCACTGAGCTGCGGCTCTCCGCCTTCAGAGCCCATCGCGCCGTCACCTTGCCGCTCACCTCGCTCACACTCCTGGCGGGGGCGAGCGGCAGCGGAAAGACGAGCGTCCTCCAGGCGTACGAAGCACTGGGGCGCCTCGCGGCAGGCGACGTACTGCGGGAGGTCTTCCCGGACCCGGCCCTGTGCGTGCCCGAGTGGGCGGGCGGCGATGGCCAGGGCAGAAGGGGCTTTCGCCTCGGCTGCACGGTCGACGGTCCGACCGGGGCGGTGCGCCTCGACCTCGCGGTGCAGGTGGAACCCGCCCTGCGGATCGTGGGCGAGCGGCTGAGCTGTGCGGGGCGGACGCTCTTCTCCACCGCGCTGCGCGATCCGCGCCGATCCCGTGTGGAGGGCGCCTGGTACACGTCCGGACGGTCCACCGTGACCCGAGCGGCACTCCCCGACGACCGACTGGGCACCTCCCTGTTGCCGCTGCGGGTGGCCGGCAGGACCGACGGCCAGTTACACGTCCTGGCCGCGGCGGAGCAGACGGTGCTCGGGCTGCGCTCGGCCTTCGCATGCGACCCCCAGCCCCGCGGGATGCGACGGCCCGTGGCAGTGGGAGAGGGCAGACTGCGGCAGGGCTGCGACAACCTCGCTGAGGTGCTCCACCGAACGCGACGGCAGTGCGCCCAGCGCCATGCCCGACTGGCAGCGGCGGTCCGCGCCGGGTGCGCGGGTGAGATCACGGGGCTAAGCGTCGAGGAGTTGGCCGACGGCACGGTGCGGGCGCTGCTGGCCCGTGGGGAGGGGAGGGCCACTCCGGTGGGCCGGCTCGGGGACGGCGAGTTGCGCTACCTCGCCCTGGCCCTGGTGTTGCTGACCGGCCCCGGAGTGCTGGCGGTGGATCAGGTGACGGAGGTGCCCGACGCGTACCAGTCGCTGACCGTGCTCGCCGATGGCCTCGACCGTTGCTTGGATCGCAGGCAGGCGCGGGAACTGGTCAGGCTGGCCGCTGAGATGGCGGGCCGGGGCCATGTGCGGCTGGTCGGGGCGGTTGCCGACGCCGGCTTCGCACACGGGGTGGAGGGGGTGACGGTGGTAGATCTGGAGCCATGATGAGAGATGAAGGATCGCCGCAGGGGCCCGCACCGTGGAGTAAGGACCGTTCGCCCGGCGGGTCGGATGCCCCAGTTGTCGGCGCGCCGGTTGAGGGCGCCACGACGGGGCCGCATCGAGGCACCGACGACCTGGAGGTGTCCGGTCTCCAACGCAGACTGGCCGACTTTGCTCGGGTGCGGCAGTGGGGGCCGTTCCACACTCCGAAGAACCTCGCGGTCGCCCTCAGCGTGGAGGCGTCCGAGTTGGTGGAGATCTTCCAGTGGCTCACTCCGGAGCAGTCCGCCCGGGTGATGGAGGACGAGGAGTCGGCGCATCGGGTGCGCGACGAGGTGGCTGACGTGCTCGCCTACCTGCTCCAGTTCTGCGATGTCCTGGGGGTGGACGCATTGGCCGCGCTCTCCGAGAAGATCGACCGCAACGAGTCCCGTTTCCCCGCCCCTTGAGGTGCGCTTGGTGCCCCTGGGGAGCGCTTGGTCCAGACCGCATTTTCTTTTGATCAAGGAAATATCACTCTATGGAGTCATTGAGATATCCACAACCGGCCAGCTGTCCACAGATTTCCGAATTCCCCTGGTGTTTAGGCTCAACAAGCCTCACTCTGGGTAATGAACTGAAAGGGTAGTAGTCGTATGAACGGGGGCAGCGTGCATGGATGCGGAACGGCTCGTGACGGTGAGCCGCAATGCCCTGGCGAAGTGCCGGGTGGTACGGGACGTGGTGGCGGAGGCATGGCAGGCCCAGGCGCTCGCCCAGGCGATCGGAGCCTGGCTCGCGGTCTACGGGCCGGCCGAGGTGAGGGGCGAAGCGCGGGCACTGTGTGAGACGGGCGCCCGTGGAGTGCGAGCCCTCGATCAGCCCGACATGCGCAGTGGGGCCATCCGCGCCGCCCAACTGAAGGGTGTGGCCGACGTCCGGGTGACCTTGACGGCACTGGTCGTCCTCTTGGAAGACGTCGGCATCGCCCTGGTGGGCATCGCCTGCACCACGGGGCAGGAGGCGCTGTACTGGCAGTGCATCGAAGCGGTGGACGCTGCGGACGAGTCGACCGATCGTGCTGCCGGGATGCTTCGGATACTGGCCGATCGGGACATCGGCAGACCCCCTGATGCCAGCCGGGGCAGGGCAGGACCGCGGGCCGGGAGGGCGCCCATGGAGATCGACGGCGGCTGCCCCTCTCGTGCGCCCGCCCTTGGCCAAGGAGCACATCAGACGGACAGCGCAGACGCATGGGACGGATCCCGTTCGATGCGCGATTCCGGCTCGGTGGACGCCGGACTGTCCGGGCGCACTCATGGAGCGGACCCCGCAGGCCCGCAGGACGGCTGCCGGCCGGGTGCGCGTGGCGCCTTCCCGGGTACTCGGGGCTCACCCGGAGTCGCGGGCGAACACTGCGCGCGACTCGGCACCGTGGACTCGGCGGCGGGTTCATGGTGACCGCCGAAGCCACGGTGGGGAGGGCGGGAACGGGGACGGCCGAAGTCACGGTGGGAAGGGCGGGAACGGGGACGGACGGGGGAAGTGCGGCGGGTTGCACGGCACCCGACACGAGTCGGGACACCGTCCGTTCGACCCCTGAGCGGCCCCGGACGTGAGCTTCGAGCCCGGTCGCTGAGCTCGGCCCCCCGGACCTGACCTCTGAGCCCGGTCGCTGTGCCTTGATCTCTGAGCTCGATCGACGAGGAGCAGCCGGGTGCTGGGTGCGGCAGACCAGGCCCGTTGTGCTTGGCGTCGAGGGAGCGGCCGGACGAGCGCGGTCGGGGCGGGGGCGGCTCTGGCCCCCACCGGATGGTGGGCTGGGACTGTGAGCTGGCCGCATCGCGGTGAGGGAGGCGGGGGAGGGAGGGGAGGGGGGAGGGGCTCCCGGGCACCGGTGCTCACCCGTCCGTCGACCCTTCTGACCAGCACCTCAGGCCATCGACCGCAGCGGATTCACCCCGCAGAGCCGTCGTTGAGTGTTCGGGCGGCGGGGGCTGGCGGCACTCGGCACATGAAGGTGCAGGATGGTGGACATGGATCTCCGAATCTTCACCGAACCCCAGCAGGGCGCGAGCTACGACACCTTGCTGACCGTTGCCCAGGCCACCGAGGCTCTGGGATTCGACGCCTTCTTCCGCTCCGACCACTATGTGGCGATGGGGTCAGCCGATGGGCTCCCCGGTCCCACCGATGCCTGGATCACCCTGGCCGGTCTCGCCCGGGAGACCCAACGCATCAAACTCGGCACCCTGATGACCGCGGGCACGTTTCGACTGCCGGGAGTACTCGCGATCCAGGTCGCACAGGTCGACCAGATGTCGGGCGGGCGGGTCGAGCTCGGACTGGGCGCTGGCTGGTTCGAGGATGAGCACCGCGCCTACGGAATCCCCTTCCCCAAGGAGAAGTTCGCCCGCCTTGAGGAGCAGTTGGCCATCGTCACCGGGCTCTGGGGCACCGAGGTCGGCAAGACCTTCTCGTACGAGGGCACGCACTACCAGTTGACCGATTCACCCGCGCTGCCCAAGCCGGTACGGGGCAAGGTGCCCGTCCTGATCGGTGGTCACGGCGCCATCCGCACACCGCGGCTCGCCGCACAGTACGCCGATGAGTTCAACATCCCCTTCGCCTCGATCGAGGACAGCGAGCGCCAGTTCGGCCGGGTGCGTGCTGCCGCGGAAGCCGTCGGGCGTCGGCCCGACGACCTGGTGTACTCCAACGCCCTGGTCGTCTGTGTGGGCAGGGATGACGCGGAGGTGGCGCGCAGGGCTGCCGCCATCGGCCGTGAGGTGGACGAGTTGAAGGCGAACGGACTGGCCGGTTCGCCCGCCGAAGTGGTCGACAAGATCGGGCGCTATGGAGAGATCGGCGCCTCCCGGATCTACCTCCAGGTCCTCGACCTCCACGACCTGGACCATCTGGAGCTGATCTCGGCACAGGTCCAGACCGAACTGAGCTGAGGCGCGCCCGTGCGCCCGACCCGTACACTCGCCGCCGCCCTGGCCCGGGGGCCCGTCGTCCTTGACGGCGGACTCTCCAACCAACTGGTGGCGCAAGGGTGTGATCTGAGCGGTGACCTCTGGTCGGCCGGGTTGCTCGCCGATGATCCGGGCCAACTGGTCGCCGCACACAGCGCATATGTGCGGGCGGGGGCACGGGTACTCATCACCGCCAGCTATCAGGCTTCCTTCGAGGGCTTCGCCCGACGCGGGATCGGTCGGACGCGGGCCCGTGGGCTGTTGGCCCGCAGTGTCGAGTGCGCCCGGCTCGCGGGAGACCGGAGCGACGAGGAAGTGTGGGTGGCGGCCTCGGTGGGGCCCTACGGCGCGGTGCTCGCCGACGGCAGTGAGTACCGCGGACGGTACGGGCTCTCGGTGGGTGAACTCGAACGTTTCCACCGGCCCCGTATCGAGGCCCTGGCCGAGGCGGGCCCCGACGTACTCGCTCTGGAGACCGTTCCGGACGTGGATGAGGCCCATGCCCTGCTGCGCGCAGCCGAAGGGTGCGGTCTGCCGCTGTGGCTCTCGTACACGGTTGCCGATGGATGTACGCGGGCCGGCCAGCCACTGTCCACGGCCATGGAGTTGGCCGCCGACCATCCTCAAGTAATCGCGGTGGGGGTCAACTGCTGTCACCCCGGCGAGGTGGGGGAGGCAGTGGCACGGGCGGTGGCGGCGACGGGGAAGCCCGCGGTCGCCTATCCCAACAGCGGTGAGGGCTGGGACGGCCGCCGTCGGGCGTGGTGCGGCAGTTCGGCGTACGACCCCGGTGCGGCGAGGGAGTGGCTGGCAGCGGGCGCCCGACTGGTGGGCGGCTGTTGTCGGGTGGGTCCCGATGCGATCGCCGAACTGGCCGAGGCGCTCGCACCTCCGCTGCCTCCCGGCGCTCCTCCAACGGATCACTGCTAGCGGGCCTTTCCCACCGGTGGCGGTAGGCGGCCAGTCGGCGCATCGCCATGGACACCTGCGGCAGGACTCGACGGGCCCGGTGGGTAGGGCGTGTCCCTTCCCCGATCGGCGTGGGGCGCTCGGCCCCCAAGACACCTCCGAGCGGTGTCCGAACAGGTTGAACGTGCATCGGTCCGGATGCGCGGGCGGTTGCCCGGGCCGGCTCGCACCGTCTGGGTGAGGCACCGGGAAATCGCTTTCTCGACCTGGCTGCATGCACGATAATCGATCGGGTGTTCCTGACAATCAGCACAACTGGCACTCCTGAACGTCCCGCCACCGATCTTGGATTCCTGCTCCACAAGCATCCGGACAAGGCGCAGACGTTCTCCACGTCGTACGGCACGGCGCACGTCTTCTACCCCGAGGCGTCCGTCGAGCGGTGCACCGCCGCCCTGCTGCTGGAAGTGGATCCGGTGGCCCTGGTGCGACGAGGCAAGGGCAAGGGAAGGGGCGGCGCGCCCGACGCCGCACTCGCCCAGTATGTGAACGACCGCCCCTACGCGGCCTCCTCTCTCCTCGCGGTCGCCCTGAGCGCAGTGTTCAGCAGCGCCCTGCGCGGTGTGTGCGCAGCGCGTCCCGAGCGGGCCGAGGCACCCCTGCCACTGCGCATCGAGGTGCCCGCGCTCCCCGCCAGGGGCGGCCCGGAACTGGTGGACAAGCTGTTCCGCCCACTCGGCTGGAGTGTGGAGTCGCAACCGATCCCCCTCGACGAGAAGTTCCCCGAGTGGGGCGATTCGCGCTATGTCCAGTTGGTCCTGGAGGGCGAAGTACGGCTGGCGGATGCGCTGCGACAGCTCTATGTCCTGCTCCCCGTCCTCGACGACGCCAAGCACTACTGGGTATCCCCGGACGAGGTCGACAAACTGCTGCGGGCGGGGGACGGCTGGCTCGCGGATCACCCCGAGCAGAAGCTGATCACCAGTCGTTATCTCTCCCGGCGGTGGGGACTGACCCGACAGGCGATGGAGCGCCTCGAACTGGTTCGGCTGGCCGAGTCCGACGATCTCCAGGTCGAGGACGTCGACAACGCGGTGGACGAATCGACCGACACCGAGGAGAAGCCGGTACCGCTCGCAGAGCAGCGGCGGGAGGCCATCCTGGAGGCGTTGCGAGGCTGCGGCGCGACCCGTGTCCTCGACCTCGGCTGCGGCCAGGGGCAGTTGGTGCAGGCCCTCCACAAGGATGTGCGCTTCACGGAGATCGTCGGAGTGGACGTTTCCGTACGTGCGCTGACGATCGCGGAACGGCGTCTGAAACTGGATCGGATGAGCGAGCGGCAGGCCGCCCGGATCAAACTGATGCAGGGCTCCCTCACCTATACCGACAAGCGGCTCACCGGCTATGACGCAGCCGTGCTCAGCGAGGTCATCGAACACCTCGACCTCCCTCGGCTGCCCGCCCTGGAGTACGCGGTCTTCGGGGCCGCTCGCCCCGTGACCGTCCTGGTGACCACGCCGAACGTCGAGTACAACGTCCGTTGGGAGACCTTGCCAGCGGGCCATGTTCGTCACGGTGACCACCGTTTCGAGTGGACGCGCGGCGAGTTCCGTGCCTGGGCCCTCGGCACCGCCGAGCGGAACGGCTACGACGTCGCCTTCACTCCGGTCGGTCCCGATGACCCCGAGGTGGGGCCGCCCACCCAGATGGCGGTCTTCACCCGTGCCGACCAGCCGGACGGGAACACCCCTCACGGCAGGGACCGGGCACACCGGCCGGGCCGTGAGACCAACGGGAGCCGGCGTACTGACGAACGCACCGACGAGCACACCGACGAGCGCACCGACAGCGAGAGGGAGGCGAAGGCCGCATGACCACGACCACCGACAGCAACGGGACGCTCCCGCACCGGAAGCTCCCCGTCACCGACCTCTCCCTCGTCGTACTGATCGGTGCCACCGGCTCCGGGAAGTCCACCTTCGCCCGCAGGCACTTCAAGCCGACCGAGATCGTCTCGTCCGACTTCTGCCGCGGTCTGGTCGCCGATGACGAGAACGACCAGGGCGCGAGCGGCGACGCCTTCGACGTGCTCCACTACATCGCGGGCAAACGCCTCGCCGCCGGTCGGCTCACCGTCGTCGACGCGACCAGCGTGCAGGCCGAGAGCCGTCGCCAACTGGTGCAGTTGGCTCGGCAGCACGACGTACTGCCCATCGCCATCGTCCTCGACCTGCCGGAAGCGGTCTGCGTTGAGCGCAATGCGCTGCGTCCCGAGCGGGCCGGCATGGACCCCCGCGTCATCCGGCGCCACCAGCGCGAACTGCGCCGCTCCCTGCGCGGACTGGAACGCGAGGGCTTCCGTAAGGTCCACGTCCTGCGCAGCGTCGAAGAGGTGGCGGCGGCCGAGGTCGTCCTGGAGCGCCGCTACAACGACCTTCGCCATCTCACCGGCCCGTTCGACATCGTCGGAGATGTCCACGGATGCAGCTCCGAGTTGGACACCCTGCTCGGGAAGCTCGGTTACGTCGACGGCGTGCACCCCGAAGGTCGTACCGCGGTCTTCGTCGGCGACCTCGTCGACCGGGGTCCCGACAGTCCCGGTGTCCTGCGGCGCGTGATGGCCATGGTGGGCTCGGGGAACGCCCTGTGCGTGCCCGGCAACCACGAGAACAAGCTGGGCCGCTACCTCAAGGGCAGAAACGTCCAGCACACCCACGGTCTCGCCGAGACCATCGAGCAGTTGGAACGGGAGGACGGCACGGACCCCGCCTTCCGGGAGCAGGTGGCGCAGTTCATCGACGGACTGGTCAGCCACTACGTCCTGGACGGCGGCAAGCTGGTCGTCTGTCACGCCGGTCTGCCCGAGAAGTACCACGGCCGCACCTCCGGCCGGGTCCGGTCCCACGCCCTGTACGGGGACACGACGGGCGAGACCGACGAGTTCGGCCTGCCCGTGCGCTACCCGTGGGCGGAGGACTACCGCGGACGCGCCGCTGTGGTCTACGGCCACACCCCGGTCCCCAACACGTCCTGGATCAACAACACCATCTGTCTGGACACGGGCGCGGTCTTCGGCGGGAAGATGACCGCCCTGCGCTGGCCCGAGCGCGAGCTCGTCGACGTACCGGCCGAGAAGGTCTGGTACGAACCGGCCCGTCCGCTGCTCACCGATGCCCCGGGCAGCCGTGAGGGCCGTCCGCTGGACCTCGCCGACGTCCAGGGTCGACGAGTGGTGGAGACGCGCCACCACGCCCGGATCAGCGTGCGCGAGGAGAACGCGGCGGCGGCCCTGGAAGTGATGAGCCGCTTCGCCGTCGACCCTCGGCTGCTGCCCTATCTGCCGCCGACGATGGCGCCGACCGCCACCTCGAAGGAGGAGGGCTATCTGGAGCACCCGGTGGAGGCGTTCGCCCAGTACCGGGCGGACGGTGTGGCCCGGGTCGTGTGCGAGGAGAAGCACATGGGTTCGCGCGCCGTGGCCCTGGTCTGCCGGGACGCCGAGGCGGCCAGGCAGCGGTTCGGGGTCGACGGGCCCACCGGGACCATCTACACCCGCACCGGCCGCCCCTTCTTCGACGACGAGACCGTCACCGAGGAGATCCTCGACCGTCTGCGCACCGCAGTCACGGCGGCCGGCCTCTGGACGGAGTTGGACACCGACTGGCTGCTCCTCGACGCGGAGCTGATGCCCTGGTCGCTGAAGGCGTCCGGGCTGCTGCGCTCGCAGTACGCGGCGGTCGGCGCCGCGTCCGCCGCCGTCTTCCCGTCCGTCACGAGCGTCCTGGAGTCGGCGGTGGCGCGGGGCATCGGGGTCGAGGGACTGCTCGCCGCGCAACGTGAGCGCGCCGCTGACGCAGCGGCATTCACGACGGCCTACCGGCGCTACTGCTGGCCCACCGACGGCCTCGACGGGGTGCGTCTGGCTCCCTTCCAGATCCTGGCCGTGCGTGGCCGCTCGCTGGCGACCGAGCCGCACGATGTCCAACTGGGTTGGTTGGACCGGCTGGTGGAGCACGATTCCACGGGTCTGCTCCAGGTCACTCGACGCCTGGTCGTGGCCACCGGCGACGAGGAATCCGTACGGGCCGGCGTCGACTGGTGGCTGGAGATGACCGGTCGCGGCGGCGAGGGCATGGTCGTCAAACCTCTCCAGGCCCTGGCCCGAGACGGCAAGGGGCGACTCGTCCAGCCGGGCATCAAGGTGCGTGGCCGGGAGTATCTGCGGATCATCTACGGTCCCGAGTACACCCGCCCCGACCAGCTTGAGCGGCTGCGTCAGCGTTTCTTGAACCACAAGCGGTCCCTCGCGCTGCGCGAGTACGCGCTCGGGCTCGAAGCGCTGGATCGACTGGCGGACTCGGAGCCCTTGTGGCGCGTCCACGAGGCGGTCTTCGCGGTGCTCGCCCTGGAGTCGGAGCCGGTGGACCCCCGATTGTGATCGGCGCGGGCGCAGCGAGCCAGGAAGGCACTTCGGTGAACTTCCCCGCTTGCTGCGCCTCGTCCGGGCAGGGCTGGGCCGTGTGCCGCCCGGGATGTTCCGGCAGTTCTCCGAGTGAAGTGGGCGCCGCGCGGTGAGGATGGGGACATGGGATTTCGAGTCGACTCCGAGGCCGGGCGGCTGCGCCGGGTCATTTTGCACCGCCCGGACCTGGAGCTGAAGCGTCTGACGCCCAGCAACAAGGACGCGCTTCTCTTCGACGATGTGCTCTGGGTCCGCCGGGCCCGCCAGGAGCACGACGGTTTTGCGGACATACTGCGTGACCGGGGCGTTGAGGTCCATCTCTTCGGGGATCTCCTGCGGGAGTCGCTGGAGATCCCCGAACCCAGGAAGCTGGTCCTGGACCGCGTCTTCGACGAGAAGGAGTACGGACCCCTCGCCACCGATCACCTACGGGCCGTTTTCGATGGGCTTCCGACGGCCGATCTGGTGGAGGCGCTGGTCGGCGGGATGACCAAGCGGGAGTTCCTCGCCGGCCATCCGGAGCCGACGTCCGTGCGCTTCCACGCGATGGACCTCGACGACTTCCTCCTCGACCCGCTGCCCAATCACCTCTTCACACGCGACACCTCGGCCTGGATCTACGACGGGGTCTCCATCAACGCCATGCGATGGCCCGCGAGACAGCGGGAGACGGTCCACTTCGAGGCGATCTACAAGTACCACCCCCTCTTCACCGGCTCTCGGGCCGGCGCCTTCCACCACTGGTCGGAGGGGCAGGACGACTATCCGTCCACGATCGAGGGCGGTGATGTCCTGGTCATCGGCAACGGCGCGGTGCTGATCGGGATGAGCGAGCGCACCACGCCGCAGGCGGTGGAGATGTTGGCCCGTGGACTGTTCGCGGCGGGTTCCGCCCGGACGATCGTGGCGCTCGACATGCCCAAGCGGCGGGCGTTCATGCATCTCGACACCGTGATGACCATGGTCGACGGCGATACGTTCACCCAGTACGCGGGGCTGGGCAACCTCCGGTCGTACACCATCGAACCGGCCGAGGGGCCGCAGGGGCTCAAGGTGAGCGATCATCCGCCCGAGCAGATGCACAGCGCCATCGCCGCGGCGCTCGGCCTCACTCAGATCCGGGTGCTGACCGCGACCCAGGACGTGCACTCGGCGGAGCGCGAGCAGTGGGACGACGGCTGCAACGTCCTGGCGGTGGAGCCCGGTGTGGTGGTGGCGTACGAGCGCAATGTCACGACCAATACCCATCTACGCAAACAGGGCATCGAGGTCATTGAGATCCCGGGGAGCGAACTGGGGCGGGGGAGGGGTGGTCCGCGGTGCATGAGCTGTCCGGTGGAGCGCGCGCCCGTGTGATCGTGTGCGGTGACATCCAGGGGCGTGCGACGGCAGTGCCTGCGCCCCCCGGGTGCTTCCGGATGTCGCGCAGGACCCACCCCGCACCTGTATAGCAATGCATGCTTTCGTATACACTTCCAAAGTCACCGCATTCGCGACGCAGGAGTACCCACCATGGCGATACATCTCGAAGGCCGCCACGTCCTCAAGGAGCTGGATTTCACGGCCGAGGAGTTTCGCGGTCTGATCGAGCTGTCCGCCCGGCTCAAGGCCGCCAAGCGGGCCGGGGCCGAGGTGCGACTCCTCGGCGGGAAGAACATCGCGCTGATCTTTGAGAAGGCGTCGACGCGTACGCGCTGCGCCTTCGAGGTCGCGGCGGCGGACCAGGGGGCCACCACTACGTATATCGATCCAGCGAGTTCGCATATCGGACGCAAGGAGTCGGCCAAGGATACTGCACGCGTTCTTGGCCGTATGTTCGATGCGATCGAGTTCCGCGGCGACGCACAGGCCACGGTCGAGCAACTGGCCGAGTTCGCCGGGGTGCCCGTCTACAACGGCCTCACCGATGTCTGGCACCCCACCCAGATGCTGGCCGATGTGCTGACGATGACCGAGCACTGCTCCAAGCCGCTCGACGAGATCGCCTTCGCCTACTTCGGCGATGCCCGGTTCAACATGGGCAACTCCTACCTCGTCACCGGCGCCCTGCTCGGCATGGACGTACGCATCGTCGCACCCCGGTCGTTCTGGCCGGCCGAGGAGATCGTGGCCAGGGCCCGGGCCATCGCCGAGGTCAGCGGCGCCCGACTGACCCTCACCGAGGACATCGCCGAAGGGGCTCACGGAGTGGACTTCGTGGCCACGGACGTCTGGGTCTCCATGGGTGAGCCCAAGGAGATCTGGGACGTGCGGATCAAGGCCCTCGGTCCCTACGCCGTGACCATGGACGTACTGCGCGCCACCGGCAACCCCGACGTCAAGTTCCTGCACTGCCTGCCGGCCTTCCACGACCTCGACACCACGGTCGCCCGGGAGATCCACGAGCGCTACGGGCTGACCGAACTCGAAGTCTCGAACGAGGTCTTCGAATCGGATCATTCGGTCGTCTTCGACGAGGCGGAGAACCGGATGCACACGATCAAAGCGGTACTGGTGGCCACCCTCGCAGCCCCGGGGGCGCTGCCGGCCTGAGTGCCGCGGCTCGGTCGAGGCGGCCCCTGCCCCCGCCCCGGAAACCGCGATCGGGCCACCTCGGACCTAGGGGTCGGTCTGGCTCGGTCACTGACTGGTCCGCGGTTCCACTGACCGATCTGCGGTTTCACTGACGGGTCTGCGGTTCACTGACCGGTCCGCAGGGTGAACCACATGGCCTTGCCCTCCGCCGTCGGTCGCTGTCCGCAATCCGAGCTGAGTGCCCTGACCAGCAGTAGCCCACGGCCGTTCTCGCACCACGGGGCAACCGGCCGTCCCGCGTGAGGCGGTGGCTGCCCCGGCAGCATCGGTCCGCCGTCGTGCACTTCCACCTGCCAGCCCGTGGGCAGGAGTTGGACGACCAGCGAGATCGGGTGGGTGACGTGGGTGTGTTCGACCGCGTTCGCCACCAACTCCGCCGTGAGCAGTTCCGCCGTGGCGCTGTCCGCGGTCGCCGTGAGCTCAGCCCACGCCGTGCGGATGAGGGCACGCGCCATCGGTACCGCCGCCGCCGTATGCGGCAGGGCGATGCGCCAGGAGGTCGGGCCGGACACAGTGGACACAGCGGGATCCGTTTCTCGATCGTCACAGTAGGGGCTGGCCGGACGGCCAGGAGGCGGTCGCTCGGCTTCCACAGGAGGAAGCCCCTCGGGTCTTCGACCGGTCGGTGACCCTCCCGATCAGGAGCCCTGCCACAACCGCGGTACGGCAACGGCCCCGCCACACGCCTACCCCCGAGCGCCTCCGTCAAGTAAAAAGAATTTCGCACAGCCATTCGCCGATAAGCTGACTATTTCTTTCGGATTTCGACCGTGGGTAATGGGTGAAGAAAACTTTCCTGTTCGAATTCCTGGTCGTTAGCCTGCCTGGCGACGGGGGCGAGAAGTGCTCTCGGGGGACTCGTAAGGTGAGGTAAGAAATGTCAGCCACCGATGAATATCTGGTGAACAACGAGACGTACGCGCAATCCTTTGGTGGGCCACTCGCGCTACCGCCTGCCCGTCGGCTCGCCGTGGTCGCGTGTATGGACGCCCGACTGAACATCTACGCGCTGCTGGGGCTTCGGGACGGCGATGCCCATGTGATCCGGAACGCCGGAGGCGTCGTCACTCAGGACACCATCCGCTCCCTGGTCATCAGCCAACGGCTGCTGGGCACTCGGAGGATCATGCTGATCCACCACACCGACTGCGGAATGCTCACCTTCACCGACGATGATTTCAAGCGCGAGATCGAGAAGGAGGAAGGAATCCGCCCGCACTGGGCTCCGGAGGCATTCACTGATCTGGAGGACGACGTTCGGCAATCGGTTCGACGAATTCAGGTGGACCCCTTCGTTCCCCACACCGACGCGGTTCGCGGATTCGTCTTCAATGTGAAGAGCGGCCTCCTCAAGGAAGTGAAGTAGCAGGAATTCGCACCCTCGGGGCGCACTGACCGGCGCCTCCGACAGGGGGAGAACAACTGCGCCCGCCGGCTCGTATCCCTCCGGCGGGCGCAGTCGTACGTTGTTCGGTGGACCGTCTCCCCTGTGTGGCCGTCCCCTGTGGTGGCTGTCTCATGTCGCGATGAAGAGTGCTCCCGCGTCCCGTAGCAACTCGTGCAGGGCCGCGAACACCTCGGCGGACCGTGCTCCCGGCCAGCCGACGGGGAGCAGTTCCAACGGCAGGTCCGGATCCGCGTACGGCAGTCGGCGCCAGGAATCCAGGGCCAGCAGATAGTCCCGGTACGCTTCCCGCGGCGTCGGCACCTGCCCTGCCGACCACTTGCGCAACACCGGTTCCTGTTCGTCCAGGAACGCCTGGTGCTGCTTGGCGATCGCAGCCAGATCCCACCAGTTCGCGACCGCCTCCGCCGTCGCGGCGAACCCCAGATGCTCGCCTCGGAAGAGTTCGACGTACGGGTCGAGTTGACGCCGGCGCAACGTGTGCCGGGTCTCCTCGTACAGCCGAGCCGGGGCGATCCAGACATCCGAAGCCGCTGATCCGAAGCCGAGCTGCTCCAATTGGGAGCGGATCTGATGGCGATGATGGCGTTCCGGCTCGGGGGCGGAGAAGACCGCGAGCACCCAGCCGTCCGCCAGCCGCGGAGTGTGCCGGTCGTAGATGCGGCTGTCGCTGTCGGCGAGGAGCTGATGTGCTTGGACCGAGAGCGCGTGTGCCGTGGCTCCCTCCGTGTCCTCTTCGAGGACGAGGAGTCCGCGCTGCTGGAGCCGGGAGACGGAGGAGCGCACCGAAGAACCGTCCACCTGGAGGGCGGCGAGGAGCCTGAGCAGTCGGGTGAGGGGAAAGGGGCTCGGTACCTCGCGTCCGTAGGCTGCATAGAAGGTGACGAGCAGTGAATGGGGGGTGTGCTGGTCGACCACCCGATCACTGTAGGGCCCGCGGTCGCCTGCACCGGAGTTTGCCGACTCGGGCCCATCACCGCGCGTCGTATCGTCGAAACGTGGCCCACATGGCTGCCACCAGCGGATTCCTTCTTCCAGGGCAGCAGATCTTGATCGACTGGTGAGGGCCGGGGGCCGGGCTTACGGTCGATGGGTGGATTGGCGGACGGTCCCGTCCGCTCACCCTCCCGTGAGGGCACGATGCGCCATGACGACCCCCCGACCGGTACCGACCACCTCTACGGCCACCGCCCCGACGAAGGGTGGCGGCCAGGGCATAGCCCTTCTCGTCATCGCCTCCTGTCAGCTGATGGTGGTCCTCGACATCACCATCGTGAACATCGCGCTCCCGCACATCCAGAGCGCGCTGGACTTCTCGACGACCAGCCTCGCCTGGGTGGTCAACGCCTACACGCTCACCTTCGGCGGCCTGCTGCTGCTCGGTGGACGGGTGGGCGACATCCTGGGCCGAAGGCGCGTCTTCATGTTCGGCGTCGCGCTCTTCGCCTTGGCATCCCTGCTCGGTGGCCTCTCCCAGAACTCCTGGCAACTCCTCGCCGCGCGAGCGCTCCAGGGAGTCGGCGGCGCGATCGCCTCTCCCACCGCGCTCGCGCTCATCACCACGACCTTCCGCGAGGGGCCGGAACGGAACCGGGCCTTCGGCGTCTTCGCCGCGGTCTCCGCGGGCGGCGGCGCGATCGGGCTGTTGGCCGGCGGCATGCTCGTCGAGTGGCTCGACTGGCGCTGGGTGTTCTTCGTCAATGTGCCGATCGCCCTGCTCATCCTGGTGGTGACGCCCCGCTACATCCCGGAGTCCGAGCGCCACTCGGGACACTTCGACGTGGCGGGCGCGCTGACGTCCACCCTGGGCATGGTCGCCCTGGTCTACGGGTTCATCCGCGCAGCTCAGGAAGGTTGGCGCGACACGCTCACCATCGGCTCCTTCGTGGCGGCGGTCGTCCTTCTCGGCGTCTTCATCCTGGTGGAGCGGCGCTCGCGGCAACCGATCACACCCCTTCACATGTTCGCGGACCGCAACCGCGCCGGCACCTACGGCATCATGCTCAGCCTGGCCGCGGCGATCTTCGGCATGTTCTTCTTCCTCACCCTCTTCGTCCAGGACGTCCTGGGTTTCAGCCCCTTGATGGCGGGCCTCTCCTTTCTGCCCGTGAGCGCGGTGATCGCGATCGGGGCCGGGGTGACGTCCCAACTGCTGCCGAAGTACGGTCCCAAACCCTTCATGGTGAGCGGCGCGATCCTGGCGGCGTTGGGTCTTGGCTGGCTGACGCAGACGGATGTGAACTCCACGTACCTCGGCAGTGTGCTCGGACCGATGCTCATCTTCAGCTTGGGCATGGGCATGCAGTTCGTGTCCCTGACACTCATGGCCGTCTCCGGGGTCTCCCGGGAGGAGTCGGGCGCCGCGTCCGGTCTGCTGAACGCGATGCAACAGGTCGGTGGCTCGCTGGGACTGTCGATCCTGGTGACGGTGTTCGGTACCGCGAGCCGCAACAAGGCCGATGAGGTCATCCCGCAGTTCCTGAAACAGGCGACCCCCGCCGAACGTCTGACCTTCCAACGGACCGGCGAACTCCCGACGGCCTGGGCGAACCAGGTGCTCGCCTCCGGGATCTCCTCGGCCTTCGTGATGGCCGCGATCTTCACCGCGGTGGCCGCCGTGATCGCCCTGTTGGTGATCCAGGTCCGGGCATCCGACCTGGAGCGACTGAAGGGCGGAGTGAGCCCGGGCGGAGGCTGAACGCCGATCTGCCTGGCGGCCTTCCATCTCCAGGCCCTCATGGCCGTCATGGCCCTCCAGGTCCTCCAGGGGACCGGCCACCGCATCACATGCCGGAATCCCGGGATCCGTGGGGAATCCCGGGCGGCTGGTGACTTGCCGTGGGCCGGGCGCCCAGGGGCGGCGCCCGGCCTGTCAGCCGTCTCGTCGGAAGTTCGGGGCTCGCTTCTCCAAGAAGGCGAGCATGCCCTCCTTCTGATCGGCTCCGGCGAACAGTGAGTGGAAGGACCGCCGTTCGTAGCGGACCCCGTCGGTGAGCCCGGTCTCCAGCGCGCGGTCCACGGTGTCGCGGGCGGCCCGGGCCGCGAGAGTGCTGTAGGAGGAGATGGTGCGCGCCATCGTGGATGCCTCGGCCGCCAGTCGGTCCGCGGGGACGACCCGGGCGACCAGGCCGGAGCGCTCGGCCTCGGCGGCGTCCATGGTGCGGCCGGTGAGGATCAGATCCATCGCCTTCGCCTTGCCCACCAACCGGGTGAGCCGCTGGGTTCCGCCCATGCCGGGGATGACACCCAGCGTGATCTCCGGCTGACCGAAGACGGCTGTGTCGGCGGCGATGATGGTGTCGCACATCATGGCCAGTTCGCAGCCGCCGCCGAGGGCATATCCGGCAACCGCCGCGATCTTGGGGGTGCGCAGTGCCGTGAACTGCTCCCAGCGACCGAAGTAGTCCTCGGCGATCATCTCGGGCGCTGACTTGTGTGCCATTTCCTTGATGTCCGCACCCGCCGCGAAGACCTCTTCGGAGCCGGTGATGACGAAACAGCCGATCCCGGGGTCGTCGTCGAGCGGCTGGAGCACCGCGAGGAGTTCGTCCAGCAACGGTGTGCTCAGCGCGTTGCGCACCCGGGGCCGGTCGAGTCGCACGGTGACCACACGGTCGTCCCGTTCGGCGGTCAGATACATGGCGGGTTCTCCTGAAGGAAGTCGGATGTGGGAGGGGCGATGGTGGAGTCGGCGGGGTGGTGAGTACGGGAACTTCGCACCAGCCTCAGGAGTCCCAGATCGCTCCATACGCGGGAATGCCCCTGCTCTCCAGGCCCTGGACGACGCGCCAGGTGAGCTTCTTGTTGGAGATGCAGATCACCGCCTCAGCGTCGAAGTCCCGGTGGGCGGCCTGGGCGAGGGCGAGCATGTCGGGCTTTCCGTGCTCGGCGGTGTCCCAGATCCTTGCTTCAGGTTGGACGGCGAGAATCTCGTCCACGAGGGCGTCGCCGTAGGTCGTCCGGGGACTGCGGGTGGCCCAGACCAGCAGGGCGGGCACCTCCGCCGCGAGGAGATGGGGGAGACACGGACCTATACCGCTGCCGGTGGCGACGTACACCACCCGGGTGAACAGGGTCTCCACGTTGGCAACTCCCGCCGTGGTGATTCCCTTGGTCCAGACCTCGGTGGGGAGGTCGTCGATGAACTGGCCCGTCCAGTCACCGGCCCGGGAGATGGTCAAGCGGTAGCCGCTGCGGCCGGGCTCGGGCACATTGGCGAAGGAGTGCCACTGCCCCAGCGGTCTGCGGCTGATCGCGGTCGAGGATCCGGCGAAGGGGGTGACCCCGTAGTCGAATCGCGCGAGCGCCACATGGGTGGACGGCCGCTCCACGGCGACCGCCACCCGGCGCAGCCGGAGCCAGGGCAGCGCCACGCTGAAGGTGATCAGGGCCAGCAGCCAGACGGCGGATGAGGCGAGAGGTGACTGGTGCTGCTCGTGCGCGACGAGCAGGGTCTGTGCCCAGAGCAGGAGGAGCGCTGCCCAGCCGCCGTACCGGTGGATCCGTTCGAAGTGGTCGTGGAATCGCGCCCGGAAGGGCGGTAGCGCGGTCGAGATGATCGCGATCAGCAGTACACCCAGGGCGTACGAGACCGCGAGGACCGGTGTGGACGCGCCCCGGAGGGCCATGGTCACGACGAGGGCCAGGAACCAGAGGGTTCCGGCGGCGGCCCCGCCGACGTGCAGCCCTCCGAAGTGGTACACCTTCGCCAGGGTTCGGCGGATGCTCAACGGCCAGGAGGTCGGGGCCGCTGTCGCCACCCGGAACAGCAGGTTGATCACATACTGCTGGCGGATGACGACGGCGAGCGCGACATTGATCAGCGCGGCGTTGGAGAGCTCCCGTTCGGACAGGGTGCTGCCGCTGCTCGTCCCCTGAGCGAGGAAGGCCAGGTTGACGACGATGACCAGGGCGGCCAGCCGGTGGTAGTGCATCAGCAACGGCCCCTTCAGCGCGTGGCGCAGTCGGCCGGGGCGCTGCTGGGGCGCGAGAGCTGGGGCGTCGTCGAGCCGCACGGGTGCGGTCATGACGTCGCCTCCGCCCGCAGACGCCGGGCGACGGTCAGCAACCGCGCCTTGTCGACTTTGCCCCGGCTGGTCAGGGGAAGGGTCTCGCATGCGTGAACCAGGTCGGGAACGCAGTAGTACGGCAGCGTCCCGGCGACCTCCTGCCGTGCCTCCTCGGCTCCGATGCTCTCCGGGGTGACGAACGAGATCAGGGTTCGGTCGTCGAGTTTCAGGGTCACCGCCTGCTGGCATCCGGCGACCGACTCCAGGACGGCGGACACCGAGTCCAGTTCGACTCTGAATCCGCGGACCTTCACCTGATCGTCGGTGCGGCCCAGATGTTCCAGTTCGCCCTCGGGTGTCCAGCGGCCGAGGTCGCGGGTGCGGAACATCAGATGCCCGGTTCCGAGGAAGGGGTCAGGGAGGAAGCGCGCGGCGTTGAGCGCTGGATTGTTCAGATAGCCGGCGCTGACCCCGGCCCCGCCCGCCCACATTTCGCCGATCGCGCCGATGGGCAGTGGCCGCTGGTGCTCGTCGAGGACGTAGACGGTGTTGTTGGGTGTGGGTCGTCCGATGGTGAGCCGGTCCGCTGAGCGCCTGTGGCGCTGGAGGGTGTTGACGATGGTGGTCTCGGTGGGGCCGCAGCCGTTGTGGAAGGCGCTGACGTCCGACCACCGATCGGCGAGTGGGCGCGGGCAGGGCTCTCCGGCCACCGCGACGGTCCGGATCCGCTCGCACTGCTTCGGGTCGAGGCCGGCGAGGATCGTCGGGGTGGCGATGAGGACGTCCGCGGTACGCGCGGTCTCGGCGAAGTCGCGCCCCCTGAGCAGCAGGGTGGCACCGTGGCTGAGCGCGCCGAGGATCTCCCAGGCCGCCATGTCGAAGGCGATGTTGAGGAGTTGGGCTACCCGCTGTCCCGGCCCGATGCCGAGGTCACCGGGGGCGCTCAGCAGCACATTGCAGACATTGCCGTGGGTGACGGCGACTCCGTTGGGCGGACCCGTGGTCCCCGAGGTGAAGAGCACGTAGCAGGCGTCGTCCGCGCATGGCGTCCGGACCGGCCGGAAGGGCGGATGGCCGGGCTCGTCCGGCTCCGTCATCAGCGCGTCGAGGGTGATCAACTGCTGTCCGGCGCGGACCGGGATCCGGTCGGCGTACTCGGTGAGCGTCAGGACGACCCGGGGCCGGGTGGTCCGCAGTACATGGCGCAGCTGTGCGGCGGGGGTGATTCTCATGTCCTGGGGCACATAGGCGGCTCCTGCCTTCAGCGCGCCCAGGAGAGCGACCAGCATGGGTAAGGAGCGGTGGACGAACACGGGGACCAGGTCCCCCGGCCCCACCCCGAGGTCCGCGAGCCGGTGGGCGAGCCGGTCCGCGCGGCGGTCGAGTTCGCCGTAGCTGATCGTGGTGCCGAGGTGTTCGGCGGCGGTCGCCAGGGGCCGGGTGGCTGCCTGTTCCTCGAACGCCCGGTGGACGAGGGCATGGGGTATCGCCAGGCGAGGTCCTGTCCCGTACTGCTGGAACAGTGACCGGTCCGCCGGGGAGAGTCCGTCGAGCAGCTCGCTCGCCCAGGCCCCCGAGGGCAGTTGGGTCGTCCGCGCACTTGGTTCGGCCAGGTCTTCACGCATGGTCCGAGCACCTCCTGAGACACGACATCGGTCGGATGCGGCTCAGGAAACCGGCTGGGCGACAAGGGCGACCAGTGGTACAGACCACTCGTAAGACTTTCGTAAGACACCGGCTTGCCAAGGGAGTCGCCGGAGACGACGTGTGGGAGTGCGGGTGCGGGATGTGTTCACGGGTTGGGGGTGGTGCGGCCCGGGTCGTGGTGGTCCGGGTCGTGGTGGTCCGGCTGGCGCGGGTGCTCAGCGCGGGCGGGGCTTTGGGGGCGCCATGACTGCCGCGGTGGCTCGGGTGGGGGCGATCTGCCGTGCGGGGGCGGCGGAGAGTACGACCTCGAATCGGCAGCCGCCCGGGATGTTCCCTGCTTCCACCCGGCCCGCGTGCGCCTTGACGATTCCCCGCACGATGGCGAGCCCGAGTCCTCCGCCAGCCGGTGGCGTCCTCGCCTCGGTACCGCGCCAACCGGCGTCGAACACCCGGGGGAGATCGGCCTCCGGGATGCCGCCGCAGCCGTCGCTCACGGAGAGGATGACGGTGTCGCTCCGGCGCTCCGCCACAACCGCGACGGTGCCGTCCGCGGGCGTGTGGCGGATGGCGTTGGCCAGCAGATTGACCAGCACCCGGGTCATCTCCCGGGCGTCGGCCTCGACAGGGACGGCGTTGACCTGGTTGGAGACCAGACGAACACCGTTCTCACGCGCGAGGGGGACGACGCATTCGAGTGCCTCGCCGATGAGATCGTCCGCCGATATTCGGGCCAGCGTCAGGACGAGGGTTCCGGCATGGATGCGGGAGAGCTCGAAGAGATCGCCGACCATGGTGTTGAGCCGGTCGACTTCTTCGCGGATCCGGCGGTGGTAGCGGGCCGGGTCGGCGACCACGCCGTCCTCCAGCGCCTCGGACATGGCGCGCAGCCCCGCCAGCGGGGTGCGCAGGTCGTGGGAGATCCAGGCGACGAGTTCGCGTCGGGATGCCTCCAGTGCACGTTCGCGCTCCCGGGACTCGGCCAGCCGGCGACAGGTGGTGGCCAGTTCGCCGCTCAGCGCGGCGATCTCCGCGGGTGCGGCACCCTCGGGTGCGGTGAAGGCCCCGCCCTCGCCGAAGTTCCGGGCCGCGACGACCAACGCACGGCAGCTTCCGACGACTCGGCGGCCGAGGATCAGTGCGGTGCCGAGGGAAATCACGGACGCCATAGCAACCACCAGGGTGACGACGGTCAGATCGTGCGCTGACAGGAACATCGCCCAACACACCGTCAGCGTTCCGGAGAGCATGGCCGCCACGGCGACGGCGGCGACCACCATGAGGGACGCGGCGATCGAACAGCACTTGAGCATCCGCAGGACCAGCTCGCCCAGCAGTCCCGCGGTGGCGGCGCCCACCAGGGCGTGTGCCGCGATGAGGAGCATGTCGGAGAGGGGCATCACTACTCCGGGTGCCCGTCGAAGCGGTAGCCCGCCCCCCAGACGGTAAGGATCAGACGGGGGTGCGCGGGATCCTCCTCTATCTTGCTGCGCAGTCGGCGGACATGGACCGTGACGGTGGACAGATCGCCGAACTCCCACCCCCACACCTCCCGCATGAGCTGTTCCCGCCCGCAGGTCGTTCCCGGGTGGCGCATGAAGTGGCCGAGCAGGTCGAACTCGCGCAGAGTCAGTGCCAGTTGGCGCCCGCACCGGGTCACCCGCCGGGCTGCGGGGTCGAGTTCGAGACCCGAAGCCCGTAGGACAGGCCCGGTCGCCACGGACCGCTCGGTGCGGCGAAGTACGGACTCCACCCTCAGGACCAGCTCGCGAGGGCTGAACGGTTTGGTGACGTAGTCATCGGCCCCCACTTCGAGGCCGAGTATGCGGTCCTCCTCACCACTGAGCGCGGTCAGCATGATCACGGGTACCGGGCCGTCGCGCCGCAGGGTCTGACAGACCTCGAATCCATCCATACCGGGCAGCATCAGATCGAGGATGACGAGCTTCGGCCGACGGGCCGCCGCCGCCGCGAGCGCTGCGGGACCGTGGGCGGCAAGGTCCACGGAGAAGCCCGCGCGGCACAGATAACCGGCGACCACTTCGCCGATGGTGGGGTCGTCGTCCACGACCAGCACATGGTGAGGGGTCATGCGGTCAGCGTGGCATCAGCGCGCGGCCCCGGAGGCGCCGAACTGGGATTCGTGAAGTCCGTCGGCCACGGAAGTCGCCCTTGACCCCGGCCCCGGCCAACAGACGCCCGACGGCGCGGCGGGTCGCGTCCGTGTTTTTTTGCGCAGCGGCGTGCTCTTCTGCCTCGTGCGGGTACCCGTGGTGCTGCCGCCATCGATGTGGGGCGTGATCGTCATCAGCCGGGAGGCGAATTCCAGAACTTCTTGCCGGATCGCTAGCCCGTCGAGGGTTACCAGGCCGTTCTTGCGAAGCCGCGCGGCCATCACGGCGCCAGCGTGCGGGGCACGGAGATCGACGTAATGGTCCGCGAAGAGCGTCTCGTAGCCTGCGGAGGCGTCGAGCACCGCCGTACTCCTTCGATCGGGTTCGGTGCTATCAGAGTGGGAAGAAGGGATGGCCGGGGTAAAGCGACTGATTGTCGACTCGGATAATTCGGTCTCCACGGTGATGGGCTGAAGGAGCGTGCTACGTTCCGGCGGCCCGGCTCGCACACCGCAGGACGAGGACCGTCATGACGTACACGCCGCCGCTCTGGCCCGTCTCGGTGAAAGGCGTTGCGCTCGACGCGCGTGATCGTGTTCTGCTGCTGAGAAACGAACGCGACGAGTGGGAGCTGCCCGGAGGTCGCCTGGAGATCGGCAGCCCTGATGGCGCACAACAGCCGGACGGCAGTCCGGAGGCGGCGCTGGAGCGCGAGATCTTGGAGGAGACCGGCTGGGATGTCAAGGCTGGTCCACTCATCGAAGGCGGTGCGTGGATCTATCAGCCCATCCCCGGGCGACGTGTGTTGATCGTGACCTACGGTTGTACCGTCCTGACGCCCGACCGGCTGCCGGTCGTCAGTCACGAGCACAAACAACTGGGCATGTTCACCGCTGATGAGGTGCCGGAGCTGAACATGCCGGACGGCTACAAGCAGACCATCGCTATCTGGTTCGGACGGGGGCACGTCGCTCCGACTGGCCTGGACCACGACGGGCGGATGTAGCGGGTCATGGCGGGCGGCGAGATCGCGGCACGGGTGGTTGAGAGCGGTATCCCGCATCCACGGCCGTCAGCGCAGCATGCCCAGTGGCACTGGGCCACGCCGGAGGCCCGACTTGTACTGGCATCTGGCGAACTGGCTGATGTCCTCCGCTTCTATCGTCGGGTGTACTGCTTGAACCAGACCGCACTCGGTGAACTTCTCGGCTACGACAAGACCTATATCTCCGCTTTGGAACTGGGAAAGCGTGCTCTCGACGACGTCGGCTCCTGTCGCCGGGTCTGCGACGCCCTGCGGCTACCGCCCCACGTCCTCGGTGTCACCGACCCCGCCGACACGGACTACCGGGCGATGCTGCAGTTCGGTGGGTCGACCGTCCGACTAGCCGAAATCGCTCGCCAGTCCGGACATGCCTCCGAAGCTGTCTCCGAGCTGTGGCCGCTCGTCGCCAGACTCGAAGCCCGTATCGACGATGGTCATGCCGAGCGCGATGTCCTGCACCTGCTGGCTCGGGCCCGTGTCGGCCTGGGCGTCGCTTCAACGTCCTGCCAGAGGAACGCCTGGCCACCGCCGCCCACTGGACGGCCAAGAGTCTGGAGATCGCTGAGCACTTCGGTGGTCCGAGGATGACCTCGTATGTACTTCGCATGCACGGCAACGAACTGCGCAAGGCCGGACTGCGGGGCGCGGCAGTCCAGAGTTTGTGCCGTTCCGCAGCCACCGCTTCCGATGAGAGGGCCCGTGCTGACGTCCTGCCGCTCCGTGCCTGGGCCGCTGGCGCACTTGGCGGCAGTTCTATGTTCGACCGGGTGATGCGTGAGACTGGCGTACTCCTTGACCGCGTCGACCACACCAGCTTGTTCAACCCCTTCTCGTTGCACGAGATCCGCTTGCGCGGGCTGGTCGCTACCGGACGCACCAAGGCGGCTATGCGGCTGGTGGATCAGAGTCCGACTCCCACGACAGTCGTGGCTCCACAGTGGCGCGTTATTGAGCTGATCACCGTCGCGAACGTTCAACTGCTGGCCGATGATCGTAGCGGTGCTTCCCAGTCGCTGGACATCGCGATCCGGGAGGCTGAGACGCAGCGCCTTCCGCATCAGCTCCAGCGCATCCTGCGCACGGCGGGGACACGGCTGCCCGTGCAGCACGCCGCGGCGTCCCAGTGTCTGAACCGGATACGAAGCGAGATGGCGGCCTGAGCTGGGCGCTACTCAGAGCCTTGGCGACGCTTGCAGCATCTGCGCGGAATGGGCGTCGGCATCCCGGCCTTGCGGGTCCTGCCTTGGCATTGTCGTGCTCCGTTGGAGGGCACGGAAGGAGCCTGTGAACGCCTACAGATCGCAAAAGAAGTGCCGGAGGAGTCCCACAGACGCGGGCCGCATCCCCACCTGACCCACGTCTCAGAACGCCAGGCAGAGTGCGGCAACCGTTCTTCAAGTGAGTCTTTAGATGTCCCGGAAGATCTCGATCTGCGCCCCCACTGAGTTCAGGCGCTCCGCCAACTCCTCGTACCCGCGGTTGATGACGTACACGTTCCGCAGCACGGACGTGCCTTCGGCCGCCATCATCGCCAGTAGGACGACCACGGCGGGCCGCAGCGCGGGTGGGCACATCATCTCCGCCGCGCGCCAGCGGGTCGGGCCCTCCACCAGGACGCGGTGGGGGTCGAGGAGTTGGAGCCTGCCACCGAGGCGGTTGAGGTCGGTGAGGTAGATGGCCCGGTTGTCGTAGACCCAGTCGTGGATGAGGGTCTGGCCCTGTGCGACCGCGGCGATGGCGGCGAAGAACGGCACGTTGTCGATGTTGAGGCCCGGGAAGGGCATGGGGTGGATCTTGTCGATCGGGGCTTCCAGCTTCGAGGGCCGCACGGTCAGATCGACCAGCCGGGTACGCCCGTTGTCCGCCGTGTACTCGCTGGAGCGGTCGTGGTCGAGACCCATCTCCTCCAGTACGGCGAGCTCGATCTCCAGGAACTCGATCGGCACCCGACGGATCGTGAGCTCGGATTCGGTGACGACGGCCGCGGCCAGCAGGCTCATCGCCTCGACCGGGTCCTCGGAGGGCGAGTAGTCGACGTCGACGTCGATGGTGGGCACGCCGTGGACGGTCAGCGTCGTGGTGCCGACGCCGTCGACGCGTACGCCGAGGGCCTCCAGGAAGAAGCACAGGTCCTGGACCATGTAATTGGACGACGCATTGCGGATCACCGTCACCCCCTCATGGCGGGCAGCCGCCAACAGGGCGTTCTCGGTCACGGTGTCGCCGCGCTCGGTCAGGACGATCGGCCGGTCGGGCGCGGTCGTCCGCTCGACCTGTGCGTGGTAAAGGCCCTCGGTCGCCGTGATGTCCAACCCGAAGCGGCGCAGCGCGATCATATGCGGCTCGATGGTGCGGGTTCCCAGGTCGCAGCCGCCCGCATAGGGCAGTCGGAAGGACTCCACCCGATGCAGCAGCGGTCCCAGGAACATGATGATCGAGCGGGTGCGGCGGGCCGCGTCCGCATCGATGGCGTCCAGGTCGAGTTGAGCCGGGGGGACGATCTCCAGGTCCACGCCGTCATTGATCCAGCGGGTGCGTACACCGATGGAGTTGAGGACCTCCAGCAGACGGAAGACCTCTTCGATGCGGGCCACGCGGCGCAGCACCGTGCGGCCCTTGTTCAGAAGGGAGCCGCACAGCAGCGCCACACAGGCGTTCTTGCTCGTCTTGACATCGATCGCGCCGGACAGACGACGCCCGCCCACGACCCGCAGATGCATCGGGCCGGCGTAGCCCAGGGACACGATTTCGCTGTCCAGCGCCTCACCGATGCGCGCGATCATCTCAAGGCTGATGTTTTGGTTGCCACGCTCGATACGGTTGACCGCGCTCTGGCTCGTGCCGAGAGCGTCTGCGAGTTGAGTCTGTGTCCAGCCGCGATGCTGTCGAGCGTCACGGATGAGCTTACCGATGCGTACGAGGTAGTCGTCTGCCATGAAGGGGAGGTTATCTCAGATATGAGATGAAGCGCACGGCGGGGGTGGCGTTCGGGTGAGCCTGCGGCGAGCCCCGCTCGCGGTTTGACGGTCCGTCGGGAGCTCTCGCGCGTCAAGCGGTGCGGGTCCATCCGGGTGTTGGGGTGCGGTGTTCCGGTTTCACGCGAGTGTTCGTGGGGCGGGGGTTGCCATCGACGCTGGACTCGGAGAATCGTGGTGCGCCGACGACGAGAAGGCGAGGGAAGGCGAGGGAAGGCGAGGGGAAGACGAAGAGACAGGGGAGGAGAAGGGGAGGAGAAGGGGACGTCCACGGTGAAGTCCCTGAAGGGCACTCATATCGCCACAAGTGCGCTGATGGGTTGCGCTGACCGGGACGCGCTCCAGCGGCGCCGACCCGGAAGGCTCGACCTCTGTATCTGGGTTCGTGGGTGAAGGGGCTCACGCCGCCCCAGTGCGGATGTGGAGTCCGGTGACGTTGTTCGACTGCCGTGCGGGTTTGCCGTCCGTCGCCGCGCGGTGAGCACGCCTTGCCGCGGACCTTGGCGGTCGTACGAGTCGGGGGTGGTCTTCGCCGCGCCGAATCGGCTCTGACCTGGTGTGATCGCCTTGAGTCTCGGTCCGTGCGCTGGTGCGTTCTCGGGTGCGACGGCGGGCTGTATCGGGGTACGCGTGATACAGCACACCGCGCCCATCGGACGCCCGGGCATGACCGAGCCGCACCGATGTACTAGAGTTATCTCGACATCGAGATATCTGCCGAAGACGTGCCAGGGGCCGCCACTCGGTAAGGGTGACCTAACTAAGCCCTACCTTAGCGGATCGGCAAGGAGCCGTGGCGGCAGCATGGACGTAGTACGCGCACATTGATGAAGGAGACTGTCGTGTCGGCGAACAGCTTCGACGCCCGCAGCACGCTGCGCGTGGGTGACGAGTCGTACGAGATCTTCAGGCTGGACAAGGTCGAGGGCTCTGCACGCCTCCCGTACAGCCTGAAGGTGCTGCTGGAGAACCTGCTCCGCACCGAGGACGGCGCGAACATCACCGCCGACCACATTCGGGCGCTCGGCGGCTGGGACTCCCAGGCACAGCCAAGCCAGGAGATCCAGTTCACTCCGGCCCGTGTGATCATGCAGGACTTCACCGGTGTGCCGTGCGTCGTGGACCTCGCCACCATGCGTGAGGCCGTCAAGGAGCTGGGCGGCGATCCGGCGAAGATCAACCCGCTGGCCCCGGCCGAGCTGGTCATCGATCACTCCGTCATCGCCGACAAGTTCGGCACCAGCGACGCCTTCGCGCAGAACGTCGAGCTGGAGTACGGCCGCAACCGGGAGCGCTACCAGTTCCTGCGCTGGGGCCAGACCGCGTTCGACGAGTTCAAGGTCGTCCCGCCCGGCACCGGCATCGTCCACCAGGTGAACATCGAGCACCTCGCGCGTACGGTCATGGTCCGCAAGGGCCAGGCGTACCCCGACACGCTCGTGGGCACCGACTCGCACACCACCATGGTCAACGGCCTCGGCGTGCTCGGCTGGGGCGTCGGCGGCATCGAGGCCGAGGCCGCGATGCTCGGTCAGCCCGTCTCCATGCTCATCCCGCGCGTCGTCGGCTTCAAGCTGACCGGTGAGCTCACCCCCGGTACGACCGCCACCGACCTGGTGCTCACCATCACCGAGATGCTGCGCAAGCACGGCGTCGTCGGAAAGTTCGTCGAGTTCTACGGTGAGGGCGTCGCCGCCACCTCGCTCGCCAACCGCGCCACCATCGGCAACATGTCGCCGGAGTTCGGCTCCACCGCCGCCATCTTCCCGATCGACGGCGAGACCCTGAAGTACCTGCGTCTCACTGGCCGCGACGAGCAGCAGGTCGCGCTCGTCGAGGCGTACGCCAAGGAGCAGGGCCTCTGGCTCGACCCGGCCGCCGAGCCCGACTTCTCCGAGAAGCTGGAGCTGGACCTCGCCACGGTCGTCCCGTCCATCGCCGGACCCAAGCGCCCGCAGGACCGGATCGTCCTCGCCAACGCCTCCCAGCAGTTCGCGCTGGACGTCCGCAACTACGTCTCCGACGACGAGGAGGCGGGCAAGGAGTCCTTCCCGGCTTCCGACTCACCGGCCTCGGCCAACGGCGTACCGTCGCGACCCACCACCGTGACCGCCCCCGACGGTTCGACGTACGAGATCGACCACGGCGCCGTCACCGTCGCCGCGATCACCTCCTGCACCAACACCTCGAACCCGTACGTCATGGTCGCCGCCGCGCTGGTGGCCAAGAAGGCGGTCGAGAAGGGTCTCACCCGCAAGCCGTGGGTCAAGACGACCCTGGCGCCCGGGTCGAAGGTCGTCACCGACTACTTCGACAAGGCGGGGCTCACCCCCTACCTGGACAAGGTCGGCTTCAACCTTGTCGGCTACGGCTGCACCACTTGTATCGGCAACTCCGGCCCGCTGCCCGAGGAAGTCTCCAAGGCGGTCAACGAGAACGACCTGGCCGTGACCTCGGTGCTCTCCGGCAACCGTAACTTCGAGGGCCGGATCAACCCCGACGTCAAGATGAACTACCTGGCGTCCCCGCCGCTGGTCGTCGCGTACGCCATCGCGGGTTCCATGAAGGTGGACATCACCCGCGAGGCGCTCGGTCTCGACACCGAGGGCAAGCCCGTCTACCTCCAGGACATCTGGCCCACCGAGGCCGAGGTGAACGACGTCGTCGCCAACTCCATCGGCGAGGACATGTTCAACAAGTCCTACCAGGACGTCTTCGCGGGCGACGCCCAGTGGAAGGCGCTGTCGATCCCGACCGGCAACACCTTCGAGTGGGACCCCGAGTCCACCTACGTCCGCAAGCCCCCTTACTTCGAGGGCATGCAGATGGAGACCACCCCGGTCGAGGACATCGCGAACGCCCGGGTGCTGGCGAAGCTCGGTGACTCGGTCACCACCGACCACATCTCCCCGGCCGGTGCGATCAAGGCGGACACCCCCGCCGGCAAGTACCTCACCGAGCACAAGGTCGAGCGTCGTGACTTCAACTCCTACGGCTCCCGCCGTGGCAACCACGAGGTCATGATCCGCGGTACGTTCGCCAACATCCGGCTGCGCAACCAGATCGCACCCGGCACGGAGGGCGGCTTCACCCGCGACTTCACGCAGGACGGCGGACCGGTGGCGTTCATCTACGACGCCTCCCGCAACTACATCGAGCAGGGCATTCCGCTGGTGATCCTCGCGGGCAAGGAGTACGGCTCCGGCTCGTCCCGCGACTGGGCCGCCAAGGGCACCGCGCTGCTCGGTGTGAAGGCCGTCATCGCCGAGTCCTACGAGCGCATCCACCGCTCGAACCTGATCGGCATGGGCGTCCTGCCGCTCCAGTACCCGGAGGGCGCATCCGCCGAGGCGCTGGGTCTGACCGGTGAGGAGTCCTTCTCCTTCTCCGGTGTGACCGAGTTGAACAACGGCGTCACCCCCCGCACGGTCAAGGTGACCACCGACACCGGAGTGGAGTTCGACGCGGTCGTCCGCATCGACACCCCCGGTGAGGCGGACTACTACCGCAACGGCGGCATCATGCAGTACGTGCTGCGGAACCTGATCCGCGGCTGATCCAGGCACACCGGCGAGAGCCGCACCCCGCAGATCGCGGGGTGCGGCTCTCGGTCGTAGCAGGGGCTGACAGGGCGATGACCGGGCCCGCCAGCGCTGCTGGGGCGTACGCCTTCAAGGGGGAACGCCCGGCTCAGGATGCCGGCGGTCCGTCGATGAGCCGACCTTCCCCGTCGTACACCCAGGGGTTGGCGCGGCACCCCTTCAACCCCTTTATCTGTTGCATCATCGCCGGCGCGGGCTCGCCGGGTCCCGGGCAGGTGCGATGCCCATGGCCGAGGACATGGCCGACCTCGTGATTGATGATCAGGGCGTGGTAGTCGTCAGGCCGGTTCGGGTACTGATCGCTCAGTTCGATCCAGCGCCGTGCGTTCACCACCAGATCGGGGCTGTTGGCGCAGTTCACCTGTCCCCGGGTGTCCAGTCCCCAGGCGCCGCAGAGCTTGTCCGTGGTCGCGGGTGACACCACGTGCACCAGCATGTCGTACGGCGGTGAGTCGACCCGCTGGAAGGACGCCTCGCCCTGGCGGGTCCAGCCGCGGGGGTCCCGCAGAATGCCGTCGATCTCGGCGGCGATCGCATCCACGTTCAGGCTGGTGCCGCCCTCCAGACTCACCCCGTACCGGATGAGGCGCCCCTCAGTGCCGGCGCGCGGGCTGGTGCCTTCGGCCCAGGTGTAGGTGCCGGAGCCGCGCTCCTTGTACGTCGGGGATCGCGAGGGTTCGGGGGAGGGGCGCACGGTCGGGGAGGCCACACCGGGGGACCCGGGCCGGGTCGTGGGTCGTGGCGGCCGATCGGTCCCGGTGGGCGTGGCCTGCACACCACTGGTGACGGACGGACCCGACGGCTCGAAGAGCACCGTGAAGGCTCCCCACACCAGGGCGCCGACGCCCATCAGTGTGGCCAGGCCGACCAGGAGCGGTTTGGCGAGCAGGCGGATGTTGCGTTCGGGCGGGTGACGGCCCCGTCGAAGGGCGCTGACCTGGTCCGTCCCACCCGTGCGCCCGCCGGCAGCGGGACGCCGTCGGTTCTGGGCGGAGCTGAGCCGGGTTGGTGGCATTTGGCATATCCAGCCTTAGGGACGGGGGTGAGGCACTCATCAGGCTTGAGTGTCTGGAGCCCGCTCACGTCACCTCTCGGCAGCATGTTGTGACCTAAGCCACATCAGAGTTCGGGGCGAAGTGGGGCGAAAGGTGGTCGGACTGGTGAGCTGCGCTCTTCCGTCCCCTCGGTTCGTCAACATCGTTCTGGGCTGGTGGAGTTGGCGGGCTGACGCACTCGCCCGCTGAGGTTCGGGCCTGGCTGCCATCGCTCCTGGAGTCGTCGACACCTGGGTGGTCCGGGAGTTCTGGTGCTCTGGATCGGTACCGCACTTCGGGCTCGCGGGCGCGCTTCGGTGCTGCTGGCGGCCCTCATCGGGGGTCGCAACCGGTGCCTGTTCGCCGTTGAGTCGGCGGCCGGATCGGTCGGCGACTCGATGGCCGATCGAACTAGTTAATTTCGGCCATATGGCTCAATTGCTGGCCTTCATCGCATGTCGCCTTGATTCTTCATTGGTCTGATCCATTGACTCCATAACATGTATGCGCCATCGAATCACCGGGCCTTCCGTAGCTGTGTCGATATCGCCTGGAATTCCCCATGAGAAGCGGGTCATCTGCCCCCGAATGGTGCTTCCGTTCGCCCGATGGGGGATTAGGGGTCATTGCTCGCCGAGTAGCGGATAGTGATCGACCGGGAACGGGGTGAAATGCTGCCGTGTTGGATGATCCCGGCGCGCTGCGATACCTGGAGAATGTGCGATCGGAGCCTGTCGCCGTATACCCCAATCCGCCATTACCTGCGGGTATGGCGTCGGCGAGTGGGCCTCCCGGCCGCCCGTTCGTGCCGTCGGGGGTGGGGTTCGGCCATCAAATGAATCTTGGCCCGCCCAGGTGGGCGCTCAATCAGACAACGTTGTCTAACGAGGAACAAGGCAACGCCAGGGGGTTGAGGGGCGTGCGGTGTCAAGCCTGTCCCTGCGGTGTCGCAGTCGGATTATGGGGGTCCGCGAAGAATGCTGTGCTCGAATGGCCGCTCACGCGTGTCAGATATCCCCGAGGTCTCAACTCGGGAAAGACTGCCGACCAACCTTGCTTTCGATCTTGCTCCGTTGACGTGAAGTGGACTATACCTATCGGCACCCGCTCAGCTGTCGCACACACTGACGGGTCAGGGGGGAACGGGAGACGGCCAGCCGTGTGTCTATTCACGGCTGCCGCGATCCGATCTCACCTGTGATCGTGCACGACCCGAGCTTCACTGATTTTCCTTCGGGAAAACACAGCAACTGACTGCGGTAACGGGGCCCTTCGCCTGAGGCGACACGGACGGGCGACCGGTTCACCGCCTGAGTCCTGATGAAGGCGAGGACTTGAGCATGGGATCCACTTCCGCCCACAACAATGGGGGCCTCGGCCGTCGTGATGTGATCAAGCGTTCAGCAGCGCTGGGCTTGATCGCTGTTCCCACGATGGGCTTCCTCTCCGCCTGTGCCACCGGTGGTGGCGGCGACAACGACAAGAAGACCGATGCGCCCAAGGGCGAGACCTCCGCTGAGAACCCACTCGGCGTGAAGAACGGCGCCCCTCTGGAGGCGTTCATCTTCAAGGGCGGCCTGGGCGACCAGTACGCCAAGGATGCCGAGGCCGACTACAAGACGAAGTACAAGGCGGAGGTCAAGCACACCGGTACCCAGCAGGTCGGTCCGAAGCTCACCCCGCGCTTCGCCGGCGGCAACCCGCCGGACGTCATCGACAACTCCGGCGCCGACCACCTGGACATGAACAAGCTGTCCGGCCAGGGCCAGCTCCAGGACCTGAAGGCGCTGCTGGACGCGCCTTCGATGGACGACCCGACCAAGAAGATCCGCGACGTCATCCACCCGAGCACCCTCGACAAGGGCATGCACGGCGACAAGTTCGACGTGCTCTACTACGCCTTCACCATCTACGGCACCTGGTACTCCCAGAAGCTGCTCGATGACAAGGGCTGGACCTACCCCAAGACCCTCGACGAGATGGTCACCCTCTGCGGCGAGATCAAGAAGGCCGGCCTCGCCCCCTGGACGTACGCGGGCAAGTTCCCCTACTACGTTCACTTCAACCTGTTCGGCCAGATCGCCAAGATCGGCGGTATGGAGTCCTGGATCGCGATCGACAACCTGGAGCCCAACGCCTGGACCAGCAACGACGCTGTCAAGCAGGTCGCTGAGCACTACGAGGAGCTGGCAGCCAAGAAGTACTTCCTCGCCGGCAGCCAGGGCCTGACCCACATCCAGTCGCAGACCGCCTGGACCAAGAACAAGGCCGTCTTCATCCCCAACGGCTCCTGGGTCGAGAACGAGGCCGCCCCCACCACCCCGAAGGACTTCGGGATGTCGGTCGGCGCACTCTTCGACGGCACGGGCGACAAGATGCCCACCGGAACCCTGCGCGGTGAGCCCAGCGAGCCGTACATCGTTTCGGCCAAGGGCAAGAACCCCACTGGCGGCATGGAACTCCTGCGCATCATGCTCTCCAAGAAGCACGCACAGAACTTCGCCACCAAGGTGAAGTCCCTGACGTGTGTGCAGGACGCCACCGAGGGCATGACGCTCTCTCCCGGTCTTGCTTCTGCCAGCAAGGCCGTGAAGGCGGCCGGACCCAACCTGATCAGCCTTCAGCTCCAGGAGTGGTACCCGGCTCTCACCGACGAGAAGATCGGCGGCTTGACCGGCCAGCTGCTCACCGGAGACCTGAAGGCCGCGGACTGGATCAAGAAGACCCAGGCGGAGGCGGACAAGGTCGCCAAGGACTCCTCCGTCACGAAGTTCAAGCGCACCAGCTGACCTGACACGGACGTAGTCCATCGAAAGAGGGGAAGGGCCGGGAAGCACATGCAACACGGCAAATACCGATTCATCGTGGGCTTCCTGGCCCTACCTTTGATCATCTACGGGATCTTCGTGATCTCACCGTTCATCCAGGCGTTCCAGATCTCGCTGACGGACTGGTCGGGCCTGGTGGGCTCCTCCAAGTTCGTGGGTCTGGACAACTTCGAGCGGCTCTGGGAGAGCGACGACTTCTGGAACGCCCTGCGCCACAACGTCTATATGTTGGCGCTGGTCCCGGTGATCACCCTGGGCATGGGCCTCTTCTTCGCCTTCATGCTCAACGTCGGCGGCAAGCGGAAGAAGAACGAAGTCGTCACCGGTGTGACCGGCTCGAAGATCTACAAGTTCGTCTTCTTCTTCCCCCAGGTCATCTCGATCACCATCGTCGCCGTGATCTGGTTCAACATCTACAACCCCGACCCGAACGACGGAATGCTCAACTCGCTGCTGGGCGCGGTCGGGTTGGACAACCTCCAGAACGCCTGGCTCGGTGAGAAGAGCATCGCGCTCTGGTGCATCAGCGCCGTCATGGTCTGGGGTCACGTCGGCTTCTACGTGGTGCTGTTCTCCGCTGCCATGGCCTCTGTCCCGCGGGACATCTACGAGGCGGCCCTGCTGGACGGCGCCAACCGGTTCCACACCTTCTTCAAGATCACCCTCCCGCTGCTGTGGGACACGGTGCAGACCGGCTGGGTGTACATGGGCATCATCGCCCTGGACGCCTTCGCCCTGGTCCAGATCATGTCGGTCAACATGGGCGGCCCCGACGGGGCCACGGACGTCATGCCGCTGAGGCTCTACCAGACGGCCTTCCGCGACAGCCAGTTCGGATATGCGTCCGCGATGGGAATCGCGATGCTCATTGTCACGATGACGTTCGCACTGCTCACCATGCGCCTCGCGCGGCGTGAGCGGATCGAGTACTAGGGGTACAGCGGATGACGACCGAAGAAATCGACGTGGTGGCGAAGCGGGAGATCACGCCCGATCCGCCCGCCAAGGCCCCTGGCCCGAAGGACAGCCGCACCACCGAGGGCGGGGTGCTGAACGTCTTCTCCCACGGCATCCTCATCGTCTGGGGGCTGATGGTCGGTGTGCCACTGCTCTGGGTGCTGTGGAGCGCGTTCAAGGACAGCAACGGCATCCTGTCCGATCCCTGGGGCCTGCCCACCTCCCTGCGCTGGGAGAACTGGTCCAATGCGTGGGACGACGCGAACATGGGCCAGTACTTCATCAACACCAGCATCGTGGTCGGCGGCTCGGTCGTCGGCACGATGGTGCTCGGCTCCATGGCCGCCTATGTGCTGGCGCGCTTCACCTTCCCGGGCAACAGGTTCATCTACTACCTGTTCGTCGCCGGAATGTCCTTCCCCGTCTTCATGCTGGTGATCCCGCTCTTCTTCGTGATGCGGGACTTCCCCGGTACCTCGCTCCTGGCGTCGTACCACGGACTGATCCTGGTCTACATCGCCTACTCGCTGCCGTTCACCGTCTTCTTCATGACCTCCTTCTTCCGCACTCTTCCCGCCTCGGTGGCAGAAGCGGCGATGATCGACGGTGCTTCGCACACGAGGACGTTCTTCCAGGTCATGCTGCCGATGGCCAAGCCCGGACTGATCAGCATCGGCATCTTCAACTTCCTGGGGCAGTGGAACCAGTACCTGCTGCCGATGGTCCTCAACCAGGAGGAGGACAAGTACGTCCTCACCCAGGGGTTGGCCATGATCGCCCTCCAGCAGGGCTACGAGAACGACTGGGGCGCCCTGATGGCGGGCATGATGATCGCCATGCTCCCCGTGCTCGTCGTCTACACGATCTTCCAGCGTCAGGTGCAGTCGGGTCTGACGGCGGGCGCGATCAAGTAGTCGCCGGCTCCCCGCGCGGGCCTGACCCTCCGCGCGCCATATGAGTCGCCCGAACGTGCATATCGCTTATGTCGCGTAGAGCGTGCATGGCGGGTATGGGATGCATGTCGCGTATGGCGGGTATGGCGATGGAAGCACATATAACCGAGCGAAGGCCCCCGCCACGGCGGGGGCCTTCGCCGTTCCCCGCGGTCCCCCTGCCCGTGCGGGCTTGACGGAACGATCCCCCAGCAGTGAGGTTGGCCTTCAGAAGGTGGAGACAAGAGGGACGCTCCGCAGGGCCTTCCCGATGCGCGTCACGATCGGGGCGCCCGGCGGGCAGAGTGGACGGGCCGATGCAGACTCCGGGATCGCAGACCTCTTTGCACCGGGCCAACCGCGAGCGCGTGGTACGGGCGGTTCGGATGGCGGGGTCGCTCACCCAGGCCGAGATCGCGCGGAGCACCGGTCTGTCGGCGGCCACCGTCTCCAACATCGTCCGAGAGCTGAAGGACGGCGGAACGATCGAGGTCACGCCCACATCGGCGGGCGGCCGACGGGCGCGCAGCATCTCGCTGAGGGCCGATGCCGGCATCGTCGTCGGTCTGGACTTCGGCCATGACCGGCTGCGGGCCTCGGTCGCCAACCTCGCCCACCAGATCCTCGCGGAGGAGTCACAGCCCCTGCCGTCGGACGTCTCCGTCACCGAGGGGGTCGCCCGCGCCGGGGACCTGGTCGATCGGCTCGTCGCCACCACCGGAGTGGAGCGGCAGAAGCTGTTGGGTGTGGGACTGGCGGTCCCGGCTCCCGTCGACGCCCGGACCGGGATCCTCGGCCCGACCTCGATGCTCCCGGGCTGGAGCGGCACCGATCCAGGCACGGCCCTCGCCCAGCGGCTCGGCGTACCCGTCCACACGGACAACGACGCCAACCTCGGGGCGCTGGGCGAACTGGTCTGGGGCGGTCGCGGCGTGCGGGACCTGGCGTACATCAAGGTGGGCGGCGGCATCGGCGCCGGGCTGGTGATGGAGGGCAGGATCTATCGCGGGCCCGGCGGGACGGCGGGGGAGATCGGGCACGTCACCCTGGACGAGTCGGGGCCCGTGTGTCGTTGTGGCAACCGCGGCTGCCTGGAGACCTTCGCAGCCGAGGGCCCGGTGTTGTCCCTGCTCGCTCCGAACCACGGGCCGGGCCTCACCATGGAGCGGGCCGTCCGGCTTGCCCAGGACGGCGACCTCGGCGCTCGCCGCGTCCTCGCCGACGCGGGGCGCCACATCGGCAGTGGGGTGGCGGGCCTGTGCAATCTCCTCAACCCCGGCCTGGTCGTCCTCGGCGGGCCCATCGCAGCGGCGGGGGAACTCATCCTGGTGCCGATCCGTGAATCGGTCGCCCGCTACGCACTCCCCAGTGCCGCACAGCAACTGACCGTGGTGTCGGCAGCGCTCGGCGAGCGGGCGGAGGTGCTCGGCGCGCTGACCTTGGTCCTGGGCGAACTCGGTGATTCCGACCTGCTGGACGAGGGGCGGGCACCGGCCTTCCGTTGAGCCCCACCGCGGCGATTTCCGGTGCCGCAGGGGTGGGACCCGCCCGAATGCACGCGTTCACAGGAAGAACTCATGGCAGCGTTGTCATTGCGTTGCGTGTTGAAGCCTTGACGCCGGACGTTGAAGTTCCGTATCTCTTGATCATTCCGTGAGCCGGCGTTGGGAGCGTCAGCGACCACCCACGGAACCCAGCGGTGGGACTCCTCACAGAGCCCGGAAGCCGGGAACCACAGGGCCCGTCCGAGCGTGGACGGATACGGGGGGCGTGATCCGGGTGGGACCGCGCCGTGTCCGTGCATCCCGCTCTTCCGCACCGCTCGCCCCGGAGCGAGGCGGCCCGCATTGTCACGGGCCGGAGTGGGTATCCGCCATTGGCGTGAGGCGGAACCCACCGCCCGATGACCAACGCCGGGCGCGGAACATTAGACTCGGTCAAATCGGCACTCTCGGCCGGTTCGATACGCAACGCTCGACCAGCTCAATACGCAAGGAGGCACGGGTGGCACTGCTTACCCGTATCAAGGGACCGCGCGATCTGGACCGACTCAACACGGAGCAGCTCGATCAGCTGGCCGAAGAGATCCGGACCTTCCTCGTGGACGCCGTTTCCAAGACCGGAGGCCACCTAGGTCCCAACCTCGGCGTGGTCGAGCTGACCATCGCCCTCCACCGGGTCTTCGACTCCCCGAAGGACAAGGTCCTCTGGGACACCGGGCACCAGAGCTATGTGCACAAGCTGCTCACCGGCCGCCATGACTTCTCGCGACTCAAGATGAAGGGCGGCCTCTCGGGCTACCCGGCCCGCGCCGAGTCTGACCACGACATCATCGAGAACTCGCACGCCTCCACGGTCCTCGGTTGGGCCGACGGCCTCGCCAAGGCCAACGAGGTGCTCCGGCGCGACGACCACGTGGTCGCCGTCATCGGTGACGGCGCGCTCACCGGCGGCATGGCCTGGGAGGCGCTGAACAACATCGCCGCCGCCAAGGACCGCCCGCTGGTCATCGTCGTCAACGACAACGAGCGCTCGTACGCACCCACCATCGGCGGCCTCGCCAACCATCTGGCCACCCTGCGCACCACCGACGGGTACGAGCGGTTCCTCGCCCGCGGCAAGGACATCCTGGGTCGCACCCCAGTCGTCGGCAAGCCGCTCTACGAGACGTTGCACGGCGCGAAGAAGGGCCTCAAGGACTTCATCGCCCCGCAGGGCATGTTCGAGGACCTCGGTCTGAAGTACGTCGGCCCGATCGACGGCCATGACATCGAGGCCCTGGAGTCGGCGCTCGCCCGCGCGAAGCGCTTCGGCGGCCCCGTGATCGTCCACTGCCTCACCGAGAAGGGCCGCGGCTACCAGCCCGCCCTCCAGGACGAGGCGGACCGCTTCCACGCCGTCGGCAAGATCCACCCCGACACCGGTCTGCCCATCGCCAGCTCGGGTCTGGACTGGACCTCGGTCTTCGGTGAGGAGATGGTCAAGCTCGGCCAGGAGCGCGAGGACATCGTGGCGATCACCGCCGCCATGCTCCAGCCCGTCGGCCTGGACAGGTTCGCCAAAGCGTTCCCCGACCGTGTCTACGACGTCGGCATCGCCGAACAGCACGGCGCGGTCTCCGCGGCGGGGCTGGCCACCGGTGGGGTCCACCCCGTGTTCGCCGTGTACGCCACTTTCCTCAACCGCGCCTTCGACCAGGTCCTGATGGATGTGGCCCTGCACAAGTGCGGGGTGACCTTCGTGTTGGACCGGGCGGGTGTGACCGGCACCGACGGCGCCTCCCACAACGGCATGTGGGACATGTCCATCCTCCAGATCGTGCCGGGCCTGCGGCTGGCCGCTCCTCGTGACGCCGACCAGGTCCGGGCCCAACTCCGCGAGGCCGTCGCCGTCGATGACGCGCCGACCGTGGTCCGCTTCTCCAAGGGAGCGGTCGGACCCGCGGTGAAGGCCGTGGGCCGCATCGGCGGAATGGACGTGCTGCGCCACGCGGGCACCGACCCCACCGATCCCTCGGAGCGCCCCGACGTCCTGTTGGTCTCCGTGGGTGCGCTCGCGCCGATGTGTCTGGAGATCGCCGATCTCCTCGACAAGCAGGGCATCTCCACCACCGTGGTCGACCCGCGTTGGGTCAAGCCGGTGGACGAGGCGTTGGCGCCGCTCGCCGAGCGCCACCGGGTGGTCGTCACCGTCGAGGACAACATCCGCGTCGGTGGTGTGGGTTCCGCGGTGGCGCAGGCCCTGCGGGATGCGGGCGTCGACGTTCCGCTGCGCGACTTCGGCATTCCGCCGAGGTTCCTCGACCACGCCACCCGCAATGAGGTGATGACGGAGATCGGCCTGACCGCTCCCGACATCGCACGTCAGGTCACCGGTCTCGTCGCCAAGCTGGACGGTCGGTTCGCCGATGAGTCCACCACGGCCGGCGAGGCAGTGGAGCCGGTGCGCGACTGACACCACCCTCGCTCGTGTGACGACATGAGCGCGTGGGACATGAATCGGGCCGGAAGGGTCACCCTGGATGGGTGGTCCTTCCGGCCCATTCGCGTGAACCCCACCCGAAGGCCGCACCAGGGCCACCGCCCGTCCCGATCATGACGGGACGACGAGCGTGGAGGTGCGCGGTGAGCACACACACAGACCCCACAGGCCGAACGGGTGTCTTCAGAACCAAGAGCATCGAGCAGTCCATCCGTGACACGGAGGAGCCGGAGCACGCGCTCACCAGATCGCTGTCCGCGCTGGACCTGACCGTCTTCGGAGTCGGTGTCATCATCGGCACCGGCATCTTCGTCCTCACCGGTGCGGTGGCCAAGGAGAACGCCGGACCGGCGACCGCGATCGCCTTTGCCGTGGCCGGTGTCGTCTGCGGCCTCGCCGCCCTGTGCTACGCGGAGTTCGCGTCCACGGTCCCCGTAGCGGGGTCGGCGTACACCTTCGCCTTCGCCTCGCTGGGCGAGCTGCCGGCGTGGATCATCGGCTGGGACCTGGTGTTGGAGTTCGCGCTCGGTACGGCGGTGGTGGCCGTCGGCTGGTCCGGCTATGTCCGCTCGCTGATGGACAACGTGGGTTGGCATCTGCCCGACGCCCTCGCCGGGACCAATCACACCTACGGCTTCGCCTTCGACCTGCTGGCGTTTCTGCTCGTCCTGGTCCTGACCGGCGTACTGGTCCTCGGTATGAAGCTCTCCGCCCGGGTGACGTCCGTGGTCGTCGCCATCAAGGTGGCGGTCGTACTGATCGTCATCATCGCCGGCGCGTTCTTCGTGAAGGCGTCGAACTACAGCCCCTTCATCCCGCCGGCGGTGAAGACCGAAGGGCAGTCAGGGCTTCAGGAGCCGCTGATCCAGGTGCTGTTCGGGTACGCACCGACCAATTTCGGTGTCCTTGGCATCTTCACCGCTGCCTCGGTGGTCTTCTTCGCCTTCATCGGCTTCGACGTGGTGGCGACGGCGGCTGAGGAGACCAAGCTTCCGCAGCGGGACATGCCCCGCGGCATCCTCGGATCGCTCTTCATCTGCACGACGCTGTACGTCGCCGTTTCGATCGTCGTCACCGGGATGCAGCACTACACCGAACTGTCCATCGACGCGCCCCTCGCCGATGCCTTCAAGGCCACCGGCCACCCCTGGTACGCGGGCGTCATCAGCTTCGGCGCCGCCGTCGGACTGACGACCGTCTGCATGATCCTGCTGCTCGGCCAGACCCGGGTGTTCTTCGCCATGAGTCGTGACGGGCTGCTGCCGCGCTTCTTCTCCCGGGTGCACCCGCGTTTCAAGACGCCCTATCGGGCGACCGTTCTCCTCGGTGTGCTGATCGCGATCATCGCCGGCTTCACCAGCATCGAGGAGCTGGCGACGCTGGTGAACATCGGCACCCTCTTCGCCTTCGTGGTGGTGGCCATCGGAGTGGTGATCCTGCGCCGTACTCGCCCCGATCTGCCGCGCGCCTTCCGCACACCACTGGTGCCCTGGCTGCCGATCGCATCGGTCGCCGCCTCGGTCTGGCTGATGCTGAACCTGCCCACCGAGACCTGGCTGCGCTTCGGCATCTGGATGCTGCTGGGCGTGCTGGTCTACTTCTGGTACGGCCGACGCCACAGCCGTCTCGCCCCCCACCGGAACACCTCCGCCACCAAGGAGAGTTCCTGACCGATACGGACGGGCGCTAGTCCGCCGCGGGACCGTACACCGTGCGCGGGCCCACGGTCTGAGCGCCCATCTGCGTCACTCGAAGGCGTAGCCCGCGGTCCGCCGTCACCACCACACAGGGGCGGTCGCGGGCCTCGGCGGCGAGATGGACGATGTGATCATCCCCACTTCCCCCGGCCTCGCTGACCGTCACCCCTGGTACGGATCGCACCCCGCGTGCCGCGCCCTCCACCACGAGCACGATCTCCAGATCACCGGGGAGTCCGGGGAAGCCGCTCGCCGCGGTGGCGGCCAGTCGGTCCCGCAGCCGTTCGGCCGCTCCGCGCCGATCACGCCACCAGCCGTCGGGGACCGACCCCATGACATTCGCCCCGTCCACGATCAGCAGGGTCGCGGGGCCTTGAGTCATCAGCGCGCCCAGCTGGCGGTCACGGTGTTCACGGCCGCGACCGCGCGGGCCGTGCGCTGCTCGCTGGTGCGCAGTCGATTGCTGAACTCGATGTGCAGGAAGGAGATGCCGTCGGCGGCGGCTTTGCGTCCCTGCACATTGGTGCGGCCCTCCAGCGGGCAGTCGCGGACCCAACCCCGGCACACGGCGAACCCCCGTGCCTTGAGCGCGTCGGCGAGGACGCGGCCCTCGGCCAGCGCCACCTTGCCCTTGCCCGTGGAGGCGACAACATCATGATCAGGTACGGAGTCGTCGGCGAAACCGTGCACTTGGACTCCGGGTAGTCCGCGCTCGGTGAGTTCATCGCAGACGGTGTCGAAGACCGTGTCCGTACGATGGGCGACATCGGCCTCGTCCCCCTCGCCGGCTTTGCGATGCGCACCAGCAATCACCAGCGCTCCCCCCGGTGAACCACGGAGCACCTGCGCCCCGAGCCGTTCGGTGTTCTTGTCGGCGACGGGGTGGGGGACCTGGATCGACCAGCGGATCGGTGCGTCGAGCGCCAGATAGACCCGGCCCCAGCCGCGCGCGTCCGACGACTTCTCCTTGCGATCGGCGATCTCGGCGAAGGATCGACCGCTGACCTCGTCGGAGACCGTGCGCACCTCGAACCCGATGCTCGCCAGACGGCGCTGTGCCTGGTCGCGTTGGCCGTCGAGGAAGAGTCCCACGCCTTCCGCCGCGGCCTTGCGCTCGGCTCGCGTGGGCGGTTGGTAGCCGCGCTCCTCGGCGAAACCGGCGGTGTACCGCCCGATCCGCTTCACGAGGTCCTCTTCGACGGCGGAGGCTCGGCTACGGCCGTCCTTCTCTCCTTCGGATGTGTCTCGTTGGGAGCGTTCCTTTAGCACAAGAGTCATGGTGATTGCCAGGATGATCGCCAGTGCGATCATCATTGTTGCAATCGTTATCGTCTTGGTCCGGTTGACCATCATCGTTGTATAAAGATAGCCGAGTGATGAAACGCCCCTACCGCCGGTCGATGACGATCTCCGTGGCCCTCGTGGCGACGCTTTCCGGAGCCGTCGCCTGTGGCCCGTTCGGTTCCGATGACAAAGCCGTTTCCGGCGAACCCGCCTTCACGGTTGCTGCGGCCGGGGACATTCTTCCCCACCCCCAGTTGATCGAGCAGGCGCGCAAGGACGCGGCCAAGACCGGCAAGGGGGAGGCGGGGCTCGACTTCGATCCGATGATGGAGGGCATCAAGCCCGTCATCAGCAAGGCGGATCTCGCCATCTGCCACTTCGAGCCGGTCGCCGGCAAACCCGAGGGGCCCTTCGTCGGCTTCCCCGACTTCATCGTGCCGCCGCAGATCGCCACGACGATCAAGAACGTGGGATACGACACGTGCTCCACCGCGTCCAATCACGCGCTCGATCACGGCGTGAAGGGTGTCAAGGACACCCTCGACGCCCTGGACAAGGCCAACCTGAAGCACACGGGGACGGCGCGCACCGAGGAGGAGGGTGACCGCACGCTGATCATGGACGTGAAGGGCGTGAAGGTGGCCCATCTCTCGTACTCCTCCATGTTCAACGGGCGCGAGGTCCCCAAGGACGCCCCCTGGACGGCCAATCTGATCGACTTCAACGCGATCTCCGCGGCGGAGAAGAAAGCCAGGATGGAGGGGGCCCAGGTGGTGATCCTCAGCCTCCACTGGGGGCGGGACAACTGGGCGAACCTGAGCAAGACGCAGCTCACCCTGGGCCCGCAGATCGCCAAGCGGACCACCATCGACCTCATCGTCGGCCACCACACGCACATCGTGCAGCCGATGGAGAAGGTGGACGGCACCTGGATCGCGTACGGACTCGGCAATCAACTCGCCCGACACGATGTGCCCTCCGGTCTCAGCGAGGAAGGCGTCATCGGCTGGTTCGAGTTCATCAAGAAGGGCAAGGGGTGGGACGTGCGCGCCCGGTACGTGCCCACGTACGTTGACATTCCGCCGGACCCGGACGATGCGGGCAATGTCCCCAAGGACGCGGTGAAGGACCATCGACTCGTCGATGTGGCCCGCGTTCTGCGCGAGGACGACAAGCTGACCAAGGAGCAGCGGGCCCGGTATCGACTGGCTTTCGAACGTACTGCGGGCACCATGCTCAACCGTGGGGCGGGCGGCGACGACCTGAAACCGCTCCAGTCTCTTCCTGACTGAGCAGTAGGCGTTTGAGGTCACATTCGCTGGAACTTGTACAACCCTTTTACCGTATTGTCAGTCAGATCCTTCCGGCACTGCGCTTTCGTGCAGCGCTGCGCATTTCCGCGCCCACCTGCCGTTGGGCGCCCCTGATGCGCAAGGATTTCCATGAGAGGAGCCCCCTGTTGGCCGCTTCGCAGTCGAAGCGGCGGCACAAGGTCCGCCGACGGGCCGACATGTCGCTATTGGGCGGTATTCGCCCACCTATAGCAGTTCTGTCGGTTCTGCTCCTCGCCCTTGCGGGCGTCACCGCCCTCACCCTCGGACGGGTCGACCAAGAGCGCGTTCCGAAGGCCGTCCTCAACTCCCAGCAGTACTTCGCCGAGGACGGCGCCATCGCCCTGCGCGCCTCCATCGACGAGAGCGTCACGGACCTCACCCGGACCGCCGACCTCTTCAGCGCCTCCGGGTCGGTGTCGCCCGACGCCGTGCTCGACAAGATCGGCAACGTCTACCAAAAGTGGATGGGCACCGCAGTCGTAGAGATCGAGTCGGGCAAACTCCTCGCCGCACGTGGGGAGAACGTCCCCCTCACGGTGGTCGACCGCTCCAAGCTCTCGGACAAGAACGGCCTCGCACCCCGGATGGTTCGACTGGAGAACGGCGAGACCCGACTGCTCGCCTTCGCCGTCCTCACCTGGAAGGGCGAGCCGCAGAAGCTGCTCGTCGCCTCCAGCAGTCTCCGCTTTCCCGGAATCAGCCTCGGTAAACTCCGCGCCATCGCCGTGATCGACGAACGCGCGCAGGTCCTCAGCAGCGACGGCATCGATCCGGCCGAGCAGGTGATGACCGAGTTCCAGCGGCTGGAGATCAAGGACTCCAAGAAGCAGCTGAAGTCGTTCTCCAAGTACGCGGCCAAGAAGGCCAAGCAGAACCCCCTCCAGTCCAAGGAACCCGGATCCGGCGGCTTTAAGGGCGTCAGCGGCAGCATCACCGGTGAACACTTCGCGGGCGACCGTCTCGTGGCCGGATATGCCACCCTCGCCGCGCCGGAACCCGGCGGGGCCACCGTCGCCACCAGTCTCGGGCTCACCGTCATCGCCATGGTCAAGATCGCTGACCCGCCGATGGCCGCAGGCGGGCCGGGCTTCGGCCTCGCCGCCGCCGGTGCACTGCTGTTGATCGGGGGCATCACCGTCGCCCTGCTCCTCGGCACCGTCCAGCGCCCGCTCATCCGGCTGTACCTGGAGAGTCGCCGCCTCACCCGGGGCGACCTCACCCGCCCGGTCACCGTGCCCAAGTACGGTGAGGCGGCCCGCATCGGCGACGCGCTCGAACGCATCCGCCGTCAGCTCCACGGCGAGGGCGACCCCGACGGCCCGACCCGCAAGCGACGCCTCGGCGCCCGCCCGCTGCTCGCCGTCGCAGCCGTGCTCCTGCTGGTCTGGTCGGCGCCGCTGATGCTGCTCCTCAACCGCGCGGGCGACTCCGTCGTCGTACCGCAGCAGATCATCAACGACCAGCGCGAGCGCACCGACACCCTCACCGACCGGGTCCGGCGCGCCCTCAACGAAGGCCACGCGGACCTGCTCTCCGTGGCCTCGCTCGTCGGCAACAACACCGAGCGCGCCGAGATGACCGAAGTGCTGGAACGCACCCTCGCCCAGCACCTGCGCTACGAGGCGCTGTACGTCGTGGACAAGGAGGGCGAGGTACTCGCCCGAGCCGGCGGCGATCCGCGCAGCGACGGCGTGGCACCCTCCACCCAGCCGGTCCGCATCCTCGACACCAAGTCCAAGGAACCCGTGATCGTCGGCACCGCCGAGATCTCCGGGCGCGGCGGTGCCGTCGTGGGCGAGTTCCGCATCGACTTCCTCAACTCGCTGCTCAAGCGCCCCGGCCTCGGCCAGGTGCGGGTCGTGGACGCCGAACGCCGGGTCATCGGCGGGAACACCGGCTACCTCGCCTTCGAGAAGCTGGCCAACAGCCGCCTCGACGCGCTCGTCGCGGGCTCCAACCAGAAGGTCGGCCTCAGCGCACGCCCCAGCGGCGTCCTGTACCGCACCGGCGACGACATCCAGATCGCCGCTGCCGCGCCCTTCGTGGGCGGTGGCGCCGCCAAGTCGCTCGGCTGGACCGTGGTGAGCTACCAGCCCGCATCCGGCCTCGCGATCCCCGAGTACAGCCTGCAAAACCGCACCGTCCTGGCCGGACTGCTCGGCATCACCGCCGCAGCCGCCTGCCTGGGCTGGCTCCACATCGTGGTGGTGCGCCCCCTGCGCGCCGTCACCGACCAGGCCGAAGCCCTCGCGGGCGGAGACCGCCGTACCGTCCTCTACCCCCGTCACCACGACGAGGTCGGAGCCGTCACCCGCAGCCTGGAACTCCTCCGCCAGCAGTTGGCGGAGCTCCGCAAGCGCGACGGCGCCAAGACGCCGGCCGGAAGGAACTGAACCACCGTGCTCTTCCTCTACACCGTGTTGGTGGTGTGCAGCGCGATCCTGCTTGCGGCGGGCGTCGTCGAGCAGCGGCGGCACTACACCAACCTCGACCAGATACCCACCCGGGTCCTGGTCAACGGCATCCGCGGCAAGTCGTCGATCACCCGACTGTGCGCGGGGGCGCTGCGCGGCGGTGGGCTGATCACCGTGGCCAAGACCACCGGAACCGCGGCGCGGTTCATCCACCCGGACGCGACAGAGGAACCGGTCTACCGGAAGTTCGGCATCGCCAACGTCGTGGAGCAGATCGGGATCGTCCGCCGCGCCGCCGCGTACCGCCCGCACGCCCTCGTCATCGAGTGCATGGCGGTGATGCCGGCGCTCCAGGAGATCAACCAGTCGAAGTTGATCCGCTCCACGATCGGCGTCCTGTGCAACGTCCGTGAGGACCACCTCGCCGAGATGGGCCCCACCCTCGACGACGTGGCCCGCTCGCTGTGCCGCTCGATGCCCGAGGACGGGATCTGCGTCACCGCCGAGAAGGACCGCTTCCACATCCTTCAGGAAGAGGCCGACGCCCGTAACTGCAAGCTGATCTACGCCGACCCGGAGACGGTCAGCGACGAGGAGCTGCGCGGCTTCAGCTGGTTCACCTTCAAGGAGAACGTGGCGATCGCCCTCACCGTCGCCGATCTGCTGGGAGTCGAGCGGGAGACCGCGCTCCAGGGCATGTACGACGCACCACCGGACCCGGGTGTGCTCTCCGTCGAGCGCTACGTCACCGAGGACGACAAGCGGCTGCGCTTCGCCAACGTGTTCGCGGCCAACGACCCCGAGTCGACGCTGATGAACATCAACCAGCTGCTCGATCTCGGTGCCATCCACCGGCCGCTGAACGTGGTCATCAACTGCCGCCCCGACCGGGTGGAGCGCAACGGTCAGATGGGCGAGATCATCCCCGATCTCGACCCGGAGAAGGTGTTCGTGATCGGACACCCCGCCAAGTCCGCCATCGACGCCATCCCGGCCGAGTTCCGCTCCCGCGCGGTTGACCTCGGTGGTGACCGACGGGACCCGGAGGAGTTCATGGCCGCGCTGATCAACCAGCTGAGCCCCAACTCCTCCCTGGTCGCCATCGGCAACATCCACGGCCAGGGCGAGGTGCTGTTGGAGCACCTCGCTGAACTCCCCGCCGACGAGACCCCCGACGACAGCACCACACCGGGCGGCAAGAGGCCGGCCCCGACGAAGAGCGAGGCAGTACCCCAGCGCAGCGTCGACCCGTCGGAGACGATGCAGCTGTACGCGCCCCGGATCGACCCCTACCAGCAGTACTCGGAGGCGTACGAGTCCCGCTACTCCACCCAGCAGATGCCCCGCGTCGTGATTCCGGAGCAGCCCACGGACGGCTACCAGCAGCAGCAGTACGCCGCCCCGGCGCAGGACTACCGTCCCGAGCCCGGCCCACAAGGCGACCCGGCGGCGCCGAGGGAACCCTGGCCGACTACGGTCCACAACGGACCCGCTCCCTACGGCGAGCAGCCGCAGGAGCGCGGCCTCTTCGAACCCCGCCGCCCACCCGCCCCGCCCGCCGACGACCATCAGTGGCACAGCCCAGGAGACCAGCGTTGATCCCGTCCGTCCTCACCCCAGAGATCGCCGCCATCGGTATCGCTCTGGGCCTGCTCTTCTCGCTGGTCTGCTATCTGACGACCAATCTCTCACCCGGCGGAATGATCACCCCGGGCTGGTTGGCGCTCACACTGGTCGAGGATCTCCAGCGCGCGGCCATGGTGCTCGGTGTCACCGTGCTCACCTATGTGTCGACCCTGGTGATGCAGAAGTTCATCATCCTGTACGGAAAGCGCCTGTTCGCAGCGGTCGTGCTCACCGGTGTGATGCTCCAGGCCACCGTGATGATCATCCTCTCGCTCGAATTCCCGCTGATGTACAGCAACCAGACCCTCGGATTCATCGTCCCCGGCCTGATCGCCTACCAGCTGGTCCGCCAGCCCAAGGGGCCGACGCTGTTGGCGACCGGTTCGGTCACCTTGATGGCGTACGTCGTCCTCACCGCCGGAATCCTCCTCGGCGTCATGCCGACCGCCTGATCACCCATTGGAGCCGATCCCATGAGCCCCAAGAAGAAACGCCCCGTCGTCCACGGAGTCACCGTCCTCGCACTGCTCGCCGGCAGTGCGTACCTCACCGTGGAACTCCGCACGGACGAGCAAGCCAAGGCGCCCAAGGTGCAGGCGGTCACCGACACCCCCAAGTTGCAGGGTGCCGCGGCCGGCAAGAGCGGCGCCCAGACCTGGGAGCGGTTGAAGAACCCCGAACGCTCCGTCCTGAGGGACGGCAGCGGGGAGGTGCTCGCCACCTTCACCGACAAGGCGCGCACCGCCACCTTGAAGGGCCCCTCCCGCACCTTCTCCGAGCCCACCAACACCAAGACCCGGGTGGTGACGGAGAACTGGGTCCGGCTGATGCCGGAGCCGTGGCGCAAGGGCGCGGAGAAGGAGAAGTGGTTCAAGGACTGGTTCAAGGAGTTCTTCGGGAGCCAGGAGGACGACATCTTCGCCATGGGCTTCCAGTACGTCCAGGACCAGCCCATCAAGAAGGACGACGAGGGCCTCGCCTACGCGGGTGACGCCAACTTCGGGCCGCTGAACCCCAACGGCAGTTCCGGCAACGACCTCCGCGAGGAGCTGTCCGACTTCTACGACTACCTCGGCATCTCGTACACCTTCCGGGACGGCGTCACCGCACAGTCGGAGACCAGGCGGGCCCGCTCCGCCGACTGTTCCGGCTTTATGCGGCTCCTGCTCGGCTACCGCGCCCGCTACCCGCTGGCCTCCTCGGACAAGTCGGGCGACGGACTGCCGCGCACGGCCAACGGCATGGCGCGGTCCGACCTCGGCGCCAACGTCATACCGCTCACCAGCGTGGGTCCTGAGGGCCGGCCGAAGTCGATCGACCTGCTCCAGCCCGGCGATCTCGTCTTCTTCAAGCTGGACGCGCGTACCAAGCAGCGCCTCGACCACATGGGGATCTACCTGGGCCATGACACGGAGGGCAATATGATCTTCCTGTCCAGCCGGGAAGAGGTCAACGGACCCACGATCGGCGACAAGGGCGGCGCCTCACGGCTCAACGGCAACGGCTACTACGCCAAGACGCTGCGCAGCGCCAAGCGACTGTGAGCACGTCTGCCGGGCGACCCTAGGGCTTTGTGGCCCCAGCGGTGCCGGCCCGTGCCGAAGGGGCCGTACGGAAGACTCCGTACGGCCCCTTCGATCGTTCAACCGGTCGTTCAGGCAGGCACGCTCGCGACGCCCGCGGCCAGGAACGGCTTTCCGTTGACCCGCTGGGACACTCCTTCACGATCCAGGTACGGGGTGATGCCGCCCAGGTGGAAGGGCCAGCCCGCACCCGTGATCAGACAGAGGTCGATGTCCTGGGCCTCGGCCACCACGCCCTCGGCCAACATCAGCCCGATCTCCTCTGCGACCGCGTCCAGCACCCGGGCCCGGGTCTGCTCCTCGGTCAGGACGACATCGCCCTGGACCAGTAGCGCCGCGACCTCCGGGTCCAACTCGGGACGCCCGGAGTCGTACACGTAGAAGCCGCGCTTGCCCGCCTCGACGACCGCCTTCAGGTTCCGGGAGACCGTGAAACGGTCGGGGAAGGACCGGTTGAGGGTCTCGGACACGTGCAGTCCGATCGCCGGACCCACGAGTTCCAGCAGGACCAGCGGGGACATCGGAAGGCCCAGCGGCTCCACGGCCCGCTCCGCCACGACGACCGGAGTGCCCTCGTCGATGACGTTCTGGATCTCGCCCATGAAGCGGGTCAGGATGCGGTTCACCACGAACGCCGGTGCGTCCTTGACCAGGACGGCGGTCTTCCGCAGCTTCTTCGCCACGCCGAAGGCCGTCGCCAGGGCGGCGTCGTCGGTCTGCACACCGCGCACGATCTCCAACAGCGGCAGGATCGCCACCGGGTTGAAGAAGTGGAAGCCGACGACCCGCTCCGGGTGCTTCAGCTTCGACGCCATCTCGGACACCGAGAGCGACGAGGTGTTGGTGGCGAGGATCGCATGGGCGGGGGCGACGGCCTCCACCTCGGCGAACACCTGCTGCTTGACCGCCATCTCCTCGAACACGGCCTCGATGATGAAGTCGGCGTCCGCGAAGCCCTCCGCCTTGTCCAGGACACCGGTCACCAGAGCCTTGAGCCGATTGCTCTGGTCCTGGTTGATCCGCTTCTTGGCCAGCAGTTTGTCGATCTCGCCGTGGACGTATCCGACGCCCTTGTCGATCCGCTCCTGGTCGATGTCGGTGAGCACCACCGGCACCTCAAGACGGCGCAGGAAGAGCAGCGCGAGCTGAGAGGCCATCAGGCCGGCGCCCACCACGCCCACCTTGGTGACGGGCCGGGCCAGGGCCCGGTCCGGGGCGCCGACCGGACGCTTGGCGCGCTTCTGCACCAGATTGAACGCGTAGATACCGCTGCGCAGTTCGCCGCCCATGATCAGGTCGGCCAGGGCCCTGTCCTCGGCGTCGAAACCGGCCTGGAGGTCCCCGTCCTTGGCCGCGGCCACGATGTCGAGGGCGCGGTAGGCGGCGGGGGCCGCGCCGTGCACCTTGGCGTCGGCGATGGCCCGCCCGCGCGCCACTGCCGCGTCCCAGGGCTCACCCCGGTCCACCTCGGCCCGCTGGATGGCGATCTCGCCCTTGAGGACGGCCGCGGTCCAGGTCAGCGACTGCTCCAGGAAGTCCGCGCCCTCGAAGATGGCGTCGGCGATGCCCAGTTCGAAGACCTGGCGCCCCTTGAGCTGGCGGTTCTGGTTGAGCGAGTTCTCGATGATGACCGTGACCGCACGGTCCGCGCCGATCAGGTTCGGCAGCAGGGTGCAGCCGCCCCAGCCGGGCACCAGCCCGAGGAACACCTCGGGCAGCGAGAAGGCGGGCACCGCGCTGGAGACCGTACGGTACGAGCAGTGCAGCCCGACCTCGACGCCGCCGCCCATCGCGGCACCGTTGTAGTACGCGAAGGTGGGCACGGCGAGCCCGGAGAGCCGCTTGAAGACATCGTGACCGCCCTTGCCGATGGCGAGTGCGTCCTCGTGGCGCTTCAGCAGTTCCACGCCCTTGAGATCGGCGCCGACCGCGAAGATGAACGGCTTCCCGGTGAGCCCGACCCCGACGATCGAGCCCTCGGCCGCCTCCCGCTCGACCTGGTCGATCGCCGCGTTCAGATTGGCCAGGGACTTCGGGCCGAAGGTGGTGGGCTTGGTGTGGTCGAACCCGTTGTCGAGGGTGATCAGCGCGAACCGGCCCGCGGCGAGCGGCAGATCGAGATGGCGTACGTGGGCGCTGGTGACGACCTCGTCGGCGAACAGTTCGGCCGCGCCCTTCAGCAGCTCAGCGGTACTCACTTGTCGCCTCCGTTGAAGTGGGGGTTCTCCCAGATGACCGATGCGCCCATGCCGAAGCCGACGCACATGGTGGTCAGGCCGTAGCGGACGTGCGGCTGCTCCTCGAACTGCCGGGCCAGCTGGGTCATCAGCCGGACGCCGGAGGAGGCCAGCGGGTGGCCATAGGCGATGGCGCCCCCGTACTGGTTGACGCGGGCGTCGTCGTCGGCGATGCCGTAGTGCTCCAGGAACGCCAGCACCTGGACGGCGAACGCCTCGTTGATCTCGAAGAGCCCGAGGTCGTCGATCGACAGACCTGCCTTGGCGAGCGCCTTCTCCGTCGCCGGGATGGGTCCGTACCCCATGACCTCCGGCTCGACACCGGTGTACGCGAAGGAGACGAGGCGCATCCGCACCGGCAGGTCGTGCTCGCGGGCGAACTCCTCGGAGGCGATCAGGGAGGCGGTGGCACCGTCGTTGAGACCGGCCGCGTTGCCCGCGGTGACCCGGCCGTGGGGCCGGAAGGGGGTCTTCAGCGAGGCCAGGTTCTCCAGGGTGGTACCCGGGCGCATCGGCTCGTCCTGGGTCGCGAGTCCCCAGCCGGTCTCACCGCCATCGGGGGAGGTGCGACGCACCGAGATCGGCACCAGGTCCTGCTGGATCTTCCCGTTCGCGTACGCCTTGGCGGCCTTCTCCTGGGAGCGCACCGCGTACTCGTCGGCGCGCGCCTTGGTGATGGTCGGATAGCGGTCGTGGAGGTTCTCCGCGGTCATGCCCATGAACAGGGCCGACTCGTCGACGAGCTTCTCGCTGACGAACCGCGGGTTCGGGTCGACGCCCTCGCCCATCGGGTGGCGGCCCATGTGCTCCACCCCGCCCGCGATCACCGCGTCGTAGGCGCCGAAGGCGATGGCGCCCGCGGTGGTGGTGACGGCGGTCATCGCGCCGGCGCACATCCGGTCGATGGAGTAACCGGGCACGGACTGCGGCAACCCGGCGAGAATGCCGGCGGTGCGTCCGATGGTCAGGCCCTGGTCGCCGATCTGGGTGGTGGCGGCGATGGCCACCTCGTCGATCCGGGCGGGGTCGAGGCCGGGGTTGCGGCGCAGCAGCTCCCGGATGGCCTTGACGACGAGGTCGTCGGCCCGGGTCTCGTGATAGATGCCCTTCGGGCCCGCCTTGCCGAACGGGGTGCGGACGCCGTCGACGAAGACGACGTCCCTGACGCTACGAGGCACGATGGCTCTCCTCCAGGGTGCGGGGTGGCACTGCTGCGGGACGCGGCTGAGCGCGCGCTTTCCTCCCCCCATGCTACTTGCGGGTAACCATCGTGCCCAGCCCCCTCCCGGTGAGCGTCGAAGATCACAACCGCCGCTGCCGGTGCGGGGGAGGGCTTCGACGGTCGTGAGCGCGGACCGGGTACGACGGAAGAACCGTGCCACGGCCCGGGTGGGCAGGCGTGGCACGGTTCGTGGGCGTGTCTTGATCAGTTCGCGCTCGAAACCGGGCGGGACCGGTATCGGCGGGCGCGGCCGGATGCGCCCTGGTCGGAGGTGTGGACGCCCGCCCCCGGTGTCTGACCGGCCGCCGCCGGGGCCGGTCGAGCGCAGGTCAGTCGGTGACCGTCACCGCCTGCGCCAGCAGTGGAGCCACCAGTTCCACCTGCCATGGCCGCGCTCCGAGCTCCGTCAGCGCCTGGGCCACGGCCTCGACGGAGAGGTCGCCCGGGGGTTCCCAGCAGACCCTGCGGACCGTGTCCGGCGTGATCAGGTTCTCCTGTGGCAGATTGAGCTCCTCCGCCAGCGCCGAAACCGCGGTCCGTGCCGCCGACAGGCGTGCCGCAGCGGCCGGATCCTTGTCGGCCCAGGACCGCGGCGGTGGCGGACCGTTCAGCGGCTGACCGGGCTGGGGCAGCTCCGCATCGGGCAGTGCCTTCGCCCGGTCGACCGCCGCCTGCCACTGCTCCAGCTGTCGACGTCCCATCCGATGGCCGAAACCGGTGAGCGCCGTGAGCGCCTGTACGTTCGGCGGCACGGACAGTGCGGCCTCGATGATGGCGCTGTCGCTCAGTACCTTGCCCGGTGAGACGTCGCGGCGCTGGGCGACCTTGTCACGGGCCGTCCACAGCTCGCGCACGACCGCCATCTGACGGCGCCTGCGCACCTTGTGCATGCCTGACGTGCGCCGCCAGGGGTCCTTGCGCGGCGGGGCCGGTGGGGCACTGGCGATGGCGTCGAACTCCTGGTGGGCCCAGTCCAGCTTGCCCTGCTGGTCCAGCTCCTTCTCCAGTTCGTTGCGCAGGTCGACGAGCAGTTCCACGTCGAGGGCCGCGTACCTGAGCCAGGGCTCGGGCAGCGGGCGAGTGGACCAGTCGACCGCGGAGTGGCCCTTCTCCAGGGCGTATCCGAGCACCGACTCGACCATCGCGCCGAGTCCGACCCGGGGGAAGCCTGCCAGTCGCCCGGCCAGTTCGGTGTCGAAGATCTGGGTCGGCACCATGCCTATGTCCCGCAGGCAGGGCAGGTCCTGGGTGGCCGCGTGGAGGATCCACTCCGTGTCGGCGAGGACGTCGCCCAATGCGGAGAGGTCGGGGCAGCCGACCGGGTCGATCAGTGCGCTGCCGGCGCCTTCCCGGCGCAGCTGCACCAGGTAGGCGCGCTGGCCGTAGCGGTAGCCCGAGGCCCGCTCGGCGTCGACGGCCACGGGGCCGGTACCGGCGGCGAACGCCGAGATCACCTCGGCGAGCGCGTCAGCGTCCGCGACCACCGGGGGGATGCCTTCTCGGGGCTCCAGCAGGGCGACGGGGGGTTCTTCGGCTGCGACGCCGTCGTCCGGGGGAGCGCCCCCGGTGGTTCGCAGTGCGGTCTTAGCTGCGGGGTCATGGGCGTCGGTCACGTGTCAAGGGTATCTGTCAGCGGAGCGCGCCCGTCGACGTAACGTTCCGTCGACGGGCGCGTACGGGATCGCGTGGGGGCGGATGGGTCAGTGGATGATGCCCGTGCGCAGGGCCACGGCCACCATTCCGGCGCGGTCGCCCGTGCCGAGCTTGCGTGCGATCCGGGCGAGATGGCTCTTGACCGTCAGGGCGGAGAGCCCCATCGAGACACCGATCGCCTTGTTGGACTGGCCTTCGGCGACCAGTCTGAGGACCTCGACCTCGCGGCCTGAGAGCTCACGGTAGCCACCCGGGTGGCTCGGAGCACCCGGGGGACGACGGTGGCCGAGACGGGCCGCTGCGGCGCCGATGGGGGCGGCGCCGGGGCGAGTCGGGTGCCCGATGTTGGTTCGGGTCCCGGTGACGACATATCCCTTGACACCGCCGGCGAGCGCATTGCGCACGGCGCCGATGTCATCGGCCGCGGAGAGGGCGAGGCCGTTGGGCCAGCCCGCCGCGCGGGTTTCGGACAGAAGGGTCAGCCCGGATCCATCGGGCAGGTGGACGTCGGCAACGCAGATGTCGCGCGGGTTGCCGACGCGGGGACGCGCCTCCGCGATGGACGACGCCTCGATCACGTCGCGCACACCGAGCGCCCACAGATGGCGGGTCACGGTGGAGCGGACGCGCGGGTCGGCCACGACGACCATGGCCGTCGGTTTGTTCGGGCGGTAGGCGACCAGGCTTGCGGGCTGCTCAAGTAGAACGGACACCAGGCCTCCTGAGGAAGGTGCGGGACGGGCCGGCTCGGGGATGAAGCCGGGGCGAACCGTGCAGTTAGGGTCACTGACCTCTTCGGCACCGAAGCCGGTCGCCTTTAGAGAATGATCACGATTTGGTGAGTAACAATTGGTGCAATTAGGACGGGTGATCGATCATCCTACGAATGAGCTGACGGGTTGTTACCCATGGGGCCATCGCTGATGAGGGGCGTTGTGAGGCCGCTGAATCCGCCCCGGAAGGGTGTGCCGGGTGAGGCGGTTTCCACGAGGGGAGCGGTCGCTCCGAAGGCGGGTCGGCGCCGAGCCCGAGCCAGGTCGGGAGGCGCGACAGCCCTATCGACCGACGCACTGTTGCGTCAGCCGAGGTAGCCGCATCGGTTGAGCTGACCGTATCGCCTTTTGCCGCAGACCACGGCGTACGTCGGCGGGGGCGGCGGGCGGACGGCGCGGGTCCGCGACCGGAGCCGTCCGGGCGCTGCGCACTTCGGCGCACTGCCCCTGTCGTCCTCCGCCTCAGTCCTCCGCCTCAGTCCCGCGCCGCAGTCCGAAAGAGGGGGCGGTGGCGCGGTGCGAGCCGCCTCTCGGTTCTCAGGTCACCGGTGCTGCGGCCCCCGGCGCTGCGGCAACGACACCACACCGGCACCCGGCTCCACCCCGACCGCGGCCGGCGGGAGCCCGGCGATCTGGCAGAGCAGATCACACCAGGCGGCCAGGTGAGCGGCCGTGTCGGGCACGCCGTCCCGGCCCTCCCGGGGCGTCCACGACGCCCGGATCTCGATCTGGGTCGCGGGCCGGCGCTCGGCGAGCCCGCCGAAGTAGTGCGACCCGGCGCGGGTCACGGTCCCGCTGGGTTCGCCGTATGCCAGCCCCCGGGCCTCCAGCGCCCCCGTCAGCCACGACCAGGACACCTCGGGCAGCAGGGGGTCCGCCGCCATCTCCGGCTCCAGCTCGGCGCGGATCAGGGTCACCAACCGGAACGTGCCCTGCCAGGCGTCGTGCCCGGCCGGATCGTGCAGCAGGACCAGCCGCCCGTCCGCGAGGTCCTCGTCGTCCTCGACGACCGCGGCCTCCAGCGCGTACGCATGCGGGGCGAGCCGCTGCGGCGGGCGGGTGGGGTCCACTTCGATCCCGGGCCGCAGCCGCGCCGACCGCAGCCCTTCGACCGCGAGCCGGAACGCGCGGGGCACAGTGTCCTGCGTGCCGTCGTCAGCACCGTCCTTGTCGTCCCCGCCCGTGCCGGGCGAACCGGATTGTGCGTGATGTGACTGATCAGACTGGTCAGAATGATCTGAATAACGTCCCTGAGCCGCGGCCATGCGGGGAAGAGTAGGCGGAACGGGCCCTGAGCGCAGGGAAGGACACCCGGGCCGGGGCAGCCACTTCCACCCGGCGTGCGAAGATTTGGGGCGTGAGCGTCAACGACCGCCCCACGGGCCAGCAGCCGAAGCCGTACGAATCCGCCTTCCTCAAGGCGTGCCGGCGGGAGCCCGTCCCGCACACACCGGTCTGGTTCATGCGCCAGGCCGGCCGTTCCCTGCCCGAGTACCTGAAGGTGCGCGAGGGCACGGCGATGCTGGAATCGTGCATGCGGCCCGAGTTGGTCACCGAGATCACGCTCCAACCGGTCCGCCGCCACAAGGTCGACGCCGCGATCTACTTCAGCGACATCGTGGTCCCGCTCAAGGCGATCGGCGTGGACCTCGACATCAAGCCCGGCGTCGGCCCGGTCGTCGCCGACCCCATCCGCACCCGCGCCGACCTGACCCGGCTCAGGGACCTCACGCCCGAGGACGTCTGGTACGTGACCGAGGCGATCGGCCTGCTCACGGCCGAGCTCGGCACCACCCCGCTCATCGGGTTCGCCGGCGCGCCCTTCACGCTCGCCAGCTACCTCGTGGAGGGCGGGCCCTCCCGCAACCACGAGCACACCAAGGCGATGATGTACGGCGACCCGCAGCTGTGGGCCGATCTGCTGGACCGTCTCGCCGAGATCACCTCGGCGTTCTTGAAGGTGCAGATTGAAGCCGGAGCCAGCGCCGTCCAGCTCTTCGACTCCTGGGTCGGCGCACTCGCGCCGGCCGACTACCGCCGCTCCGTGATGCCCGCCTCGACCAAGGTGTTCGATGCGGTGGCCTCCTACGGGGTGCCCCGCATCCACTTCGGCGTGGGCACCGGTGAGCTCCTCGGCCTCATGGGCGAGGCCGGCGCCGACGTGGTGGGCGTGGACTGGCGCGTCCCGCTGGACGAGGCCGCCCGACGGGTCGGCCCCGGCAAGGCGCTCCAGGGCAACCTCGACCCCGCGGTGCTGTTCTCCTCCCGCGAGGCGGTGGAGAGCAAGACCCGAGAGGTGCTCGACGCGGCGGAGGGCCTGGAAGGCCATATCTTCAACCTGGGCCACGGTGTGCTCCCCACGACCGACCCGGACGCGCTGACGCGCCTGGTGGCATCGGTCCACGAGCAGACGGCCCGCTGAACCGGCGCGCCCGCGCACCGCGCCCGAGGCACAATCACGCCTTCCGGCAAGGCCGTTGACATCACGCAAGGAACTGCTGAGGACGTCGTGGGCAGGGGAGCCACCCGCAACCCCTGCCCGGGGCCGTCAGCCCGCCCGTACCGCCGTGGCCGCCTTGCGGGCCGCCACCAGCACCGGGTCCCAGACCGGGGAGAACGGGGGCGCGTACCCGAGGTCCAGGGCGGTCATCTGCTCGACCGTCATTCCGGCCGTCAGCGCCACCGCCGCGATGTCCACCCGCTTCGCCGCGCCCTCACGGCCCACGATCTGCACGCCCAGGAGCCGACCCGTACGGTGCTCGGCGATCATCTTCACCGTCATCAGCGCTGCCCCGGGGTAGTAGCCCGCCCGGCTGGTGGACTCGACCTTCGCCGTCACGAACTGCAGGCCCACCGCTGACGCCTCCCGCTCCCGCAGACCGGTTCGGGCGATCTCCAGCTCACAGACCTTGCTGACCGCCGTGCCCACCACGCCGGGGAACGTGCCGTAGCCCCCGGCCACATTGGAGCCGATGATCTGGCCGTGCTTGTTGGCGTGGGTGCCGAGCGGCACATGGCGATCCCGGCCCGAGACCAGGTCGAGCACCTCGACGCAGTCCCCACCGGCCCAGATGCGGTCCTCGCCGCGCACCCGCATCGACAGGTCCGTGAGCAGCCCCCCGTAAGCGCCCAGCGGCAGTCCCGCGGCCTTCGCCAGCGAGGTCTCCGGCTCCACGCCCATGCCGAGGACCACGACATCCGCCGGATGGACGGCGTCACGCGTGGCGACCGCACAGGCCCGGCCCGCGTCGTCGGTGTGGATCTCGGTCACCTCGGCGCGATTGACCGTGGTGATGCCCAGACCGTCCATCGCCTGGTGCACCAGGGAACCCATGTCCGGGTCGAGCGTCGCCATCGGCTGCTCGCCACGGTTGAGGACCGTCACCTCGAAGCCCCGGTTCAGCAGGGCCTCCGCCATCTCCACCCCGATGTAGCCGGCGCCGATCACGACCGCGCGGCGTCCCTCGGTGGCCGCGAGCGTGTCCAGCAGCGCCTGGCCGTCGTCGAGGTTCTGCACCCCGTGCACACCCGGGGCGTCGATGCCGGGCAGCGGCGGACGCACGGGGCGCGCCCCGGTGGCCAGTACGAGCCTGTCGTAGCCGGTCCACGCGTGCGTGCCGCTCTCCAGATCGTGCGAGCGCACCCGCCCGCGCGCCGTGTCGATCTCCACGACCTCCGTACGCATCCGGAGGTCGATCGCGCGCTCGCGGTGCTCGGCCGGTGTACGGGCGATCAGATCGGCGCGCTCATCGACCTGGCCGCCGACCCAGTACGGGATCCCGCACGCCGAGAACGAGCTGAAGTGGCCGCGTTCGAACGCGACGATCTCCAACTCGTCCGGCCCCTTGAGCCTGCGTGCCTGCGATGCGGCGGACATGCCCGCCGCATCGCCTCCGATGACCACCAGTCGCTCGACCGTTCTGGGACTCGTCATGCCCCCACGCTACGGGGGAGTGCCTGGTCAGCTGCCGTCAGGTTCCTCCTGTTCGGTCTTCGGGGGCGTCGCCGCATAGGCGGGCAGGGGAGCGGGCGATGGCTCCGGGACCGGCCGGCGCCCGTTCAGTCGGGGGCGCACCGCCCACCGCCACAGCGCGTACAACAGGCCCAGCAGGGCGGCGAACGGCGCCACCGCGCCGAGCACCACCACGGTCCAGCGCAGTGAGGTCACCAGGGCGTCCCAGCCGCCCTCCAGCGCGTCCAGGAAGCCGGGGTCGCCCTCTTCCTCGTCCTTGGGCTCCTCGGTCTCGGAGAGCGTGAGCTCGATCGTCGACAGACTCGTACGGTCCTTCAGTGACGCCTGTCGGGCGAGCAGCGACTCCAGTTCCGCCTGACGGCTGCTGAGCTGCCCCTCCAGGGTCACCACGTCGGCGAGCTTGTCGGCCCGGTCCATGAGTGCCCGCACCCGGGTCACGCTCGCCCGCTGGGTGGCGATGCGGCTCTCCACGTCGACGACCTCATCGGTCACATCGGTGGCGTTCGAGGTGCGCAGCAGGAGCTTTCCCGCGCCCGCCAACTCGGCCAGCACCTCGTCGTACCGTTCCTGCGGAACGCGCAGGACCACCCGCGTGTCCATCTCGTCGTCGCCGATGCGCTCGGTGGACTCCTCTGCGACATGGCCGCCCACCCGCTCCGCGGTCCTGCGGGCGGCGGTCAGTGCCTTCGCCGAGTCCTTGACCCGGACCCGCAGTTCGGCGGTGCGGATGATGTGCGAGGGCGCCAGCTTGAGAGCCGGTGCCGCCTTCGGGGAGCCCTGTTGGTCCCCCTTCGGATCCGCCGCCGCCTCCTTGGCGCCGCCCACCGTCCCCCGCTCGGCCGCGGCGTCGACCGCCCTGGCCGATTTGTTGTCCCCGTCACTCGCGGCGCAACCCGCCACCGCGAGTGAGGCGGTCAGCAGAACTACGGCGCACGTACGTCGTGCACGCATATGGCCCCCCATATCGATTCCGTCGCTGGATATCGCCCTTTTGACGGTGGGTTCCTGCGTCCGGTTTCCTCCCGGCGGTAGCGAACCGATCACGGTCGGGACTCGAATCGGATCGGACGGGACACGGGACCCGACGTGATGCGACGGGATGCGACGTGATGTGAAGAGAACTGAGGAGAACTGAAGCAAACCGAACGGTGCGCAACCGGTCGCTCAAGGCTGCCCCAAGCAGGTCTGAGACAGTGGAGGCATGCAGTCTTCCCAGGACACCGGTACCGGACCCCGGACGGACCCCGGGCACGTCGTCGTCATCGGGGGCGGGATCACCGGGCTCGCCGCCGCTCACCGTCTCGTCGGCGCGGGGGTCAGGGTCACCCTCCTTGAGTCCACCGACAGGCTCGGCGGCAAACTGCTCGCCGGAGAGATCGAAGGCACCCCGATCGACCTCGGCGCCGAGTCCCTGCTCGCCCGACGCCCCGAAGCGATCGACCTCGCCCGTGCGGTCGGCCTCGGCGACAGACTCCAGGCGCCTGCCACGGCCACCGCTGCGCTGTGGACGCGCGACGCCCTGCGCCCCATGCCCAAGGGACATGTGATGGGAGTCCCAGGGACCCCCGAGGCGCTCGCCGGAATCCTGTCGCCGCGCGGCGTCGCACGCATCGCCGAGGAGCGCGACCTGCCCGCCGTCGAACTCGACGAGGACGTGGCCATCGGAGCGTTCGCCGCCGAGCGCCTCGGCCGTGAAGTCGTCGACCGCCTGGTGGAACCGCTGCTCGGCGGTGTGTACGCGGGTGACGCCTATCGGATCTCCATGCAGGCCGCCGTCCCCCACCTCTTCGCCGCGGCCAAGAAGCGGGGCTCATTGCTCGCGGGCGTCCAGGAAGTGCAGCGCAGGGCCCGGGAACAGCAGCAGGACGGGCCCGTCTTCCTCGGCATCGAAGGCGGTGTCGGCACCCTGCCGGAAGCGGTCGCCGACGCGGTGCGCGCGGGCGGTGGCGAGATCCTCCACCGCACGCCCGTCATCGCGCTGAACCGCCGCTCGGACGGCTGGGAAGTCCGCCTCACCGACCGGACCCTGACCGCCGACGCCGTGGTCCTCGCCGTGCCCGCCGGCCCCGCGGCGACCCTGCTCGCCGCCGAGTCCCCCGCCGCAGCCGCCGAGGTCGACCGGATCGAATACGCCTCGATGGCCCTGGTCACCCTCGCCTTCCCGCGCTCCGCGATGACCGGCCTCCCCGCCGGTAGCGGCTTCCTCGTCCCTCCGGTCGACGGCCGCACCATCAAGGCGTCCACCTTCTCCACCCAGAAGTGGCAGTGGGTCCGCGACCGCTCGCCCGAACTCTTCGTGCTGCGCGCATCCATCGGCCGCCACGGCGAGGAGGAGCAGTTGCAGCGCGAGGACGCCGAGTTGATCGACGCGGCGTCGGGCGACCTCCGCCAGGCCACCGGGGTCACGGCCACCGCCGTCGCCGTCACCGTCACCCGGTGGACGCGAGGACTTCCCCAGTACCCGGTGGGCCATCCCGCCCGGGTCGCACGCATCCACCGGGAGGTCGCCAAGCTGCCCGGTCTGGCGCTCTGCGGTGCGGCCTACGACGGCGTCGGCATCCCGGCCTGCATCGCCGGCGGACAGCGCGCCGCCGACGAGATCCTCGCCACGCACACCCTGGCGCCGGGCACCGATCGGGGCGCGGGACAATAGCCCCATGAGCGCACCAGAAAAGATTCCGAACGCCGGCAAGAAGGCCAAGGACCTCAACGAGGTCATCCGCTACACGCTGTGGTCCGTCTTCAAGCTGCGCGATGTGCTGCCCGATGACCGCTCCGGCTACGCCGACGAGGTCCAGGAGCTGTTCGACCAGCTCGCCGCCAAGGACATCACGGTGCGCGGCACGTACGACCTCTCCGGGCTGCGCGCCGACGCCGACGTGTTGATCTGGTGGCACGCCGAGACCTCGGACGAGCTCCAGGATGCGTACAACCTCTTCCGTCGCACCCGCCTCGGCCGGGCGCTTGACCCGGTCTGGTCGAACATGGCCCTGCACCGGCCCGCCGAGTTCAACAAGTCGCACATCCCGGCGTTCCTCGCCGACGAGAACCCGCGCGACTACGTCAGCGTCTACCCCTTCGTCCGCTCGTACGACTGGTACCTGCTGCCCGACGAGGACCGTCGACGCATGCTCGCCGACCACGGCAAGATGGCCCGCGGCTACCCGGACGTCCGCGCCAACACGGTCGCCTCGTTCTCCCTCGGCGACTACGAGTGGATCCTTGCCTTCGAGGCGGACGAACTGCACCGGATCGTGGATCTGATGCGTCATCTGCGGGCGTCCGAGGCCCGGATGCACGTGCGCGAGGAGGTCCCGTTCTACACGGGCCGTCGCAAGGAGGTCTCCGAACTGGTGGCCTCGCTCGCCTGACGGGTCTCCACCCGCTCCCGGCGCCGCGCATCAGCGGCCCCGGACATGACGAAGGCCGGGACCGCACACCAGCGGCCCCGGCCTGTCCGACCCGGAAGGTCAGACGGCGTTCGGCAGCCTGCGCTGCTCGCTCCGCCGCTCCAGCGACACCGGGTCCGGCTCCGGGTGCGGCGCGCACGACGCGCGCCGCACCGGCGTCCTCCCCTGGAGCAGGTACTCCTCCAGATGGGCGTTCACACAGGCGTTGGCGCCGCCGCCGATGCCATGGGTACCGGCGTCCTCCTCGGTGATCAGGACCGCCCCCTTCAACCGGCGCGTCAGCTCCTTCGCCCCTTCGTACGGGGTCGCCCCGTCCCGCTCCGCCGCGAGGATCAGCACCGGCGGCAGCGCACCCCGGCGGGTGCCCACGTCCAGGGGCTGCTGTCGGGGCCCCTGCCAGAAGGCACAGGGCAGGTTCATCCAGGCGTTGTCCCAGGTCTCGAAGGGCGCGGTACGGGCGAGTTCCGTGTTGTCCCGGTCCCACACCGCCCAGTCGGTGGGCCAGGGGGCGTCGTTGCACTCGATGGCGGAGTAGACGGCCCGCGCGTTCTCCGACTCCTTCGCGGCCCCGGTCCGCGGCGCGGCCTGAGCGATCAACGGCTTGTCGTTGCCGCGCAGATACTCCGAGAGTGCCGTGGCCCTCGGCACCCAGTAGTCGTCGTAGTACCCCGCGCCCAGGAACGCCCCGTGCAACTCGCCCGGTCCCACCGTGCCCCCCGCGGGCTCCACGGCCAGCCGGGCACTCGCCCGTTCATAGCTGCGCGCCACCGCGTCGGGCGTCGCTCCCAGCCCGTAGACGTCGTCGTGCTTGGCGATCCAGGTGCGGAAGTCCGCCCAGCGGCGCTCGAAGGCGGTGTTCTGGTCGAGGTTGCTGCGGTACCAGATCTTCTCCGGGGCCGGGTTGACCGCCGAGTCGAAGACCATGCGACGCACGTGGGAGGGGAAGAGGGTGGCGTACACCGCACCGAAGTAGGTGCCGTAGGAGGCACCCATGAACGTCAGCCGCTGCTGTCCGAGCGCCGCTCGCAGCACATCGAGGTCACGCGCGTTGTTCAGCGAGGTGTAGTGCCGCAATGCGCCGCCGTTCCGTTGGGCACAGCCCTCGGCGTACGCCTTCGCCTCGGCGATCCGTCGCTGCTTCTCGGCGGGGGAGGGGTGGGTCGGATCCGGGGTCGGGCCCTGGGCCCGCTCGGACGGCTCCTCACAGGACAGCGGCGCGGAACGTGCGACACCGCGGGGCGCGTAGCCCACCAGGTCGTAGGCGCGGGCGATGCGCTTCCACTCCGGGAGTTGTCCGGCCAGGGGGAAGTACATGCTGGATGCGCCGGGACCGCCCGGGTTGTAGACGAACGCGCCCTGGTAGTCGGCCGGATCACCGCTCGCCGGAATCCGACTGACCGTGAGGGAGATCTGCCGGCCCGACGGCTGTGCGTAGTCCAGCGGCACTTCGACGGTGCCGCACTTCACCGAGGAGGGGAGCCGCTCCACCTCGGGGCAGGCCCCGAACGAGATGCCCGCGCCAGCGGCACGTGCGGCTGCGATGGCGGTGCCGTGGGACTCGGTCACGGTGGTCGTGGCGCCGCCCGCCGGCGGGACGATCAGCGTGCTGATCGACAGGGAGCCGAGGCCGATGAGGACCCCGTGTCGTGCGCGTGCTCTCATCCAGATCCCTTCGTCGCCCGCCGTCCTCCGATCGTGTGCGGACGGCGGTCAAGGGATCGATCCTTCGTGGCGCGTCGGGGCGAGTAAAGCACCGCCGAACGGTGTCGCGGTCAATGACTCCGATGCGCCCTTCGGCCTTCAGTGCGCCCCCGGGATGCGGTGTCGAACTCCGCGCAGCGCCAGGCCCGGGGAGCCACCGGCGCCGTCGGATCGATGGCCGTCCGGGGTCATCCGCAGCCGCAGCCGCCGCACCCTCCGCAGCCGTCGCCACCACCGCCGTCTCCCCCGCCGTCTCCCCCGCCTGTCGTGGCGGCCATCAGGGGCACCGCCACGGAAGCGGCGAGGAGCGTCCGCAGCAGCGGATGACCCGCAGCGCTCGCCCCCTGCACCGCCACCCGCTGTCCGGGAGCCGTCGAGCCTGCGGAGCGTCGGCCGTAGTCGCGCAGGGCCCGCAGCCCCGCCTTCGTCACCCGCCGACTGACCCGGCGCGCCATCAGATGCCCGGTCACGATGCCCCAGACCAGCGCCGGCAGGACCAACAGGACGAAGGGCAGGGCGGGACGGTCCCAGTCATGGACATGGCTGACGACGGTGAGCGTGGTCGCGGTCGTCAGCCCCATCCAGCACAGGGTCGCCTGGCCGTGCCCCCAGAGGACGGGTCCCGCGCCGATGCGCCGGAGCGACATCATCAGTCCGCGATCGGTCAGTCCACTGGCGATGCCGGTCACCGCCGGCTTGCGCATCACCTTGTACCGCAGCGTGTTCAGTTGGTGGTCGTCGGAGTTGGCCAGATGTGTGAGCACGGCCCGCTCCACGGGGTCGTGGGAGACGTCGTTGTGTACGCCCACGATGCCGGGTCCGCCTATCTGTAGGCGTCCGTCCGCGTGCATGGCCGTCACTGCCGTGTCCACGACCCGTACGGGACCGCCGCTGAGGAACGCGGCCTCGTAGACACTGCGGATCTCCTCCGCCACCCCGCGGGCCCGACTGTCCCGTTGGGCCCGTACGACGGTGACGATCAGCGGGATCGACGAGGCCGCGATCGCGATCCAGACCAACACGGCCGCTGTGTCCATGGACTACCTCCGTAGAAGTCTCATCCGTGCCGCCCGGGCGATCCGTGCGGCACGCCCGGGCGGACGGGGTGCGATGCGATCCTCCCACCACCGGGTGAGCCGGCGCCGGGCCCGAACGTCGGCGGGCCGGCCGGAAATCAGCAGGTGTTCGGCGAAGGAGAGCGCGTCCTTGCGGTATCCCGAGCCCATCGGGCGGCCCTTGGCGTACGCGAGGAACGCGGGCCGGTAGCCGGGGCCGAGGATCTCGGGCAGTTCCGGGGCGATGCGGGCGACGACGGACGCCCGCTTGGCCGCGAGCGCCCGCCGCTGCACCCGCAACCGCTGGTGGTCGAAGCCCTCAGGGGCCGGATGGCCCGCCACCAGGGAGGCGAGGAGCGCCGTCTGGGAGATGCCGAGCCGGTCCCGGGCCGATGGATCGGTCGACCCGGCCGACCCGGTTGATGTTTCGGCCTCCCGGTCGGCCGCGGTCGGCGGAGCCGAGTGGGGTGCCGGCGGAGCCTGCACCCCGCATCCCACCGCCTCCCTGATCGCCGCCAACTCGCCCGCGAGCGCGCCGTGCACCTGGTCGGACGGCGGAAAGTCGTCGTCCCGCTCCAGCAGCACCCCCGGCGGGCTGACCCGGGACGCGAGTTCCCGCAGCACCTCTAGGACGGGTTCGGTGACCGGATGGGCGTGGGTGTCGTGCCAGACGCCGTCCCGTTCCTCGCCGCCCGCCACATGGACGTACGCGATCGCTTCCACCGGGAGTTCGGCGAGGGCCTTCGCCGGGTCCTCGCCACGGTTGACGTGGTTCGTGTGGAGGTTCGCCACGTCGATCAGCAGGCCCACCCCGGTGCGCTCGACGAGTTCGGCGAGGAACTGCCCCTCCGTCAGCTCCTCGTCGGGCCAGGAGATCAGCGCGGCGATGTTCTCCAGCGCCAGCGGTACGGGCAGCGAGTCCTGCGCGATCCGGACATTCTCGACCAGGACCTTCAGGGCGTCCCAGGTCCTCGGCACCGGCAGCAGATGACCGGCCTCCAACTGCGGGGACGCGGTCAGTTTCCCCCCGGCCCGCACGAACGCGATGTGCTCCGTCACCAGGGGCGCGCCCAGTGCGGTCGCCCGCTCGGCAAGGTCCTTGAGCCGCTGCTCGGACGGCCGGTCGGCGCCGCCCAGCCCCAGGGACACCCCGTGTGGCACCGCGGTCAGACCGCGCGCCAGCAGCCGGGACAGCGAGTCGGGCAGATGGCAGGGACAGATGTTCTCCGCCACCACCTCGACCCAGTCGAGCCCCGGCAACTCCTCCACGGTCCGCGCTATCTCCGGACGCCAACCGATGCCCATGCCGAGTGCCATGCCGCCCCCTGCGGTGTGTCCCCAACTCCCGGTCGCGCCTCGGCCACCGCCGAGGACGCGTGGTGGTGTCATCGCCCTGTAAGGACAGGGTAAATCCCGGGAGTGAGACGTTCAGAGGTGGATTTGAGGTTCCCGACGAGTAGGGATCGCGAGGTCAGGGGCTGAGCGAGGGCTCCGGCCTGGCGGTGTTGACGGCACCGGGCGGCCCGGGGGGTACGGACGGCTGGGAGGTCAGCTGCTGGCTGCCGTTGGGCTCCACCGGCTGCGGAGCGGCGGGCACGTTCCCGCCCGGCGGCGGCGGCCCGGTGGGGCTCGCCTTCGCACCTCCGGCCGCCTCATTGGCGATGGCGTCGAAGTCGACCATGCCGGTCCCCTCCAACATGGTGATGTGGTCCAGCACCGTCTGGTTGGCATCGCTCGCCAACTGCCGTATCAGCGTGTTGCGCGTGGTGTGCCGGACCTGGGCGATCAGCGAGAAGACCTTGCCGTGGGCGTTGCGCAGGATGTTGGCGAACTTGAACTCGTACTCCCGTCCGCTCGCCGCCGACAGCTCCCGCAGCCACGCCTGCTGCTGCTCGTTCGGCTGGTTGGGCAACTCCACCCCGAGCTTGCCCGCCACCTCGCGGGCCCGTCGGTCGAGATCGGCGTGGCCGACGACGAGGTGGTCGCCCGTGTCCTTGATCGCCTTGGTCGGGGCGCGCTCGATCGCCTGCTGTCCCGCCGGCAGCTCCCAGAGCCCGGCCAGCCGGACCTTGACCAGGAAGTCCCGGTCGGTGGCCGACAGCGGGCCCCACTGCGTCGCCACGGTCGAGGCGTTCAGATTGTCCTGACCGGTTCCCGAACGGTCTGCGTACGACCACACCGGGAAGGCCAGGGCCCCCACGGTGGCGACCAGGGCCGCAATGATCAGAGCCGTCCCGTTGATGCGCCGCAACAAAGTACCTCCCGAGCCGATGTGCCAGAGGCCAACCAACCGTCAACGGAGCCTGGGCGCCATCGTTTTGGCGGTACTGAGAGGTACGCAACCCACCCGTCGGGCGTTCAGCGGTGCAACGCGGGATGATCAGCGATCACTGTCCGTGACCCGGCTTCGATCTCGGTGAAGCCGGCGTCCCGGACGACCGGCAGCCCACTGGACGCCAGGTTCGCCCAACGCTCCGCGTCCGCCGAGCGCACGGCCAACGGGAAGCCGGCCTTCGCCCACTCGGTGCGGTCGGCGTCCGACAGCTCCCACCAGGCGAGCTGGGCGCCGTGCCCGGCCTGTGCCATCGCCTTGCCCGCCGACATCTCCACCTCCGGGCTGAGCCACAGCACCGGCACCCCCGCTGCCGGCTGAGCGGGCGGCTCCGGGTCCTCCAGATCCGTCCCCGACACCTGGAGCTTGGCCAGTTCCTTGGGCCAGCCGTCCAACGGGACCGGCGGGAAGACCCGTACCTCGCACTCCCGCCCGGTGACCGTGATGCCCGGCAGGGCGGACGCCTTGCGCCACTCCGCACCGCGCGCCCGGCGCACCACCTTGCGGATCCGGGCGTCCTGCCAGTCGCTGACCGCCCGCGCCCATTCCCCTTCGCCCACCGACCGCTCGTCGCCGAGCAGGGTGAGCACCGCGCGGGCAGCGGTCTCCAGCGCATCCGTGCGGGCCGGGGGAGCTGTCTTCTCGATCCGCACCACCAGCGGCAGGACGAACTGGGGCGCCGTGTCGCGATCGACGTTCTCGTGCTGGAACGGACTGTCCTGGCTTGGCGGGACAGATGAACCGGAGGGGTTCCCGGGATTGTCGGGTTCTGCGTTTTCGCTGCTCACAGCAGCCAGTGTGCCAGCAGTGCACGGTGCAACCATGGGAACGGCTTGGCGGAACCCCGGCCTCCGGGTGAGGATGCACTCCATGAAAAGCGACCTCTTCGCCTCCGAGAACATGGCGCAGCAAGCCACCGTTCCCGGAATGACCCAGCAGAACGCCAAGTCGATCAAGTACGCCGTGAACGGCGAGATGCATGCGCGCCAGGGGTCGATGATCGCCTTCCGGGGCAATCTCCAGTTCGAGCGCAAGGGTCAGGGCATCGGCGGCATGCTCAAGCGTGCGGTCACCGGTGAGGGGTTGCCGCTGATGGCCGTGCGCGGACAGGGCGAGGCATGGTTCGCCCACGAGGCCGCCAACTGCTTCATCGTCGACATCGAGCCCGGCGACGCCCTCACGATCAACGGGCGCAACGTCCTGTGCTTCGACTCATCCCTCTCGTACGAGATCAAGACGGTGAAGGGCGTCGGCGCGGCCGGTGGCGGACTCTTCAACAGCGTCTTCACCGGTCAGGGCAAGCTCGCCGTCATCTGCGAGGGCACCCCGATCGTCATACCCGTCTCCGCCCAGCAGCCCGTCTACGTCGACACCGACGCGGTCGTCGGCTGGAGCGCCAGCCTCACCACCTCGCTCAACCGCTCGCAGTCCTTCGGCTCCATGATCCGCGGCGGCTCGGGCGAAGCGGTCCAGCTGATGCTCCAGGGCGAGGGCTTCGTCATCGTCCGGCCCAGCGAGCTGGTCCCGCAGAAGGCGGCGTCCAACTGATACTCCAGTCGGTCGGCCGCCGCTACGGACTGCGCGGCCCCTGGGTACTACGCGGAGTGGATCTCGAACTCCCGACACGCACCCTGGTCCGGATCTCCGGGACCAACGGCACCGGAAAGTCCACCCTGCTCCGGCTGATCGCCGGGATCGACGCGCCCAGCGAGGGCCGGATCGACGGCCGCCCCCGCACGGCGTACGTCCCCGAACGGTTCCCGGGCGTACTGCCGTTCACCGCCGTGGGCTATCTGCGCCACATCGGGCGCATCCACGGTCTCGACCGCCGTACGGCGGCCACGCGCGCCGATGAGTGGCTGGAGCGCTTCGGCGCTGCCGAGCACGCGGGCACGCCCCTCGCCGAGCTCTCCAAGGGCACCAGCCAGAAGGTCGCCGTCGCCCAAGCGCTCCTGGCCGAGCCCGAGTTGCTCGTCCTGGACGAGGCGTGGACCGGACTCGACGCGGCGGCCCGGGCCGAACTCGACCGTGCGGTGGCCGAACGGGTCGCGGCGGGGGCCACCGCGGTCTACGTCGACCACGATCCGCTGCGGCTGGCCGATGCGGCCGACGCGGTCCACTCGGTGAGCGCGGGTACCCTCATCCCGGCGCCGGCGTCGATACCGGGCGCTCCACCCCCCTCGGCGACGGCGGCGGGACCGCAGGTGCAGATCATCGCCTCAGGGCCTCCCGGTGCACCCCCGCCCGACGGGCTGCCCGGAACACCCGAGCACGAGGTGCGGCCCGACGGCGACATCGTGTTCACGGTCACCGCCCCCTACTCCGACTCGCTGCTCAGAGCCCTGCTCTCGGCCCGTCCGCCCTGGCACGTCCGCCAGGTCGAACACCGCGAGGCCACGAAGGTGAGCCAAGGATGAGTGCGCTCTTCGCGCTGCTCGGCTACCAGTCCGCCCTGCTGCTGCGCTCCCAGCGCTGGCTGCCGCCGTTCCTGCTGTACGGGATCATCCTCGCCGTGGGCATCCAACCGGGCCGTCCCGTCCTCGACGCGCTCGGCTACTCGGCCGCCGCGCTGCTGCCGGTCACCGCCTGGCTGGTCCGGGTCTGCGTCACCCAGGAGCCCACGTCCGCCCGGGACATCACCTCGGCGGCTACCAGCCCCCAGCGCGTCCAGTTGGCACCGCTGCTCACCGCGCTCATGGGCGCCGGTCTGCTGGGATGTATGGGCACCACGGTGGTCGTCCTGGTGAGCAAGGCGATGGGCGCCGACAACCGGACCGTGGTCCCCCTGCCGGAGGCCACCTTCGCCGGGCTGCTGGCGGCGGCCGTCTGTGCGCTGACGGGCGCGGCGGTCGCGGCGCTGTGCACCCGACCGCTGCTCTACTCGCGCGGCTGGTCGCTCGCCCTCACCGCGCTCGGTTCGCTCCTCGCGCTGGTGACCACCGGTTCGCCCGCCAAGTACGCGGTGACCGTCCTGGTCTCCGGCTCCCGCACCGGTGACCCCCGGTTGCCGCTGCTCGCCTTCGCCGGGGCGCTGCTGTTCGCGGTCCTCGCCGGGGCGGCGGCCTGTGCGATGGGTCCGCTGCGCGGCACCGATGTGGCGACGGAGACCAGCGGCTGACAGCGGGAGGAACTCCTGCCCGGGGACGGTTCCTTCAGCGATCGTTGAGCACCACCCGTAGGCTCGGTGTCATGGACCAGCCGGACGAGGCGTACTGCGTAACACCGGAACGACCCGAAGCGGCCCCCGACGAAGGGCCGCCCTTCGCGGAGTGCGTGCTCTGTCGGGAGCCGACGGAGCATCCGGAGTCAGTGCGGGGCATCACGCTCTGCCCGGTCTGTGAATGGCAGGAGGCACAGCGGACGGCGTGCTCCGGCTGAGCCGCCCATGGTCATCCGGTGGTCGCCCCGCGCATCACATCGGAGACCCTGACCATGCGGTAGCCGCGTTCTCTGAGCTTCGGCACGATGGTGCGGATCGCCTGCTCGGTCACGGGCGCGGCGCTGCGCGTGCAGTGCATGACCACCACGGAGCCGGGCTTCACCCCCGCGAGCACCTGCTCGGCCACGGCGTCGGCATCGCTGGCGAACGCGTCTCCGCTGACCACGTCCCATTGCACGGCCGTCACCCCGGTGGGTGCGATCGCACGCAGTGCGGTCGGGTCGTAGCAGCCCCCCGGGAATCGGAAGTACGGCACCACCCGTTCCGCTCCGACCTTGCGGAATGCGCTGAACGCCCGTTCCACATCGGCCCGCATGGCGTCCTTCGCGACGGTCGGCAGGCCGTAGCAGGGGGCGGTGAAGGCGTGATGGCTGTACGAGTGGTTGGCGATCTCGAAGAGGGGATCGGTGCCGATCGACTTGGCCTGTGCCGGGTACTCCTCGGCCCAGCGGCCGGTCATGAAGATCGTCGCGGGGACCTTGAGGCGGCGCAGCGTGCTGATGAGCTCCGGGTTGTCGAACCGCTCGCCGCGGGCTGCCCGTGGACCCTGGTCGGCGGTCATGTCGGCGTCGAAGGTCAGTGCCACGGTCTTCGGCGCCGTGGCCGAGGCGGGGGCGCGCTCGAAGACCGGTGTGAGGCCGGAGCGTGGCCGCGCGAGTTGGGGCGCGGGCGCCGCCTCGGCGGCACGGGGACCAGCCCCGGTGCGGGGGGCAGTCCGTTCGGTCTGCTCGGTCTGGTTGGTGGGCTCCCGTGCACCGCCGCAGGCGACGAGTGCCGCACCGAGGACCGCCACGGCGAAGAGTCTTCGTACGGAAATGATCACCAGTCAAAAATATATGATCAGTAGTGCAATCTACTGATATGTCGCTTCTGTGTCGGGACTACGATCCCTACGCCGGATCCCATCCCCAGGAGGAGTGACATGGCCCAGGTCCCCGCAGCCGGAGTGCTCGCCCGATGGACCGAGGTGGCCGATGTGCCGGCCGGCCGCGGCGGGGCGCTGTGGCGGCTCGAAGCCGGGGGCCGGCAGTTGGACGCCAATGTCGTCCGTCTCCCCGCGGGCGAGCGGGTCGAGACGCACGAAGAAGGGGACCTCGACGTACTGCTGTGCGTGCTCAGCGGCGACGGCGAGGCGGAGATCGACGGGCAGTGCCAGGCCCTCGCCGTCGGCGCTCTGGTCTGGCTGCCGCGCGGTGCCCGTCGATCGCTGCGGGCGGGGGGCGACGGGCTCGTCTACCTCACCGCGCACCGTCGGCGCCCCGGCCTCGCCATCACCGGCGCGCAGGGTCCTGAGGGCGGGGAATCGGCCTGCATGCTCAACCGCCTCTGTCCCTCCTGCGACCGCCCGGCGGACGACCCCGGCGCCCGTTTCTGCGCACGATGCGGAATGCAATTTTCCCTCTGAGGAAGCTCGTTTCGGCGCACGCTCATCGCTGTCCTCCGCGCAGGTCCGTGCGGTCTGAGGGTCCGACGGTCGATGGAGTGCCGTACGCCTCCTGGCGGACCATCAGCCAACTCACCCGCTTCCACATTGAGCACACCACCCGACTCATCCGTACCAAGGGGCGGACGCGTCCTCCGGTGCTCAGCCGGATCGGACCCCATCACCCCCCACAGGAGGCGGCGAGTTGACTCACAGGCGCATACCCAAGCGGAAGGCGGCTCTGGCGGGAGCCGCGGCCATCTCCATCACGGCCGCGGCCGTACTGCTGCCCCAGGCGTACGCTTCCCAGGACGGCTCCGATGCAGCTGGATCCAACGCTCCCAAGACCATGAGCGCGACCTCGGCCGCCGACCTCCTCAAAGAACTCGACGGCACCCTCGGCGACTCCTACGGGGGCGCGTACTACGACGCCAAGAAGAAGCGACTCGTCGTCAACATCGCAGGCGACGACAGCAAGGCCGTGGAACGGGTGACGAAGGCCGGGGCGGTGGCGCGCGAAGTGCGCAACAGCGCCAGCACCCTGCTGAGCGCACGACGCACGCTGGCACGTGAGGCCACGATCCCGGGCACTTCCTGGGCCCTGGATCCCCGGACCAATCAGGTCCTGGTGATGGCCGACCGTACGGTGACGGGCGAGCGCTGGGACAGGCTGGAGACCGCAGTACAGGGCCTCGGCCCCGGAGTCGCGCGCATCAAGAAGTCCGCGGGGGAGTTCAAGACCTTCCTCGAAGGCGGTGACGCCATCTTCGGCGGCGGCGCGCGCTGCTCGCTGGGCTTCAACGTGACCCTCCAGGACGGCGGCTCCGGTTTCCTGACCGCAGGTCACTGCGCCGTGGCCGCCGAGCGCTGGTCCGAGACCCAGGGCGGCGCTCCCGTCGGTACCGTACGGTCGGCGACCTTCCCCGGAGCCGGTGACTTCGCCCTCGTGACGTACGACGACCCCGCGACCCAGGCACCGAGCAGCGTCGATGTCGGCGGTGGCGAACTCCTGGCGATCAACAGAGTCGTGGATGCCACCGTCGGGCAGGAAGTCGCCCGGATGGGAAGCACCACGGGTCTGCGGAACGGGCAGGTCACCGGGCTCGACGCCACCGTGAACTACCCCGAGGGCACCGTCACCGGTCTCATCCAGACCAATGTGTGCGCGGAACCCGGCGACAGCGGTGGTGCGCTGTTCGGCAGTGACGGCAGCGCGATCGGGCTGACCTCGGGCGGCAGCGGCAACTGCACCAGCGGCGGGGAGACCTTCTTCCAGCCGGTGACCACGGCACTGACCGCGGTGGGCGCCCAGATCGGCGACGGCACGGGCTCCGACACCGGTGGTGGTGAAGGCGGCGAGGAAGGCGCGGATCAGGGCGCTGATGGTGGTGGTGAAGGCGGCGAAGAGGGCGCGGATCAGGGCGCTGATGGTGGTGGCGAGGGCGGCGAAGAGGGCGCGGATCAGGGCGCTGATGGTGGTGGCGAGGGCGGCGAGGAAGGCGCGGATCAGGGCGCTGATGGTGGTGGCGAGGGCGGCGAGGAAGGCGCGGATCAGGGCGCTGACGGTGGTGGTGAAGGTGGCGAGGAAGCCACCGGTGGAGCCGCGGGGACGGATTCCGTGTACCGCTTCTGACCCCGGAAGGCGCCGATCGGGGCGTCCGTACCCCGGTCCGTCCGCAAGGGGTGTTCTCCTACCACGGGCAGGATGCCGACCCCGCCCGCTGGTCCTCGCCCTTCGAACGGACCGGCCCCGGTGAATCAGATGCCATGTGCTCCTGACTCCGCTCCGATGTCAGGCCAGTCCAACCGGGGCGCATTTCGACCGGCGCACTCACGATGCCCCGGGCGGACACCGGGTGCCGGGGGGACGGCACTGCCCGCCTCGAACCACCGGGGCGGGCAGTGCCGTTTCGCCGCATGATGCCCGTGCTGTGTACCGCACCAGTGCGCTGGGAACGAGCTAGCGCCAGGGCCCGGTGACGGCGAAGGTCGTCCCCGGTCGATAGACGTTGACGTACATCGTCTCCCCGTCCGGTGCGAAGGTCACCCCGGCGAACTCACCCCATCGGGGCGCCTGCGGGGTGCCGATGGACTGTCGGTTGCGCGCCACCTCGTACACCGTGCCGTGCCGGGTCAGCCCGTACACGTGCTGCCCGCCGCCGCCGTCCTCGCACACCATCAACCCACCGCTCGGCGCGAGGCAGATGTTGTCGGGTGATTCGCCGGGCAGTTGGACGTCGGTGCCCGGGCCGAAGACGATGACCAGGGTGAGTCTTCGGCGCGCCGGCTCGTAGCGCCACACCTGACCGTGGTGGTCACCCGCGGATCCCTCCGCGCTGCGGGCGTAGCTGGAGACGAAGTAGACCGAGCGTCCGCCCCAGTAGCAGCCCTCCAGCTTCTGGGCGTGGGTGATGCCGCGCGTCCCGAAGTCCTGGAGTCGGATGGGTGTCTGCTGCGCCTGGCTGTCGGGCACCGGGACCCACTCGACGCCTTCGAAGACGGCCCCCGGCTCGTCGATCGCCGAGAGGTCGGGCACGTCGGGAACCCGCATCGCCTCCAGCGCCCCACCCGCGCGCAGCGAGCCGGTACCGCCGAGCGGTCTGCGCGGCAGGAAGCGGTAGAAGAGCCCGAAGGGACGGTCGAAGGCGTCCTCGGTCTCGTACACGATCCCGGTGCGGGGATCGAGGGCGATGGCCTCGTGCTGGAAGCGGCCCATGGAGGTGAGGGGGACGGCGCCCGTGCGATGGGGAGCGATCGCGTCGACCTCGAAGATGAAGCCGTGGTCCTTGGTGTATCCGTTGGTGCCGGCCCTGTCCTCGTTCTCCTCGCAGGTCAGCCAGGTTCCCCAGGGGGTCGGGCCGCCGGCGCAGTTGACGGCGGTGCCGGCGATCGCGACGCGTTCGGCGAGCACCTCGCCCTCGTCGTCGAGTTCCAGGGCCGTACAGCCGCCCTTGGCCGTCGGGTCGTAGGTGAGCCCGGTGACCGGTGGGACGCCCAGTCGGGCCGAGTGGCGGTTCTCGTGGTTGCGGACGAGATGGGTCCGGCCGCGTCGGCCGTGGAACGCTCCCATGCCGTCGTGGTTGCCGGGGACGGTTCCCTCACCGGAGCGCAGTGGGTCGCCCTCCCGGGAGAGGACCCGGTAGCGAAAGCCCCGGGGGAGGTCGAGCAGTCCTGCGGGGTCGGGAACCAGTGGGCCGTAGCCGTGTTCACCGCTGTGGCCGCTGCCGACCGCGGTGCCGGCGAAGAGTTCGGACAGGGCACCGGTGAACGCGATCTGTGTGCTCAATAACCCCGCGCGGGCGAGGACATGGCGTCGTGTCACTGACATGAGGCGCTCCCTGTTGGGGGACAGGAGATGTGACCCGCACCGGTCTACCACGCCCCGTGGGACAGGTGAACAGTGCGGGCCACAACGCCTCATGTGTCGCGTGGTGCGACAGGCATCACTGCCGTTACGCCAGTTCGGCGGTCAGGGTGATCGTCGTGCCCGTGAGCGCCTGGCTCACCGGGCAGTTCTTCTTGGCGTCCTCGGCCGCGGAGGCGAAGGCGTCCGCGTCCAGGCCGGGCACCTCGCCGCGAACGGTGAGGTGGATGCCCGTGATGCCCTCGCCGGGCTGGAAGGTCACGTCGGCCTTGGTCTCCAGCCGGGTGGGCGGGTTGCCGGCGCCGGTGAGCCCGTGTGAGAGGGCCATCGAGAAGCAGCTGGAGTGGGCGGCGGCGATCAGCTCTTCGGGGCTGGTCTTGCCATTGGCCTGCTCGGCGCGGGACGGCCAGGAAACCGGCTGTGATCCGATGCCGGAAGAGTCGAAGGTGACGGTGCCCGAGCCCTTGAGGAGCTCGCCTTCCCAGACCGTGTGCGCCGTGCGCGTGGTGGCCATGCTGATGGTTCCCTTCTGACGGAAAAGCTGGGTGGAGCAGGGTTACACCCCCGAACCTAGCGCCCTGTCAGCCCCTTTGCGTCACGGGCCAGCGCTGTCAGCCGGGAGATGGCGCGGAAGTACTTCTTGCGGTAGCCGCCGTTGAGCATCTCTTCGCTGAACAACCGGTCGAAGGGCTGCCCGGAGGCGAGCACCGGGACCTCACGGTCGTACAGACGGTCGGCGAGTACCACCAGGCGCAGTGCGGTCGACTGGTCGGGCACCGGACCCACGTCGGTGAGGCACACGGTCTCCACCCCGTCGATCAGTGCGCCGTACCGACTCGGATGCACCTTGGCCAGATGGTCGAGGAGATGGGGGAAGTCGTCGAGGGAGGAGCCGTCGGTGGCGTAGGCGCTCTTGGCGACCACCTCGTCCGAGTACGGCATGGGCGCCTCGGGCAAGCCGCGGTGGCGGTAGTCCTGGCCGTCGATGCGCAGGGGCTGGAAGTGGGCGGAGAGCCCCTGGATCTCACGCAGGAAGTCGGCGGCGGCGAACCTGCCCTCGCCCAGCTTGCCCGGCAGGGTGTTGGAGGTGGCGGCGAGAGCCACTCCCGCCTCGACCAGCTTGCGCAGCAGGGACGAGACCAGGACCGTGTCACCGGGGTCGTCCAACTCGAACTCGTCGATGCACAGCAGTCGGTGCCCGCTCAGGGTCTGCACCGTCTGCTGGAAGCCGAGGGCGCCGACCAGATTGGTCAGTTCCACGAAGGTGCCGAATGCTTTCAGCGCGGGCTCGGCCGAGGTGGCGTGCCACAGCGATGCCAGCAGATGGGTCTTGCCGACGCCGTAGCCGCCGTCGAGGTAGACGCCCCGGACGGGCGCGGGAGCCGCGGGCTTGCGGCTGAACCACCGGCGGCGACCCGAACCGCTGGCGTGCGCTCCACCGCCCAGACTCGCCGCGAAGGTGCTCAGCGCGGTGACTGCCGCGCTCTGGCTCGGCTGCTGGGGATCGGGTACGTAGGTGTCGAAGCGGACTGCGTCGAAGCGTGGCGGAGGGACCATCTCCGCGACGAGTCGGTCGGCAGGGACGTACGGCTCGCGGGCGCACAGCGAGATGGGTACTGCTTCGGCTATTGCGCTGGTGGCACGGGTCGACACAAGGTCCAACTGTAAGCGCCATGCCAGACTGCTTCCTATGCGACGCCTGCTCCCTGTGACCGATCAGACACTCGGCACGGACCGCGAATGGAATCTCGACGAGTTGGCGGACGCCTATGCGTACCCCGAGGAAACCGGGGATTCGGCGACCCCCTGGCTGCGGGCGAACATGGTCTCCTCGCTGGACGGGGCGGCCCAGCACGACGGCCGTTCGCAGCCCCTTTCCTGCTCCGCCGACATGCGGATCTTCGGCACTCTCCGAGGGCTGGCCGATGCGGTCGTGGTTGGTGCAGAAACGGTACGCCAAGAGGGTTACCGGCCAGCCAGGGCCCGGGATGCCTTCGCTGCCCGCCGCCTCGCCGCGGGCCAGGGTCCGGCGCCGGCGATCGCCGTGGTCAGCGCCTCGCTGGGGCTCGACTTCTCGCTGCCCCTGTTCACGGAACCGCTGGTGCCCACCGTGGTGCTCACGGGGGCCCAGGCGCCTGCCGAACGGGTCCGGGCGGCCCGGGCGGCCGGTGTCGATGTGGTGGTGGCGGGGGACGGGCCGGGCGTGGATCCGTCGAGGGCGCTCGCGGCGCTCGCGGACCGCGGTCTGGTCCGTCTGCTCACCGAGGGCGGGCCGCGGTTGCTGGGGCAGTTCGTCGCCTCCGGGACCCTCAACGAGTTCTGTCTGACCCTGTCGCCGACGATGACGGCGGGTGATGCCCAGCGGATCGCGGGCGGGCCCGCGGTGGCCGTGCCGGAGCAGTTCGCCCTCGTGGGGCTGCTGGAGGAGGCGGGGTTCCTTTTCACCCGCTACCGTCGCATCTGACAATCAGCGGAATTTACCGTTCCGGTTAGCTTCGGCTGGGCAGACTTACTCTCGCAGACCCCGTGCGGGCACGGGGAAGGATGGTTTCCGCAGAAGGGGTTCCGACGTGTTCACGAGCGTACTGATGATCGAGAAGCCCCTGACCTCGGAAGACGTGGACTTCGTCACCACCCTCCACGGGGCGGAAGGCGTGTCCTTCTTCGTGCTGATGCAGCCCCGTGGAGATCAGGCGGACGTCCTGCTCCGCGCGATCGACGACATGGCGCTCGGCGAGGTCGACCAGGCGGTGCACGAGGGGGACGAGCCCGAAGGGCACGAGGCGAAGGCACCGGCCGAGCGGGCCTTGGAGCACTCCGTGGCCGCCCTGCGTCAAGCGGGTTGCCAAGCCGATGGGGAGGTGGTGGAAGACCACCCCCTGGACCGGCTGAAGGCCGTCGTGGAGGACAAGGGCGCGGACGAAGTGATCGTGCTGACCGCTCCGCACTACGTGGAGGAGTTCTTCCACCGGGACTGGGCCTCCAGGGCCCGCCACAAGGTGGGCGTACCCGTTCTGAAGCTCTTCGCGCACAGCGAGTAGGGCCGCGCGGCCGTCGGGGCGCCCGGTCGCGGCGGCTCGCCGCCCCCGCCCGGCCCTGTCCCGCCCGCCCGGCCCCGTCCCGCCCGGGCGGCCCAGTGAGGTTCCGCGGTCGGGCGCTCGCACCGGCGCCGTTCCCGCCCACGCCGTGGCTCCTGCCGGTGGTGGGCCGCGGCGGAACGCCGGTGCGCCGCCCACGTCACCGCCAGCGCATAGGCTGGACCCGCCCGCACGTGCCCTCAGCAGCGCGTCCGCGGCGCGGTCAGCACCATCCGTACACCGTGGGGAGACACACGCATGGCACCCGCCGTCCCTGGCACTCTGGAGCGCCCGCACTTCATCGGCATCGGCGGCGCCGGGATGTCGGGCATCGCCAAGATCCTCGCCCAGCGGGGGGCCAAGGTCGCCGGCAGCGACGCCAAGGACTCGCCCACGGCAGAAGCCCTGCGCGCCCTCGGCGCGACCGTCCACATCGGCCACGCCCCTGCCCACCTCGCCGAGGACGCCAGCTGTGTCGTGGTCTCCAGCGCCATTCGCGCCGACAACCCCGAACTGGTGCGCGCCGGTGAGCTCGCCATTCCGGTGGTGCACCGCTCCGACGCGCTGGCCTCGGTCATGACCGGTCTGCGCTCCATCGCGGTGGCGGGCACCCACGGCAAGACCACCACCACGTCCATGCTGGCCGTCGCACTCTCCGGGCTCGACCTGGACCCCTCGTACGCCATCGGCGGCGATCTGGAGGGCCCTGGGACGAACGCGGGCCACGGCGGCGGCGACATCTTCGTCGCCGAGGCGGACGAGAGCGACCGCAGCTTCCAGAAGTACGACCCCGCGGTCGCGATCGTCCTCAACGTGGAGCTGGACCACCACGCGAACTACGCCTCGATGGACGAGATCTACGAGTCGTTCGAGACCTTCATCGGCAAGATCGTCCCGGGTGGCACCCTGGTGATCTCCGCCGATCAGCCGGGCGCGGTCGAACTGACCTCTCGGGTGCGCGACCGCTCCGAGCTCAACGTTGTCACCTACGGCGAGTCCGACAACGCCGACGTGCGCATCCACAAGATCACCCCACGCGGGCTCACCAGCGAGGTCACGATCCTGCTGGCCGGCCGCTTCCTGACCTTCACCGTCTCCGTCCCCGGCCGGCACTACGCCAACAACGCGGTGGCCGCACTGGCGGCGGGCGTCGCCCTCGGCATCCCCGCGCACAACCTCGCATCGGCGATCGGCGGCTACACCGGGGTCAAGCGCCGGCTCCAGTTGAAGGGCGAGGCCGCGGGCGTCCAGGTCATCGACTCCTACGCCCACCACCCGACCGAGATGACGGCCGACCTGGAGGCCATGCGCTCGGCCGTCGCCGCGGGCACCCGGCTCCTCGTCGTCTTCCAGCCGCACCTGTTCTCGCGCACCCAGGAACTCGGCACCGAGATGGGACAGGCACTGGCCCTGGCCGACGCCTCCATCGTCCTGGACATCTATCCGGCGCGCGAAGACCCGATCCCTGGCGTCACCAGCGAGCTGATCGTCAATGCCGCACTGGCGGCGAGCGCCGCGGTCACCGCCGTCCACGACAAGGCGGCCGTCCCGGCAGCCGTCGCGGGAATGGTCAAGCCGGGTGATCTCGTTCTCACCATGGGCGCCGGAGACGTCACGGACCTCGGTCCGGCGATCCTGGCGCATCTGACGCACTCGGGCCCGGCGAACTGAGGGAGCCGCTTCATGGCGTACGACATCGAGAAGCCCGACGAGCAGTGGCAGGCCGAGCTGAGCCCTGCCGAATTCCAGGTGCTCCGCAGGGCCGGCACGGAACCGGCCTTCACCGGTGAGTACACGGACACGAAGACCGCAGGTGTGTACTCCTGTCGCGCGTGCGGTGCGGAGCTGTTCCGCTCGGACACCAAGTTCGAGTCCCACTGCGGATGGCCGTCGTTCTTCGACCCCAAGGACACGGACGCGGTCGAACTGATCGAGGACAGGTCCCACGGGATGGCCCGTACCGAGGTGCGCTGCGCCCGCTGCGGATCGCACCTCGGCCATGTGTTCGCGGGGGAGGGGTATCCCACCCCGACCGACCAGCGGTACTGCATCAACAGCATTTCGCTGAAGCTGACGCCGGACGAGTGATCGGGTGGCCCCCGGGCCCTCCCGGCACGTCCGGAACCGCACCCGTCCGCAGCGATCGGGTGCGGTTCAGGCCCCCTGCGGAGGACCCCCAGGGGTGGTCTGCGCACGCGTATCGAGCAGGGTCATACGTAACACCTCTGGGGGTTGGGGAGGGGGCGGATGCATGACAATGTCCCCATGCGCACCCTCCCGATTCCCTTGCTGACCCGGGCCCGAGCCCTGGCGGTGCCCGGAAGGCGGCGGCTGTTGGGGATCGCCGGAGCCCCGGGATCGGGAAAGTCCACGCTCGCCGCCCGTCTCGTCGAGGCCCTCGACGGCCGGGCCGCCCTCGTACCGATGGACGGATTCCACCTCGCCCAGGCGGAACTGCTCCGGTTGGGCCGCGCCGAACGCAAGGGCGCGCCCGACACCTTCGACGCCGATGGATATCTCGCCCTCCTGACCCGACTGCGCACCCCCACGCCTGCCTCCACCGTCTACGCCCCGACCTTCGACCGAAGGCTGGAGGAGCCCGTCGCCGGCAGCATCCCCGTCGGCGCGGACGTGCCACTGGTCATCACCGAGGGGAACTACCTCCTGTACGACGAAGGCCCCTGGGCGGCGGTCCGTCCCCTGCTCGACGACGTCTGGTTCCTGGAACTGGACGACGGGGTGCGCCACCGGCGGTTGATCGGCCGACATGTGCGCCACGGGAAGGAACGCCCCGCCGCCGAGCGTTGGGTGCGCGGGTCCGACGAGTCCAACGCCCGACTGGTCGCCCTGGGCCGGGACCGCGCCGATCTGATCGTGTCGATGGACTGACGATCGGGGGAGCGGGACCGACAGGGCAATCGGCATCCGATTCATCGGCGGACGCGCCCGGCCCCGCGATCGGTGTTCGGCGCCCGACGCCCAGTACCCGACGCCCAGTACCCGACACCGCGGTGAACGCCCGGTACCTCGGCGCCGATCCCCCCGCCCCAGCCCGTGGAGCCGCCACTCGTGCCGACGCAGGCCCGATTCCCCGCGCACGGCACCCGTGGTGCGTAGTCGTGGTGACACCCTCCGCGATGAGGGGTGTCAGTCGCGGTGGGTAGGCTCGAAAGCGGGCAGGGATCGGCGCAGGAGCCAGGTGGGTGGAGCGTCGGATGAAAGGCGGTTGATGTGGGGTTGTTCCGGCGAGGGCCGAAGCGGGATCGACAGGATGCGCCCCGGGACGCCGAGTTTCCCTACTTCTCCGTCGACGAGGGTGCTCGATTCCGCGGGCAGGTGCGCGAGGCGTTCGCCGAGCAGGGGTTGGAAGTGACGGTCTTCGCGGATGCCGTGACCGACAGCGCGGGCCGCCAGTTCGGTCTGGCCAATCTCGCTGCCGTACTGCACAACGACGATCGGGGCCCGCGCTCCTGGCCGGAGTTGGTCCGCAGACACGTCGGCATGGTGTTGCGGACGATGGACGCGCCCTCGGCGCTCGACACGCTCCCCACCGAACAGATCCGGGCCCAGCTCTACCCCAGGGTGCTGGGCGCCGACGGCTTCGACCCGCGGAACTTCGCGTATGCGCGTGCGCTCGCCCCCGGACTCCACGAGATCATCGCGCTCGACCTTCCCGAGAGCGTCATGATGCTCACCGACGAGGCGCTCGAACCCCTCGGTGACCTTCCCTATCTGCGGGAACAGGCCCTCTACAACCTCCGCGGACTGCCCATCGAAGCCCATGAGACCGTCAAGGGCGACGACGGCATGCGCTTCGAGGTCATCCTCGGTGACTCCTTCTACACGGCGAGCCGAGTGCTCGCCCTGGAGAGCGTGGTCCGGGAGGTGACCGGAGACACCCTCACGGGCGACGGCGCCCTGGTGGCGATGCCCTTCCGCCATCAGTTGGCCTTCCACGTCATCCGGGACACCCGGGTGATCCCCGCACTCAATGCCATGGCTTCCTTCGCCGCCTCCGGGTTCACGGACACGCCCGGTGCGATCAGTCCCTATGTCTACTGGTGGCACGACGGTGTGCTCACCCAGCTCAGCGACCGCGAGGAGGACGGCGACGGACTACGGATCGTCGTCGGCGAGGAGTTCCGGGCGCTGCTGGAGCGACTGGTGGCCGACGACGACTGAGGGCCGTATCGCGGTGGGTCCCGGGGCCGATGCCCGGCGGTGCGCGGTCGCGTCACCTGCCGGGCGGGGGGAGTATGGGCTCATGTCCACCACGCCCGCGCCCTTCACCGCAGCCGACTACCGGGCCCGGATGGCGCGCGCCGCCCGAGCCGCCGCGGACGCGGGACTCGCCGGTGTGCTGGTCGCGCCCGGCCCCGATCTGGTCCACCTCACCGGCTACCGGCCCACGGCGGCCACCGAGCGGCTCACCGTCCTGGTCCTGCGGGACGGCCGGGATCCGGTGCTGGTCGTCCCCACGCTGGAAGCGCCCGATGCCGAGCAGGCCGCAGGTGCCGCGGCGCTGACCCTGCGGGACTGGACCGACGGCCACGACCCGTACGCCGTGACCGCCCCGCTCCTGGTGTCCGACGGCAGGTTCGCCGTCAGCGACAACACCTGGGCGATGCATCTCCTCGGTCTCCAACAACTCCTGCCGGCCAGTTCCTACATCGCCCTGACCGAGGCACTGCCCATGTTGCGGGCCGTGAAGGACGCCCATGAGCTGGAACGGCTGGCCGCGGCTGGCGCGGCGGCCGACGCCACCTATGAAGAGATCATCAAGGTCCCGTTCGCCGGCCGCAGGGAGACCGAGGTCGCCGGCGACCTCGCCGACCTGCTGCGGCAGTTCGGCCACTCCCAGGTCGACTTCACCGTCGTCGGTTCCGGCCCCAACGGAGCCAACCCCCACCACGAGGCATCGGACCGGACCATCGACGTCGGTGACATGGTCGTCCTCGACTTCGGCGGCCTCAAACACGGGTACGGCTCCGACACCACCCGCACGGTGCATGTCGGCGAGCCGTCCCCCGCCGAACAGCACATCCACGACGTCGTACGGGAGGCACAGGAGGCGGGCTTCGCGGCGGTGCGCCCCGGGGTCGCCTGCCAGGAGGTGGACCGCGCCGCCCGCGAGATCATCGAAGAGGCGGGATACGGGGACCTGTTCATCCACCGCACGGGCCACGGCATCGGGGTCACCACCCATGAGCCGCCCTACATGATCGAGGGTGAGGAACAGCCCCTCGTGCCCGGGATGTGCTTCTCCGTGGAGCCGGGCATCTACCTTCCGGGCCGGTTCGGGGTCCGTATCGAGGACATCGTCACGGTGACGGACGACGGCGGGCGTCGACTGAACAACACCGACCACGCGATGGCGATCGTCGGCTGACCCCAGCGGCTGACCCCACGGCCACCGGATGCTGTCGGGCCGCCCCGACACCGCCCCGAAACCGGCGCGCGGAACATCACGCCCTGCTCGGCTGGACCATCTTCCGTCCGGCCGAGACCCCACCGTCCACGGACACCGAAGCGCCCGTCATATAGGCGAAGTCGTCCGACGCCAGCCCGAGGACGGCTCGGGCGATCTCGTCCGCCTCCGCCATGCGCTCAAGACCGTCGATGTTGAGCGGCCCGAACGCCGCCTTGTACTGCGCCCACCCCGTGTCGGGGATGCCCGCGGGGCGGACGAAGGGCGTGTCCGTCGTCCCCGGCAGCAAGGCGTTGACCCGGATCCCGCTGGGCCCGTAGGCGAGGGCGGCGGCCTTCACGATGCCCTGGACGGCGCGTTTGCTCGCGGTGTACGCGGACCCGGTGGGCCGCGCCTGTTCGGCGGCCGAGGACGAGGTGCAGATGATGACGCCGCGACCCGCTTCGAGCATGTGGGGGATCACGTACTTGATGGCGAGGAAGACCCCCCGGACATTGGTGGACTGCACGTCGTCCCACTCCTCGACGCTGAGTTCGTGAGGGAGCCGACTGCTGCCGATGCCCGCGTTGTTGAACGCCACGTCGATGCGGCCGTATCGGTTCGCCACCTCGTCGACGAAGCTCCGCACCTGCTCGGGCACCCGGACGTCGGCCCGTACGTACAGGGCTTCGCCGCCCGCGGCCCGGATCTCCCGTTCCACCTGGTGTCCCAACTCCTCCCGTCTGCCGCAGAATCCGACCCGGGCGCCGGCCGCGGCGAACGCCTTCGCACTCGCCCTGCCGATGCCCGAGGTGGCGCCCGTGATGAGGACCGTCCTGTCCCGGAATCGGCCTCCACCGCGAGGCCCCCGTGGACTCGCCGCCGCCCGGGTCGCCCCCGCACCCGTGACCCCGGCGACTCCCAGCGCCGCCGCGCCACCGATGAGGGACCTGCGACCCACCGGACCCACCGGGCCCGACGGTCCCGGGCGCCCTGCGAGGGTTGGGTTCTCCTGTGTACTCGTACGTGGTGTGGTGTTCATGGCACCGACCCTCGCAGGGCATCGGGGTGGGCGGCTCCACCGTCCGGGCCGAGGTCGCGGCCGGTGGGAGGAGTCGCCTCCTGCCACGGCAGGACCCGGTGTCGCCCGTGCCCGCCCTATCGTGGAGCGGGTGAACCGCCCGAGGGTCGAGCTGGCGTTCGACGAGAGATTCGCCGCGCTGCGCGTCGTGGTGACCGGTGCCGCGTTGATCGGCAATGTGCTGTTGGTGGAGTCGGTGTCCGGCTGGCGGGAGTGGTGGCCTGCCGCGGTCGGCCTGCTCCTGAGCCTGATCGGCGTCCGATGGGCGCTTGCGGCGCTGGTCGCGCAGTCGTGCCTCCTCATGGCTGCACATGCGCTGGGCTCGGAGGTGGTTCCCGCACTGAAGGTGCTCGCCGCCGTCACCCTCTTCGAGTTGGCCCTGCGCCACAGGGGTGCCCGGCTGTTCGCCGGCACGATGGCCCTGGCCGCCGCGGTGGCCGCCAACCGGTGGGCGGACCTGCCCCAGGAACTCCCCACGGTCCTCTACAAGATGGGGATCGTCGCCGGGGTGCCGCTCCTCATGGGCTCCTACGTACGGGTCGCCCGCGATGCCGCCGAGCAGGCCCGTGCCCGGACGCGCCAGGAGGAGCGGCGCCAGGAGGAACGGCTGCTGGCCGTTCGCACCGCCGAACGCACCGCGATCGCAAGGGAGTTGCACGATCTGGTGGCCCACCATGTGTCGTCCATGGTGTTGCGCGTCGGGGTGGCCCGGCATGTCATCCTCGACGCACGGACACCGCACACCACGGAGGACATCCCTGGGTCCTCGGGTGCGAACTCCACCGTAAGGACGGGCGAGAGCCGCGCCGGAGCAGGCGCAGAACCCGCCACAGCCACTGGTGCAGTCACCGGCGCCGGCACGGCGATGGGGAGCTCCCCCGTGGACCCGAGGATCGTGGAGGTCTTCGACGACCTCCATACCAGCGGCAGCGCGGCCCTCGCCGACCTCAGACGTCTGGTCGCCGTGCTGCGCGATCCTGACGGCGTGGAACGGGGAGACGCCACCGTCGTCACGCCCGGATCGCTGACCGCCGCCCTGGAAGCGGTCGTGGCCCGCAGCGGACCCACCGGATTGGCCGTCGACGCCACGCTGGAACCGGCCGTCGCCCGGCTGGACGTGGTCCGCGGGCTCGCCGTGCTCCGACTCGTCCAGGAGGGCCTGGCCAACGCAGCCCGGCACGCCGGGCCGGGAGCACGCGCGGAGTTGACCGTACGGCTGGCTGACGACGGGGCCGCGCTCATCACCGTCCAGGACGACGGCCCCACCGATGGGAGACCGCCTGCGGCAGACACGGACGGGCACGGGCTGATCGGCATGCGAGAGCGCGTGGAACTCCTGGGCGGACGCCTGGACGCCGGCCCCTCGGGCGCCGGATGGCGCCTCGCAGCCGAACTGCCGCCGCCCGCACCGGAGCGGGAGCCGCGCCGATGACCGGTCTGCTCGTGGTCGACGACCAGCAACTCGTCCGCATGGGCCTGCGCATGCTCTTCGAACAGGCGGTCGACATCGAGATCCTGGGTGAGGCGGGCAGCGGCGCCGAAGGCGTGCGGTTGGCCGCGCACCTGAGGCCCGATGTCGTCCTCATGGACCTGCGGATGCCCGGCATGGACGGCATCACGGCCACCCAGCGCATCCTGGCGGCCCGGCCCGCCACCCGGGTCGTCGCCCTGACCACCTTCGACGACGACGACCACCTCTATCCGGCCCTGGCCGCAGGAGCCTGCGGATTCCTCGTCAAGGACACCCCGCCGGCCGAACTGCTCGACGGAGTGCGCAGGGCCGCCGTGGGGGAGGCACCCTTCAGCCGCGCGGTGCTGGGCAGGTTGATCAGCCGGGCAATCCACACCACGCACACCGACCGCGAAGACGGCCCCGACCCACTGATCCGGCAGCTCACCCCGCGGGAACGCGAGGTGCTCGCCCTGGTCGGAGCCGGGCTGGCGAACAAGGACATCGCCGACCGGCTGCATCTGGGGGTGACGACCGTGAAGACGCACATCGCCAACCTGATGGCGAAGACGGGTCGGGACAACCGCATCCGCCTGGCCGTGCTCGCCGTCCGTGCGGGCATCGTGGCGGAGACGGAGTGAGAGCCGACCGACGGGCACCCGGGAAACCCCCGAGGACCACCGGCCGGCATCCCGGACCGTGCTGGTTCTGGGAACAGACGGTCAACCCCGGTGTGGACCCGTCCCTGCGGATCCACCGGGCGCGGGCGTCAGCTCTTCACAACTGCGCCAACAGGTCGTAGGGGTAGGGCAGCGGTCGGTCGCTCGCCTCGGTCAACCGAGCCGACTGGTCGGCCGTCAACTCCCAACCCACCGCACCCAGATTGTCCACCGCCTGCTCCAGCGTCCGCGGCCCGATGATCGGCGCCGTCACTCCGGGCCGCTCCACCAGCCAACGCAACGCCACCTGCGACATGCTCCGCCCCGTCTCGGCCGCCACCTCGCGCACGGCGTCCAGGACCTGCCAGGTCTCCTCCGTGTCGTGGCGCCGCCAGCCCTGGTCACCGGACCGCTGTTCGAAGTACGCCTCGCGCGTGCCGGCCGGGGCCGACTCCATGCCGCGTTGGTACTTCCCCGTCAGCCAGCCCCCTTCGAGGGGCCGGTAGGGGATCACTCCGACGCCCAGTTCCGCACTCAACGGCAAGAGCTCCCACTCCGTCTCCCGCCGCAACAGGTTGTAGAGCGGCTGGAGGCTCGCGTACGGCTCCCAGCCCTGCTGTCGTGCCAGGTCCACCGAGCGTTGGAGCTGCGCCGCCGTCACATTGCTGGTGCCCGGATAGCGGACCTTGCCCGAGCGCACCAGGACGTCCAGGGCGGACAGCGCCTCCTCGATGGGGGTGCCGGAGTCCCAGACATGGGTCTGGTACAGATCGATGTGGTCGGTGCCGAGCCGCCGCAGGCTCGCTTCCACGGCCGAGATGATGTGCTTGCGACTCAGTCCGCCGTCGTTGGGCCCGTCCCCCATCGTGCCCCACACCTTCGTGGCGATGACGAGATCGTCCCGACGACGGCCTCTGAGCCAACGGCCGAGGATCTCCTCCGAGCCACCGCGGTCGTACATGTCGGCGGTGTCGATGAACGTTCCCCCGGCCTCCGTGAAGGCGTCGAGGATCGCATGCCCGTCCGTGTCGTCGGCGAAGCTCATGGTGCCCAGACACAACTCACTCACGCGCAGACCCGTACGGCCCAGTTTCCGCTGCTTCATACCGCGAGCCTAGGAAATGAAGTGGACTTGAGGTCAAGGGTGTTCGTCAGAAGTCCGCCAGGACCGCACAGGAGTGTCCGGGCAGTTCCAGCAGCCCGTCCGGGCCCGGCGCCGACACCTCGTCCCAGGCCGCGAGGACGCGTCCGCCGCGACCGAGCGGAATCGCCGCGCGCTCAGGGGAGAGATTGACGGCGATCCTCAGGTCACCTCGGCGCATCGCCAACCACCGCGCCTGTTCGTCGTACGCCACCTTCACCGCCGCGAGGTCGGGATCGGCCAGGTCGGACTGGGCGTGGCGCAGGGCGATGAGCTCGCGGTACCAGGCCAGCAGTCGGGCGTGCGGCTCCCGGTCGCGTTCGGAGCGGTCCAGCCGTGAGCGGTCCCATGTGGCCGGGTCCTGGGGGTCGGGGACCTCCGATTCCGCCCATCCGTGCGGGGTGAACTCCCGACGTCTGCCGTCCCGTACGGCCGCGCCGAGTTCGGGGTCGGTGTGATCGGTGAAGAACTGCCAGGGGGTGCCCGCGCCCCACTCCTCGCCCATGAACAGCATCGGAGTGTAGGGGCCGGTCAGCACCAGCACGGCGGCGCAGGCCAGCAACCCGGGGGAGAGGGAGGCGGAGAGCCGGTCGCCGAGTGCGCGGTTGCCGATCTGGTCGTGGGTCTGTGTGTACCCGACGAAGTGGTGGGCGGGGGTGCGGTTCACATCGACCGGGCGGCCGTGCGTGCGCCCGCGGAAGGTCGAGTACGTGCCGTCGTGGAAGAAGCCGTGGGTGAGCGTCTTGGCGAGTGCCGCGAGGGGTGCGGTGGCGAAGTCCGCGTAGTAGCCCTGGGCCTCACCCGTCAGCGCGGTGTGCAGGGCGTGATGGAAGTCGTCGTTCCACTGGGTGTGCAGTCCGATCCCACCGGCCTCGCGAGGGGTCGTGGTCCGTGGGTCGCAGCGATCCGATTCGGCGATCAGCGACAGCGGACGCCCCAACTCCCGCGAGAGCGCGTCGACGGCGGTGGACAACTCCTCCAGGAAGGTCAGGGCCCGGTCGTCGACGAGCGCGTGGACCGCGTCCAGCCGCAGACCGTCGAGCCGGTACTCCCGCAGCCAGGCCAGTGCGCTGCCCGCCAGATAGGCGCGGACCTCGTCCGAGCCCGGCGCATCGAGATTCACCGCGGCTCCCCACGGCGTCGTGCGCTCGGGGTTGAAGTACGGGCCGAAGGACGGCAGATGGTTGCCGGAGGGGCCCAGATGGTTGTGGACGACGTCCAACACCACCCCGAGGCCGTGTTCATGGGCCGTGTCGACGAACCGCTTCAGCGCCGCGGGGCCGCCGTAGGGTTCGTGCACCGCCCAGGGGGCCACACCGTCGTAGCCCCATCCGCGCACTCCGGGGAAGGGACACAGCGGCATCAACTCCACATGGGTGATGCCGAGGTCGGCGAGTTCGTCCAAGTGGGTGGCTGCCGCGTCCAAGGTGCCCTCGGGCGTGTAGGTGCCGATGTGCAGCTCGTAGAGCACCGCGTGGCGCAGGTCCAGCCCCGCCCAGCCGTGGCGCCAGACATGGGTGTCGGGCAGGACCACGGCGCTCGGTCCGTCCGGTCCGTCCGGTTGCCGGCGCGAGCGGGGGTCGGGCAGGACCACGCCGTCGTCCAGGGCGAAGCCGTAGCGTGCTCCCTCGCCCGCATCGGCTTCGACGCTCCACCACCCGGCCCGGCCCGGCGTCCGGGCCATCGCCTTCTCGGTGCCGTCCAGCCACAGCGTCACCCGGGCGGTGGCCCGTGGTGCCCATACGTCGAACTGCACTGGTGGTCCCCTCGTCGTCGCTACCCGGCCCGCCACGATCACCGGAAGGGATCAGACCGTGCGGCGTCTGCTTCCGGCGGAACCATCCTGGCAACCAACGGGGTCCGAAGCGGGGTGCCCGCGCCGATGACGCGCCGAACGACGGCGACCCATCGGGGTGCGGGCCGCAGAGTGTCCCTCGGCCGGCCGTCAGTCCGTCCCTCGGCCGGACCCGTTCGCCGTGGCCGCCCGGGCGATGTTGCGGGCCATCCCGCCGAAGACGACGGAGTGGAACGGCGACACGCTCCACCAGTAGGCGTGGCCCAGCAGCCCGCGAGGATGGAAGACGGCCCGCTGTCGGTACCTCGTACGGCCCTGGTCGTCCTGATCGGCGCGCATCTCCAGCCAGGCGAGACCCGGCAGCCGCATCTCCGCCCGCAGCCGCAGCAGTCGTCCGGGTTCGAGCTCCTCGACCCGCCAGAAGTCGAGTGAGTCGCCCACCCGCAGTCGCTGTGCGTCGCGGCGCCCCCGACGCAGGCCCACCCCGCCGACGAATCGGTCCAGCCATCCGCGGATCGCCCATGCGAGCGGGAAGGAGTACCAGCCGTTGTCCCCGCCGATGCCCTCGATCACCCGCCACAGGTCCTGCGGCGAGGCGTCGACCAGCAGCTGCCGCCGGTCGGTGTAGAGGCTTCCGCCGGCCCAGTCGGGGTCCGTCGGCAGGGGGTCGCTGGGCGCTCCGGGGAGGGAGGCGGAGGACCAGCGCGTGGTCACATTGGCGTCCTGGACCCGCTGGAGCGCGAGCGTCAGCGCCTTCTGGAAGCCGAACGGCCGCCCGGGTGGATCCTGGACGTACCGTGCGATGTCGTGCTCCTGGCAGATCACCTCGTGCCGCAGGGACTCCGTGAGCGGACGGGCGATGGAGTGCGGTACGGGGGTGACCAGGCCGACCCAGTGGCTCGACAGCCGGGGGGTGAGCACCGGTACCGGAACGATGAGCCGTCGGGGCAGCTTCGCGATGGCCGCGTACCCCCGCATCATGTCGAGGTAGGTGATGACGTCCGGTCCGCCGATGTCGAAGGTGCGGTTGACGTCCGCGGGCATCCGGGCCGAGCCGACCAGGTAGCGCAGTACGTCCCTGACGCCGATCGGTTGGATCCTGGTCCGCACCCAACTGGGGGTGACCATCACCGGGAGGCGCTCGGTCAGATAGCGCAGCATCTCGAAGGAGGCCGAGCCGGATCCGATGATCACCGCGGCCCGGAGCACCGTGGTCGGCACCGGTGAGTCCAGCAGGATTCGGCCCACCTCCGCCCGGGAGCGCAGATGGGGCGAGAGGGTGTGCACGGGAACCCCCTGCGGGGTGAGCCCGCCCAGATAGACGATGCGGCGCACTCCCGCCGCGTGGGCCTGTTCGGCGAAGATCCGGGCGGCTTCCCGGTCGGTGCGTTCGAAGTCCGATCCGGTGCCCAGGGCGTGGACCAGGTAGTACGCCACGTCGATGTCCTCCATCGCACGCGCCATGGAGTCCGCGTCGAGCACATCGCCGCGGACCGTCTCCACGTCCTTCGCCCAGGGGTGGTCGCGCAGCTTCTCGGGGGAGCGGGCGACCGTACGCACCGAGTGGCCCGCAGCCAGCAGTTCCGGCACCAGTCGGCCCCCGATGTACCCGGTGGCTCCGGTCACCAGAGTGCGCAGGGCCGGGCCCGGTTCCGCCGTGGAGCCTTCGGCTCCTCGCCGGGGGTCCGACGCGTCCGTGCGGGGCGGGTGGGGGTCCTGCGGTCCGTCCGTCGTCATAGCGGTCTCCCTCCGTCCCCATCCTCGGGGATCGCTGCGCTGCCCGCGCTTCGGGCGGCCGGCCCCTGTCGACGGGCGGCTGCCCGGACCGGGCAGCCGCCATGCACGATTCGCCGGGCCGGCCCCTGTCGACGGGCCGGGAGGGTGCCGCCGTGGTGGCCGGTACGACCGGGCACCACGGCGGCGGAAGGGGTCAGGGCTGCGACGGGCCGGTGGCCAGGTGGATGCGCTCCCGGACCACCGGGTGTCCGGCCCTGGCGAAGTTCGCCGCCATGGGGAAGTTCCCCTGATCGGTGGCGCCCGCGATGAACTCGGCCCCCTGAGCGACCAGCACCTGGGTGCACTCGACCAGCAGGTCGTAGGCGTAGCCGTGGCCGCGTTGCTCCGGGACGACGCCGATGAAGCCGATACAGGGGCCGGACGGGTTGTGGGCGGGGATGTGCAGGCCCACGAGGTCGCCCCCGGGGGTGTACGCCAACTGCCACCAGTCGCGCGGCGATGGGCACCAGTGGAAGAAGTCCAACTCCTCCTGGGCCGCCTGGTCGAGCCCTCCTTCCTCGATCGCGCGCAGGGCGTGTGCGTCGAGCGTCGCCGAGTGCACCCGGCGCAGCACGTCCAGGATCACCGCATCATCGGGCTCGGGCCGGAACACCAGCCGTCCTGGCCGTTCCGGCAGTCCGCAGTCGGGCGTCCAGCGGTACTGGTAGCGCTCCACGAAGGGGTGCATGCCTGCTGCCCGGGCGACCCTGAGCCGGGTCTCACCGGCCGCGAGGAGCACCGGGTCATCCCGCCAGCCGGCGGGCAGATTGAGCAGGTACTCGACCGCGTAGGGGGAGGTGCGCAGCAGCTCTGCGCCTGCTTCCTCCTCGCCCTCGGCGACATCGAGCCAGTTCAGCTCGATGGGTGCAGTGTCCTTAGGACCGCCCCACCAGGCGGCCCGTGCGACGACCTCACCGTCGCGCAGGGCGACCCGCTGCCACTCGGGGCGGAAGGTCACATGGGACATCGCCTCGCCCACGCGGAGCGGGTCGGGCAGGGAGTCGAAGAGATGTGCGTCGCGCTCACCGAGCGCGCGGATGACCAGATCGGTCATGGAGAAGCCTCCGGGAAGAGATGCGTGAGCGCTCCCGGTCAGACTGCGAACGCCGGGCGGACGGGGCGGGAGCGCGGGAACGGTGGGATGTGCACGGCACTCGCCTCCTCTCCGTCGGACCTGGGCGTTGGTGATCACGCTAGCCCTTCGGTGCGTGTGCCGTCCACTTATTTCTGGTGGGGCCTGGTGAGTGCCGCCTGGCCGTCCGGGAGGTCCCCACCGATGCCAACCGGCCATGGAGTGCCGCTGTTGCTTTTTTCTGGACACCTTCCGCCCGGCCGCGGACAATTGAGGATGTGACGTCGCCCCCCGAGTTCCCCACGTACTCCGCTCCCGTACGGCTTTCGGACGCCGAGCGGGATCGGGTCGTCGGTGTGCTCAGGGAGGGCGCTGCCCAGGGCAAGCTGTCGCACGACACGTTCCTACGCCGGATGGAACTGGCCCTGGTGGCCCACCGTGCCGAGGATCTGAAGGCCCTGACCGCGGACCTCGGAGCCGAGGGGAGGCTCTCGCACCGCGTCGTCAGCGCCGTCAGCGGGGTGTCCGCGTTCTTCGTCCGGTTGCGCAGGGCCTGGCACACGGAGAAGTTGCCGCCGCTGTTGTTCCCGGAGCCGGGGCCCTACCCCCTGCGCATCGGTCGCGACCCGGGCAACGGTCTGCGGTTGAGCCATGAGAGCGTCTCGCGGTCGCACGCGGAACTGATCCTGAACAACAGCGTCTGGCTGCTGCGCGATCTGGGTTCCACCAACGGGACCACGGTCAATGGGCGGCGGGTCACGGGCGCGGTGCCGGTGCGGGACGGTGACATGGTCGGGTTCGGCCATATGTGCTTCCGGTTGACCGCTCGCTGATCGGCTGTGACCACTGGCCCGGGCTTGATCCCATGAACCGGTGAACCGGTGAACCGGTGAACCGGGGCCGGGACGGCCGTGCGCCGCGCCGGACCGTCGGGACCGACCCGGCAGAAACGCGGCGCAGGTCACCGGCGCGTCAGCCCTCGGCTCGTACCAGGAGCGCGACGGGCCCCGGTCCGAAGAGGTCCGCCGCCCGTACCGGACCACCCGTCAGCCGCCGTCCCGCTGTCAGGAGATCGCTCCACACGCCCTCCGGCAGCAGTACCTCGGTGTCCGCCCAACCGCCCGCCCGCTCCAGCCGCAGCGACAGCCGGGTGACGGCCACCACCACCTGTCCCGTACGCGAGTAGGCGACGCAGTGGGCCGCGGCTGCTCCGCGCACCGCCAGTGGTGCGTAGCTCCCCGACGCGCCGAAGACCTCCGGGCGCTCCGCGCGCAGCCGCAGTGCCGCGCAGGTGAGCGCGGTCTTCTCGTCCGCGGCCTCTTCTGTGAACGGGTCCCGGTTGTCCGGATCGACCAGGGCGAGATAGGTGCGTTCGGTGCCCTGGTAGAGGTCGGGCACCCCCGGCACGGTCAGTTGGAGCAGGGTCGCCGCCAGCACCTGGGCCCGTACATGGGGAGCCAGCGCCCGCGCGAAGAGGGCCACCGAGTGCAGTGGACGCCCGGCCGGGCCGGCGGCCACGAAATCGGCGAGGGCCTGCTCATAGGCGGGGTTCGGCTCGGTCCAACCGGTCTGGAGGGCGGCCTCCCGAGCGCCCTTGAGCAGGGCGGAGCGCAGTCGCTCCCCGTAGGGGAAGCCGAATCCGATCGCGGTCTGCCAGGTGACCCACGCCAGTTGTGGGTCGGGCGCCCGTCCCCCCTCCTGGTGGGCGGTCTCCGCGGTGATCTGGCGCAAGAACTCCTCCCATCTTTCCGGGCACTGGGACAACACGGCGATCCGCGCTCGGACGTCGGCGCTCCGCTTGGTGTCATGGGTGGTCAGCACCACGCCGCCGGTGGGCCAGTCACGGGCCAGCCGCGCACAGTGCGCATGGAACTCGTCCGGCCCGACCGCCGGCCGTCCCGGATCGCCACCGACCTCGTTGGCCGAGAGCAACGGCGTGTACCGGTAGAACGCCGTGTCCTCGACGGCCTTGGCCCGCACCGCGGCACAGGTCTGGGCGAACCGCACCCGGAAGGCGACCTGGTCAGGACTTTCACCGAGCCGCCCCAGGGCCAGATCCCGCACGGTGTCCACGGCCGTGGCCTCCTCGGCCACCGAGAAGGTCGCCCGGGCGCTCGCCGCCGCCTTCAACGGCAGCGCCTCCTCGTCCCCACTGCCGTACGGGCGGTAGACCGGCACCCGCACCAGCAACTCGCGCACCGCCGCACGCAGCGCCCACGGCGCATGGTCCCGAAGGGCCATGTCCTGGGCGCACGCCCGCTCGGCCAACCGGGTCAGCGCCGCGGTCTCGGCCGCCAGTTCCCGGGTGACGACCCGATGGGCGGCGCGGCGGACCGTCGCATCCCAGTAACCGCCGCGATCACCGGCCGGGTTGGCGTACCGCCGGAACTGGCCGGCGAGCGCGTCCGCGCCCACCGGGTCGGTGAGGAGCCCGTCGATGTGCCGCAGCGTGTCGTACCCGGTCGTACCCGCCACCGGCCAGCTCGGAGGCAGCTGCTCGGCCCCGGTGAGGATCTTCTCGACCACCGTCCAGCAGGCGCCACTGGTGGCCGCGTCGAGCCGATGGAGATACCCCTCCGGGTCGGCGAGCCCGTCCGGGTGGTCGATCCGCAGTCCGGTCACCACACCGTCGCGGACCAGTTCGACGACCTTCGCATGGGTGGCGTCGAACACCTCCGGGTCCTCCACCCGCACCCCGATCAGCTCGGAGACGGTGAAGAACCTTCGGTACGTCAGTTCCGTGCGGGCCAGGCGCCACCAGCCGAGCCGGTAGAACTGGGCGTCCAGCAGCGCGGGCAGCGGCAGTCCTTCGGTGCCGGCCCGCAGCGGGAACCGGTGGTCGCCGTAGTGCAGCTCGCCGCCGTCGACGCTCAGCGCCCCGAGTTCGTCCCCGATCGGCCCACCGAGCACCGGCAACAGCACCCGGTCGCCCCCCGCGGCCCAGTCGATGTCGAACCAGCGCGCGTACGGCGACGATGGCCCCTCACGCAGGACCTCCCACAGTGCGGGGTTGTACCGCGGCACCGCGGCCATGTGGTTCGGCACCAGGTCGAGCACGAGCCCGAGGCCGTGCTCGCGCGCCGTGGCCGCGAGTGCCCGCAGACCCTCCTCACCACCCAGCTCCGCCCGCACCCGGGTCGGATCGGTGACGTCGTACCCGTGTGTCGACCCCGGCACCGCCTCCCACACCGGTGACAGATGCAGATGGGAGATGCCGAGGGAGGCGAGGTAGGGCACGGCCGCCGCGGCGGACGCGAACGGAAAGGCGGGCTGGAGCTGGAGGCGGTAGGTGGCATGGGGCGTCATGGTGGCGTACGTACCCGCCCGCGCGGGTTCTCTGTCACGACAGACAGCGGCGGACGGGTGGTGGAACGGCTCCAGGCCGGTGGACGGGCGGGGGGTTCCGTGGTCGGCGGACGGACGGGCCAGCGGCGGCGCCCCGGCGCGCCGGGGCCCCTACGGCGATGGAACGACCCCTACGCGGGCCGACGCAGCACCACCAGACTGTGCCCCGCCAGTGTCACCTGCTCGCCTGCCGCCACCTTCTCGCCTTCCTCCAGTCCATCCAGTGCATCCAGTCCCTCTAGTTCATCCAGTTCATCCAGCGATACAGCCCGGGGGCGGGCAGTGTCCACGACGATCCGCCAGAGCGGGCCATGACTGACCGGCACCCCGAAGTCCACCTCCCCGGGGCCGGCGTTGAACATCAACAGGAAGGAGTCATCACGGATGCGCTCCCCCCGGGGACCGGGTTCGGAGACGGAGTTCCCGTTCAGGAACACCGACAGGGCCCGGGTGTGCCGGGACTGCCAGTCCCGCTGGGTCATCTGCTCTCCTGCCGGATTGAACCAGGCGATGTCGGTGAGCTCGTCCTGACTGTCGTCGACCGGACCACCGCGGAAGAACCGTCTGCGCCGGAAGACGGGATGTTCGCGCCGTAGCCACACCATCGCCCGGGTGAACGCGAGCAGGGACTCCCCGTCGTCGTCCCCCTCCATCTCCCCCTGCGCGGGCCAGCGCACCCATGAGACCTCGTTGTCCTGGCAGTACGCATTGTTGTTACCGCCCTGGGTGCGGCCGAACTCATCGCCGTGGCTGAGCATGGGCACCCCCTGCGAGAGCATCAGCGTGGCGATGAAGTTGCGCATCTGACGCATCCGCAGCTCCCGCACCCGAGGATCGTCGGTCTCCCCCTCGACACCGCAGTTCCAGGAGCGGTTGTGGCTCTCGCCGTCCCGGTTCGACTCGCCGTTCGACTCGTTGTGCTTCTCGTCGTACGAGACCAGGTCGCGCAGGGTGAAGCCGTCATGGCAGGTGGCGAAGTTGACGGAGGCGAGCGGGCGTCGACCGTCGTTCTGGTAGAGGTCTGACGATCCGGTCAGCCGGGAGGCGAACTCCGCGAGCGTGCGCGGTTCCCCACGCCACAGGTCGCGCACACAGTCGCGGTACTTGCCGTTCCACTCGGTCCACAGCGGGGGGAAGTTTCCGACCTGATAGCCGCCCTCGCCCAGGTCCCACGGCTCGGCGATCAACTTCACCTGGCTGACGACGGGGTCCTGCTGGACGAGGTCGAAGAACGACGAGAGCCGGTCCACCTCGTGGAACTGCCGCGCCAAGGTGGCGGCCAGATCGAAACGGAAACCGTCCACGTGCATCTCGGTCACCCAGTACCGAAGCGAGTCCATGATCAGCTGGAGTACATGGGGGCTGCGCATCAGCAGCGAGTTCCCGGTGCCGGTCGTATCGGTGTACAGCCGGCGGTCCTCCTCGGCGAGACGGTAGTAGGAGGCGTTGTCCAGACCGCGGAAGGAGAGGGTCGGGCCGAGCTCATTGCCCTCCGCGGTGTGGTTGTAGACCACGTCGAGGATGACTTCGATGCCCGCCCGGTGCAGTGCCCGTACCGCTTCCTTGAACTCGGTGACCTGTTCGCCCCGGTCACCACGGGAGGCATACGCATTGTGCGGGGCGAAGAACCCGATCGTGTTGTAGCCCCAGTAGTTGTTCAGACCCGCGTCGACGAGCCGATGGTCGTGGATGAACTGGTGCACCGGCATCAGTTCGAGCGTCGTCACGCCCAGTTCCGTCAGATGCGAGATCACCGCGGGGTGGGCCAGTCCCGCGTAGGTGCCGCGTACCTCTGGCGGCAGCTCCGGGTGCAGCATGGTCAGGCCCTTGACGTGCGCCTCGTACATCACGGTGCGGTGGTAGTCGATGCGCGGGGGCCGGTCGTCCCCCCAGTCGAAGGAGGGGTCGACCACGACGGAGGCCATCGTGTGCGGCGCGGAGTCCAGCTCGTTGGCGGAGTCCGGTCGATCGAAGCGATAGCCGTACACCGACTCGCCCCAGTCGATGCTTCCGCTCATGGCACGGGCGTACGGGTCCAGCAACAACTTGGCCGAGTTGCATCGATGCCCCCGATCCGGCGCATACGGACCGTGCACCCGGAAGCCGTACCGCTGCCCCGGCATCACCCCCGGTAGATAGGCATGTCGCACGAAGGCGTCGGCCTCGCGCAGCTCCACCCTCGTCTCCGCACCGTCGTCGTCCAGCAGGCAGAGCTCGATGCGCCTCGCGACCTCCGAGTACACCGCGAAGTTGGTGCCCGCGCCGTCGTGGGTGGCGCCGAGGGGGTACGCCTGTCCTGGCCAGATTTGCATGCGTAGGGCCCTTCCGCGTCAATTCCGGCGATCGTCGATTCAGACCGGGCACGCCAAGAGGCGCTTGGTCCGAATTCTCCTAGAAAGTATCGCTGTATCCCCTCGTAGGAGCGGTGGGCGACGCGGTTGCGTCCGCCGTCAACCTGGCGAAGGTGGACGTCCCCCGGAGGAGGAGCGGGGTCGTACCCCTATGAATCACCTCACTACGGTCGATCTCGCCAGCAAGAACGCACCTGAGACAGAAGGGAGTTGGGAAATGAGCGCGCCGATCGGGCTGCACCCCGTCCCCTCGGGCGAGTAGTCTTCCTTGATCGTTGGGTGGGGGACGGAAGGCGGTGCGCGGGTGAGCTCTGGAGGGCTGGAGCTACCCCCCGGTGACACGGGTCACGAGGGGGGCGCCCCCGAGATCCCGCCCGGTGCGGTCTCGCTCGCCCGGCCCCTGGAGATCGGGGCCGAGCTGGAGTGGGACGCCGAAGCCTGGAGCGAAGTGCGGACCCGCGCCCAGCGGGCGGGGCGGGCCTACATCTGGCTGAATCTGGTGGAACAGCGGCTGCGTGCCGTCGTGGCCGGCGTGCTGCGCCCCATCTACGAGCCGGTCCACGGCAGCGAGGACTGGGTGGTGGCCGCCGCGGGCCCGGCCGGACAGGAATGGGTGCAGCGGGCCGTCGCGGTGCGCGAGGTCTCCCGCCGCAAGGGCTATCTGCTCGACCCCGCCGACGACAACGTCCTCTCCTTTCTGACCCTGCCCCAGCTGCGGGAACTGATGCTCCAGCACTGGCCGTGCTTCGAGCCGTACTTCGACGAGCGGCGCGATGTGGAACTGGCGCTGGACGAGCTGGAAGTCACGCGCAACGTCGTGTCCCGCAACCGTGCCCTCAACGAAGCCGTCCTGGCCCAGGCCGAACGGGCGTCCGCCCGGCTGCTGGACATGCTCGGGAGCGGGATCGGCACCCGCTCGTCGGACCGGCTGCCCGTGGACGCGGTCGAGGACCTGGTCGGCGACCGTTACGCCGATGTGGTCTCGGTGCACCCCGACCGGGTGCGGCTCCAGCGGCAACTGCCGGCCGAGGACCTGTTCGGAGGCGCACGGCGGGTGGACGCCGTCGGGATCGGCCTCAACCTCCTCGTGCAGAACTTCTCCGGCCGCCGACTGGTCCGGCTCGCCGAGTCGGGCTGCCGGGTGCGACTGCTCTTCCTCAACCCGGCCAGCAGTGCGGTCAAGCGGCGCGAACGAGAGCTGGGCATCAGGAAGGGCGAGCTGAGCCGCACGGTGGAGATGAACATCCTCCATATGCGGCGGGTGCGCTCCCGACTGCGCGACCCCGGTGCGTTCGAGATCCAGGTCTTCGACGAGACCCCCCGCTTCACCGCCTATCTGGTGGACGGGGACGGTCCCGACGGAGTGGCCGTGGTGCAGACGTACCTGCGCAAGGCGCGGGGCATGGAGGCTCCCGTCCTGGTGCTGCGCGGTGGGGCCCGCAGTGTGGTGCGACCGGGGGCCGAGGGAGAGCACGGGTTGTTCCAGACCTACCGCGAGGAGTTCGAGTCCATCTGGGCCGACTCGCGGCCGGTCTCCTGAAACGCCCGGACAACAACCGCCGCGACGAGCGCCCGCACAACCGCCGCGACGAACGCCCGGACACGCCGGGACGAACGCCCGGGCAGAACGCCTGGGCGACGGGTCGGACAAATGCCCGGACCGTACGCACCCTCGGGAGGCGTCCGAGGCCCCATGCCTCACGCCACCGCCCGGGAGCGGCAGCGCCCCTCGCGGGCCCGTTCCCACCGGCGCCCACCCTTCGACGCCCCACCTCGTGCCTTCGGCCCGGAACTCGGAGCCGTTGTCAGTGGCCCGTGCGAAGGTGGGAACCCAGTGGGGGAGAGCACCACAGCACACAGGAGGGGGCCACGATGGCTTGGCATGCAAAACCGCTGGTCGGCTTCGACCTGGAGACGACGGGGACCGATCCGCTGCAAGCGAGGATCGTGACCGCGGCCGTCGTCCAGGTGGGAGAGCGCGATCCGCTGGAGCTGCGCTTCTGGCTTGCGGACCCCGGGGTCCGCATCCCCGAGCAGGCGTCGGCGATCCATGGGATCAGCAGCGAGCGGGCAGCGGCGGAAGGCCGTCCTGCGCGCGAAGTCGCGGACGAGATAGCGAGCGCGCTGTGCGCGCACTGGGAGCGCGATGTCCCCGTCGTCGCCTACAACGCCGCCTTCGATCTCACCCTGCTCTCGGCCGAGTTGCAGCGGCACGCACTGCCCTCCCTGAGCGAGCGTCTTCAGGGTCGGTCCATCGGCCCGGTGATAGACCCGTACACGATCGATCGTGCCGTGGACCGCTACCGCAAGGGCAAGCGGACCCTTGCGGCCGTCTCCGCCGAGTACGGCACACCGCTGGACGACGCCCACGACGCGATATCGGACGCCGTCGCCGCCGTGCGGGTGGCCAGGGCGCTGGCGAAGCGCCACGCCCAGGTGGCGGCGCTCGATCCTGCGGAGCTCCATCAGCGTCAGATCGGTTGGTACGCGCAGTGGGCACAGGACTTCGAGGCGTTCTTGCGCGGCAAGGGCACGGCTGATGCCTCCGTCGACGGGGCATGGCCGTTGCGGGACCTTACGCCGGCGATCACCTGACGGCTCGTTGAGCGACCTCGTACCGCCCTGGCCCGGGTGGGGGTCACCCGCTGCCGAGTCACCGGGGAATCCCTGCGCAGGGCGGAGTTGAGGTGTTCGTCCCGTCCTCGCCCCGCTGGTGGGGCGGGTGGTGTCCCATCGCCGCGGCCGGGTCGGTGCCACCCGCGAGTAGCGTGGTGAGCCCAGTTGCATCGAGAGGGTGGCCATGAGCAGTGGAGAACAGGTGGTCGAGGCGTTCTTCGCGGCCCTGACCCGCATGGATGCGGATGAGCTCGCGGGATGCTTCGCAGAGGACGGCGTGTACCACAGCATCCCGTTGGAACCGGTCGTCGGGCGGGAGGCGATCCGCGACCACTTCGCCGCGTTCCTGGGACGCTTCAGCTCGCTGGGCGTCACCGTGCACCGTCAGGTCGCCGGACCGTCGGGGGAGCTCGTGTTCAACGAGCGCGTCGACTCGGTCCGGCTGCGTACGGGAAGGTCCGTCGACATCCCCGTGGTGGGGGTCTTCGAAATGCACGGCGGTGAGATCACCGCATGGCGGGACTACTTCGACCTCGGCGCGGTCCAGGGCGACTGATCCCACCACGCCCCACCGGCGCCCGCCCCCGCTCTCATCAGAACGGGTACCAGCGGACCTCCGGCTCGTCCTCGCGCAGCGAGCGAACCCTCCGTCGGAACTCCTCCAGCGCCTTGGGGTTGGTCGGGGCGTGCTGAGCCACCCAGGCACAGCTCGCCGTCTCGCGTGCGCCGCGGAGCACCGCGCATCCGGACCACTCCCGCACGTCCCATCCGTACGCCTCGACGAACGACTCGTACGAGCGGGCCGGCAGGCCGTAGCGGTCCTTGGACAGCGCCATCACCACCAGATCGTGCTCGCGCAGATCCGACGAGAACGTCTCCAGGTCCATCAGCACCGGCCCGGTGGGGCCCACGTGCACATTCCGCGGTAGCGCGTCCCCGTGGATGGGGCCACGGGGCAGATGGGGCGTGAGCTTCGCCGAAGCGTCGGCGAAGCCGTCCCTGCGCTCCCGCAGGAACGCCGCGTCCTCGGGATCGATCGCATCTCCGGCCAGTCGCAGCCAACGCTCCACTCCGCCGAGCAGTTCCCGTGGTGGTAGCGCGAACCCCGGTGCGGGCGAGGCGTGCACCCGGCGCAGCAACAGTGCCAGATCCGCGGGTTCGGCCGGCCGCACCGCCTCCGGGAGCCGGTGCCACATGGTCACCGGGTGACCGTCGATCAGCCGTGCCCCGGGCCATGCCGGACGTACGGCGGGCACCCTGGCCTCGGCGAGCCACGCGCCGACGGCAGCCTCACGTTCGGCCCGCCCGAGCAGTTCGTCCGACCGGCCGACCTTGATGACCACGTCACCCGAGGCGAAGACCGCATTCTCACCCAGTGCCAGCAGGGTTGCGTCTGCGGCCACACCCGCCGCGGCCAGCACCTCCCGTGCTCGTGCCTCATCCATCGCCGTGCCTCTTCCGCTTGCTTGTTGCTGACCACTGGTCCCACGGGCCACACCGGTTCTAACCCGCCAAAGTCTCGCATCCACCGCCCGACCTCCTTGACGAAGCCCGGGCCCGTCAGCACGATGACGTAAGCCGTCGTTCGACCATAGAGCAGGATCAATCTCCCTAAAGAAGGTCAAAAGAGCCTAAGGAGTTGAATCTGTGACATCGGCGACCGCGGAACCGCGGTCCGGGAAGCGAACGGACCGAGGGGCCTGGTTTCTGGTTCTCCCCGCACTGATTCCGATCCTCGTGCTCAGCGTGGGACCGCTGCTCTACGGAATCGCGCTCGCCTTCACCGACTCACAGGCCGGCCGCACCGCCCCGACCCAGTGGATCGGCACCCTCAACTTCCGCGACCTCCTCAAGGACACCCTCTTCTGGGACTCCTTCGGCATCGGGCTCCTCTGGGCCGTCGGGGTGACCGTCCCCCAGTTCCTGCTCGGTCTCGGTCTCGCCCTGCTGCTCAACGAGAAGCTGCGACTGCGTTGGCTGGCCCGGGCCCTGGCCATCGTGCCGTGGGCGATGCCCGAGGTGGTCGTCGGCATCATGTGGCGACTCGTCTACAACCCGGATGCGGGAATCCTGAACGAGACGATCCGCGACCTCGGACTCGGTGACGGCCGTGACTGGCTGACCGGATTGGGCACCGCGCTCCCCGCGGTGATCATCGTCGGTATCTGGGCCGGAATGCCGCAGACCACGGTCACCCTCCTGGCGGGTCTCCAGAACACCCCCCATGAACTCCACGAGGCAGCGGCCCTGGACGGCGCCGGAGCCTGGCGGCGGTTCTGGACCGTCACCTGGCCCGCGGTCAAACCCATCGCCCTGGCCATCAGCGCACTCAACTTCATCTGGAACTTCAATGCGTTCGCGCTGGTCTACGTGCTCACCAACGGCGGCCCCGGTGGGCGCACCCGCCTACCGATGCTCTTCGCCTATGAAGAGGCATTCCGCTATGGACAGTTTGGTTATGCCGCCGCCATGGGATGCGTGATGGTCGCGGTGATCTCGGTACTGCTCGCCGTCTATCTGGTGAACCGGATCAGGGGAGGGGAAGCCCGATGAACCGGACCAGTTCCCTGATGAGGGCGGGTCAGTACCTCGCCCTGCTGGGCTATCTCGTCTTCCTGGTGTTCCCCTTCCTCTGGCTGATCTCCACCGCTTTCAAGCCGGCACGTGAACTGGGCTCGCTCCACCCCACCTGGATCCCCCAGAACCCCACCCTGGACAACTTCCGTCAGGCATTCGACGAACAGCCACTGCTCCAGGCGGCGGCGAACAGTCTGATCGCCGCCTGTTGCGCGGCGGTGATCTCCGTCTCCATCGCCACCCCGATGGCCTATGTGATGGCGCGCCACCGCAGCAGGCTCTCCACGGCTGCCACCGGATGGGTGGTGATCAGCCAAGCCTTTCCCTTCGTCCTGGTGATCATCCCGCTCTTCCTCGTCCTGAAGAACCTTCGGTTGATCAACACCCTGTCCGGACTGGTGCTGGTGTACGTCGTCTGGTCGCTGCCGTTCGCGCTCTGGATGCTCGCGGGATACGTCCGCGCGGTTCCGATCGAACTGGAGGAGGCCGCGGCCGTCGACGGCGCGGGTCGACTCCGTACGCTCGTCTCGGTCACGGGGCCCCTGCTGGCACCCGGCATCGCCGCGACGGCGCTCTTCGCCTTCATCACCGCGTGGAATGAGTTCTTCTTCGCGCTCGTCCTGCTGAAGACACCGGAGAAACAGACCTTGCCGGTCGTGCTGACGCATTTCCTGGGGGCCGAGGGAGTCGCCGATCTGGGTCCCCTCGCCGCCGCTGCCTTCCTGGCGACCCTTCCCTCACTGGTGATCTTCGCGCTGATCCAGCGACGCATCACCGGGGGCATGCTGGCGGGGGCGGTGAAGTCCTGATGCGGACCCGCCCGGTGGTGATGGGCCTTCGTCCGGTGGCACTCATCGCCATCTGCGCACTTCTGCTCACCGGCTGCGCCGCGGGCCAGGAGCGGACACCAGGACAGATTCGACTGCGCTTCCAGTCGCTCGCCTGGCAGAAGGAGTCGGTCGATGCCAACGAACAACTGGTGCAGGAGTGGAATGCGCGTCACCCCGACATCCAGGTCGACTACGTCCAGGGCAGTTGGGACAGCGTCCACGACCAGTTGTTGACCTCCTTCGAAGGGGGCGAAGCGCCCGACATCATCCATGACGCGTCCGACGATCTCGCGGACTTCGCCTACGGCGGCTATCTCGCCGATCTCCGAGAGTTGCTGCCGCAGCGGTTGCGGTCGGACATTCCGGAGCGGAGTTGGGAGACGGTGACCTTCGGACGGGGTGTGTACGGCGTTCCCTTCCTCCAGGAGCCCCGGGTACTGATCGCCCATCAGGACATTCTGAACGCTGCGGGCGTCCGCATGCCGACGGTGGAACGCCCCTGGAGTTGGGCCGAGTTCCGCCAGGTGAGCAAGCAGATCACCGCTTCGATGGGCAGGGGAAAGTACGCGGTGGCCTGGCCGCTGAAGGAACCCGTGTCCGTCACCCTCAATCTGGGGCTCTCCGCGGGCGGCCGGCTGTTCCACCGAACGGGCGAGGACTCCAGCAAGGTGGAGGTCGACTTCACGGCGGCGGACGGTGTGGTGCCCAGGACGATCCACGACCAGGTGAACGAGGACCGGACGGCTTCCCGTACCGCCTTGGGCATGGGAGGTTCGGACGCGCTCCCGGGATTCTTCGGCGGCAAGTACGCCATGGTGCCGCTCGGCTTCTCCTACCGGCAGCAGATCGTCCAGCAGGCGCCTCCAGGATTCTCCTGGACGGTACTGCCGATGCCGGTCGGTACGGCGGGTGCGGTGCAGGGGGTCAGCCCGCAGACCCTGTCCATCGCGCAGGACAGTCCGCACAAGCGGGAGGCGATGCGGTTCATCGATCATCTGCTCCAGCCGGCCAACATGGTCCGCCTCGCCCGGGGGGACTGGATGCTGCCGACCGGACTGTCCGCGCTGGCCGACCCTTCGCTGCGGGTGCGGCGGTACGGCTGGGCCGTGGGAGCGGAACTGGCGCGCGGGCTGCGATCCGCCCCCGCCCAGTCGGTGCGCGGCTATCCGGAGTGGAAGGACAAGGTGGCGACCCCTGCGTACCAGGAGTACTACAGCGGCGCGATCGACCTGGACGAACTGCGGGAACGACTGGTCGAGGACGGAAATCTGGTGCTGGCCCGGTATCAGCGCTGAGCGGCGGATTCCAGCGTTTGCACGAAACGTATCGTCTCGCTTAGTCTGGAGCCATGAACGCGCCGCGACCTGCCCACATCGCCATGTTCTCCATCGCCGCACCGGGCCATGTGCACCCCAGCATCGAGGTCATCCGAGAGCTGGTGGCACGCGGACACCGGGTCAGCTACGCGATCCCGGCCTCGTTCGCGGATCGCGTGGCCGAGACGGGTGCCACGCCCGTGGTCTACGACTCCATCCTGCCGACCGAGGACGATCCCGAGGCGTGGGGGACCGAACTGATCGACAACATCGAGCCGTTCCTGGCCGACGCGATCCAGGCGCTGCCCCAACTGGCGAAGGCGTTCGAAGGCGACGAACCGGATCTCGTCCTCCATGACATCACCGCCTACCCGGCCCCCGTGCTCGCCCGCCGATGGAACGTGCCCGCCGTCGCCCTCTGGCCCAACCTCGTGCCCTGGGAGGGGTACCACGAGGAGGTCTCCGCGCCGCTGGTCGAAGGGCTGATGGCGTCGGAGCGCGGACGCGCGTACTACGCGCGTTTCCGGGCCTGGCTCGACGAGCACGGACTGCACGACACGGACCCCGACCACCTGGTGGGCCGGCCCCGCCGGGGCATCGTCCTCATCCCCGCAGCCCTCCAGCCGCACGCGGACCGGGTGGACCCGGCCGTGTTCACCTTCGTCGGCGCCTGTCAGGGGGAGCGCGGCGACCAGGGGGAGTGGCACCGCCCCGAGGACGCGGAGCGCGTGCTCCTGGTCTCCCTCGGCTCCTCCTACACCAAGCACCCCGCGTTCTACCGGGAGTGCGTGCGGGCCTTCGGCGAACTGCCCGGCTGGCACACCGTCCTCCAGATCGGCCGCCATGTCGGCCGGGACGAGTTGGGGGAGATCCCGGCAAGCGTCGAGGTGCATGCGTGGGTGCCACAACTCGCCGTGCTACGGCAGGCCGACGCCTTCATCACCCATGCAGGGGCCGGCGGCAGCCAGGAGGGTCTGGCCACCGCGACCCCGATGGTGGCCGTCCCACAGGCGGTGGACCAGTTCGGCAACGCGGACATGCTGGTGGGTCTCCAGGTGGCCCGCCGACTCGACTCCGCCACGGCCACGGCCGAGCAGTTGCGAGAGGCCGTGCTCGACCTCGTGGGCGATCCGGACGTCGCCCGCCGCCTCGCGGAGATCCGAGCCGGCATGGCCCAGGAGGGCGGAACCCGCCAGGCGGTCGCCCTGATCGAATCGGAGCTCCATCGCGCCGATTGACCAGGCCGAACCGTCTGCGGTGCGGTCCGCGGACACCGAGGGGCGGAGTCCCTCCAAGGACCCCGCCCCTCGACCTGCCCCCGGCAGGGCTCCCCTCGACCTGCCGCCCCGCGGGGCTTCAGACCGCCACGGGCGTGCGACTCTCGTCGTCGTGACCCACCACCGCGGCAGGGGTCTGCGGTCCGCTCTCGTCGTGCGTCATGTCGGGCAGCCACTCCAGCCACTTCGGGAAGTACCAGTTGCGCTCCCCGAGCAGCGCCATCGCGGCGGGCAGCAGCACGCCCCGGATCACGGTCGCATCGATCAGCACCGCCGCCGCCAGACCCACGCCCATCTGCTTCATCGACTGCATCGACAGCGTTCCGAAGATCGCGAACACGGCCACCATGATCACCGCAGCGCTGGTGACCACGCCCGCCGTGGTCACCACCCCGTGGGTGATCGCGTCCCGAGTCGTCCGTCCTTGCATCCGGGCCTCGCGAATGCGTGACACCACGAAGACGTGGTAGTCCATCGACAGCCCGAACAGGATGACGAAGAGGAACAGCGGCAACCAGGCGACGATCGCTCCCACGCCCTCCGCGCCGACCAGGGAAGCACCCCAACCGTGCTGGAAGACCGCGGTCAGGATGCCGTAGGCGGCCCCGACCGAGAGCAGGTTCAACACGATCGACGTCACGGCGATCGTCAGCGAGCGGAACGACAGCAGCATCAGGACGAAGGCGAAGACCACCACGAAGACGAAGACCGGGGTGACCGCTCCGGTGATCTGGTCGTTGAAGTCCTTCGAACCAGCGACCTGCCCGGTGATGGGCGCCTCGACCCCGTCGACCTGGCCGAGGGTGGCGGGCCTGACCTCGTCGCGCAGGAGGTCCAGACTCTTGGCCGCCTCGTCCTGGTCGGCGCCACCGGTCAGCGGTACGTACACGAAGGCCAGGTTCTCGGCATCGTGCGTCACCACCTCGACCGGACCGCCCGAAGCGCCTGATGACACCGCCCGCTCACGGAACTCGGCGATCGCACGCTTCACCGGCGCCGCATTGATGTCGTCCGCCTTCACCACGACCTCGGCGGGCTCCGCCCCGCCAGGGAACGCCTCGTTGATGCGCTCGTACGTCGCCACGATCGGCAGCGAGTCGCCGAACTCCTGGTTCAGCTTGAGTTCCTGGGTCTTCATCCCGAGTGCGGGCAGGGCCACCGCGACCAGAGCGCCCGTCGCCACCAGTAGGGAGATCACCGGGCGCTTGAGCACCCGGCTGAGCACCGCGCTCCAGAAGCGGCTCTCGCCGTTCGCGCCGCCCTTCAGCTTTCCGATGAACGGCACCCGGCCCTTCTCCACCCGGTCGCCGAGCAAGGACAGGAGCGCGGGGAGGACCGTCACCGAGCCCACCATGGCCACGGCGACGACCATCAGCGACGCCAGGCCCATGGACTCGAACTCGCCAATTCCGGTGAAGAGCATTCCCGCCATGGCAACACAAACCGTCACACCCGAGACCACGATGGCCCGACCGCTGGTAGCAGCAGCGATCTGCATGGCCGTTCGGGCGTCCCGCCCGGCGGCCCGCTCCTCCCGTTCGCGCCGCAGATAGAACAGGCAGTAGTCGACCCCCACCGCCAGTCCGACGAGCAGCATGACCGAGTTGGCCGTCTCGCTCATCGGCATGATGTGGCTGACGACCGCCACCAGACCCATCGTCGCCATGATCGCGGAGATGGCGAGTGCAACGGGCAGCAGCGCTGCGACCAGCGCTCCGAACGCGATCAGCAAGATCCCCAGCGCGACCGGCACGGCCGACAACTCCGCCTGCCGGAAGTCGTCCCCGAAGGCGTCGTCGAAGGTCTTGGTCATGCTGGCGCCCCCGATCTGCTCGATCCGCAGCCCGGAATGGTCGCCCTGCACCCCCTTCACGGCCTTCAGGACCGGGTCGATCCGCTCCGCCGAGGTATCGGGGTCACCCCGCATGTCGAACTGGACGAGCGCACTGCGACCGTCCTTGGAGATGCTCCGGCTCGTGTACGGGGAGGTCACCGCGGTCACCTCGCCGGTGGCCTCCACCGCCTTGATCACCGCGTCCACGGCCGCCCGGAACTCGGGTGCGGACGTCTTCAGGGCACCGTCCCTGGCCTGCACCAGCACGGACTCGCTGACCGGCTCCTCGATACCGGCCCGCTCGGCTATCCGGGCGGCCTGCGTCGTCTCGCCCTTGAGCTGCTGACTGCCGTCGATGTCCTGCCGGCCCACGGCCGAGCCGGCCACCATGGAGACCAGGACGAACAGCACCCAGATGCCGACGGCCGCCCAGCGGTGCTGTGCGCTCCACCCCCCGGCCCGCGCGGCAAAGCCACGTGGTCGTGTTCTCGGGGTCTCCGGTTTCTCCGCGTGCTGCGCGTTCTCCATAACAGCCTCAATCCCCCAGTGGGTGCAGTCCCGTTGTCTCGCTCCACGACGTTACGGCCGCACCCGCTTCCACCTCGTCGTACTGTCCGACGAACCTGGAGGAGCGCTCTACTCCTCTGGGACGGGGGGCATCCCCGACAAGAACGGTCCGAGCCCCTTACATCTATTTTCGGTCAGAAGTGGGACCCCTCCCGAGCAACTCCGCAACCGACTTGCGGGAGTTGGCCTGTTGTAGTTGTGAATTCTTGTTGCCAAAGTCACAGATGGTGGAACCGCTTGAACTGGGCGCGTCAATCGGCCAAGGTTTCGAGCCATCTCCCGGAGGATCTCGCGACCGGGAAATGGCCCCCCACACCTGCTGACGAGGAGATCCTCTCCATGGCAACTCACAGACGGAAAAGCAGGATCAAGTCAACGTCGGCCATGGCAGCCATCGCGGCCGTGTCCGGCGGTCTGTTCTTCGGAACGGCGTTCGCCGGCGCCTCCACGGCGCCCGAGGGCGTCGTGCACGGCATCAACGCCGAGGGCGCGGTGGCCGGAAGTTATATCGTGCTGCTGGACGAGAAGGCGGACAAGCGCAGCCTCGCCCAGGAGTACGGCGGCAAGCTGAAGCGTGACTACAGCTCCGCCGTCAACGGCTTCTCCACCACCGGAATGACCGAGGACGAGGCGCGGAACCTCGCCCTGCACCCGGCCGTCGCCAAGGTGGTCCAGAACAAGCGGTTCAGCATCTCCGCGACGCAGACCAACCCGACCTGGGGCCTGGACCGGATCGACCAGGCCACGACCGCGGGCGACCGCCGCTACAGCTACCCCGACACCGCGGGTACGGGTGTGACGGCGTACGTCATCGACACCGGAGTACGGGTCAGCCACCGGGACTTCGGCGGCAGAGCCGTGCACGGGTTCGACGCGATCGACAACGACAACATCGCCACGGACGGCAACGGCCACGGCACGCACGTGGCGGGCACCATCGCGGGCGCCCGGTACGGAGTCGCCAAGCAGGCGAAGATCGTCGCCGTGCGGGTGCTCGACGACCGCGGGTCCGGCACGACCGAGCAGGTCATCGCGGGAATCGACTGGGTCACCAAGAACCGCAAGGGGCCCTCGGTCGCCAACATGAGCCTCGGCGGCAGCGCCGACCCGGCGCTCGATGCGGCCGTCCGCAGGGCGATCGCCTCGGGGATCGCCTTCGGAGTCGCGGCGGGCAACGAGTCGCAGAACGCCAGTGTCGGGTCCCCCGCACGCGTCCGGGAGGCCATCACCGTGGCGTCCTCGACCCGTACGGACACCCAGTCCAGCTTCTCCAACTTCGGTGGGATCGTCGATCTCTACGCCCCCGGTTCCGACATCCCCTCGACGTGGCACACCAGCGACAGTGCCACCAAGACGATCTCCGGAACCTCCATGGCCACCCCGCACGTCGTCGGCGCGGCAGCCATCTACCTGGCCAACCACCCCGGCGCCACCCCGGCGCAGATAGCCAAGGCCCTGACCGACGGCGCCACCCCCGGCAGGATCTCCAACGCCGGCCCCGGCACGATCAACAAGCTCCTCAAGATCGTCCCGTAACCGAGCGGAGCCCCTGCTCCACCGACGACGGTCGCCGCACCCTCCCCCACGGGGTGCGGCGACCGTCCTACCCTGAGCGCCATGACGACCAGATACGCACTCCTGCTGCGCGGCATCAACGTCGGTGGCAGCAGGAAGGTCCCCATGGCCGCCCTCAGGGAGGTCCTGGCCGAGCTGGGCCACTCGGACGTGACCACCTACCTCCAGAGCGGCAACGCGGCCTTCAGCAGCTCATCGGGAGACGATGAGCAGGCCCTCGCCGCGGCCCTGGAGCGCGCCATCGAGAAGCACTTCGGGTTCAACGTCGACTGTCTGGTGCGCGACCATGCGTACCTCACGGCCGTACGGGACGACTGTCCCTTCCCCGCCGATGAGTTGGAGTCCAAGCAACTCCACGTCACCTACTACTCCGAGCAGGTCGCGGCCGACCGTCTCGCCGCTGTCGACCGGGCGGCCTTCGCCCCCGAGGACTTCCGGCTCGGGGACCGCGCGCTCTATCTGTACCTACCGGAGGGGCTCGGCCGGTCCAAGCTCGCCGAGACCCTGGCCAAGCCCCGTCTGCTGCCGGGGGTCATCGCCACCACCCGCAACTGGAACACCGTCCGCAAACTGGTGGAACTCACCGCTCAGTGACGGTGGCGGCGCGAGTGGCGACGCCAGGTGAAGCCGCCCGGCAACCGGACCGCCGCACCACGCCTGCCGTGGCTGTCCCGGGTGAGATGGGCCCGGCGCCCGCCCAGGCTCAGCGACCAGCCATGGGTGCCGATGGTGAGGTGGAGCAGCTTCGGGATCAAGGTGATGCGCTTGTGGTAATGGAACGACATGTCGGCCTCCTTCCCCCGATCCTGCACGGTGCACGCCCTTCGAACGTCACCGGGATGCCACGAAACGGTCACCGCCCCGCCGCCCGCACCGCAGTCGCAGTGGGCACACAGAAGCCGGGGCCCGTGGGCCCCGGCCTCGGCTTCCCCGCCCCCGGTCCGGGAAAGTACTCAGACGAACGCGGCCATCCGGCCGCCCACCAGCGCCGGCAGGGCCTGTTCGTACCGCTCCACCAGCAGCCGCGCCAGCTCCGGTGCCGGACCCAGCACATCCGCCAGTACGTCCGCGGTGCGGGCGCCCTCGGCGATGCGGTCGGGCAGTCGGCCCGGTGCGATGACGTACGGCGCCACCGCAACCCGTTCGAATCCGTCAGAGCGCAACGAGCGCACGACCTCGTCGGTACGGGGAAGGAGTGCGGAGGCGAACGCGGGCCGCACGGCGCACCAACCGGTACGCCGCAGCTCCCGCGCTATGTTTGCGATCACCGCGATCGCCTCCGGGTCTGTGGAACCCGCCGAGGCCAGGACCAGCCCCGTCGAGCGCTTGTCGGCCTCCCTCAGTCCCGCCTCCCGCAGTCTGCGCTCCAGTGCGGCGAGCAGCAGCGGGGACGGCCCGAGGACCTCGGCCTGATGGATCCGCAGCCTCGGCAGCCGGGGCGAAGCCTCCCGCAGTACGGCCGGGATGTCGGACTTGGCATGGAAGGCGCGGGTCAGCAACAAGGGGAGTGCGATGACGTCCTCGACGCCCTTCAGCGCCAGCCGTTCCAACACCCGCGGCACACCGGGGGTGTTGAAGTCCAGGTAGGCGATCTCCACGGACAGCTCCGGCCGGTTCGACCGCACCCGACGCACGAGCGCCTCGACGGTCGAGGCATGGCGCGGATCGCGACTGCCGTGGGCGATGACGAGAAGGACAGGAGGACGCATCACACCACTCAGTTCCTGACGAGGAGCCCGCGGCCCCGCAGGACCGCCCGCTCCAACGGGCTGAAGATCAGCAGATCGATGGCGATGCCGACCAACAGGATCAGCAGGATCGCCAAGAACACCCCCGGCATGTCGGAGTTGTTCCTGCCGTTCTCCAACAACTGCCCGAGCCCCAGGCCCAGATCGGGCGACGAGGCGATGATCTCCGCGGCCATCAGCGAGCGCCAGGAGAACGCCCAGCCCTGCTTGAGCCCGGCCACATAGCCGGGCAGTGCCGCGGGCATCACGATGTGCCAGGTCCCCTTGAGGCCGGTCGCACCCATGGTGCGGCCCGCGCGCAGGAACAACGGCGGGACCTGGTCGACACCGGAGACCAGCCCATTGGCGATGGACGGGACGGCGCCGAGCAGGATCACCGCGTACATCATCTGGTTGTTCAGCCCGAGCCAGATCACCGCGGGCGGCACCCATGCCACCGACGGCAGCGACTGGAGACCGGACAGGATCGGCCCGATGGCCGCCCGGACGAACTTCACCCGGGCGACCAGCAACCCCAGCGGGGTGCCGATCGCGAGCGCCAGCAGGAAGCCGAGCAGACCGCGGGACACGCTCGTCCAGACGACCTCCAGCAGGGTGCCGGCCAGCCACAGCTTGGACACGCTGTCCCATACCGCGGAGGGTGCGGGCAGACTGCCCTCGTCGGTGACCTCCGCCCACACCAGTGCCTGCCACACGGCAACCACCAGGACGACGGCCACCACCGGCGGCAGGACCTTCTTCAGCAGGACCTCGCTGACCGGGGTGCGGTGCGACTGCACCGCATCCAGGGCGTCGAGTCCCGCTTCCAGACCGGCGAGATCGTCGGGCTTTGCCTTGGCCTTGGCCTCGGTTGAGGTCTCAGTGCTGGCCATGTCGGCGGATCTCCCCACGCAGTTCTTCAGTGATCTCGATGGACAACTCCGCCACGGCGGCGTCCTCGATGCGACGCGGCTGTTCGATGCCGACGGTCCACTCCCTGGCGATCCGGCCCGGTCGGGACGAGAGCAGCACCACCCGTTCGGCGAGCCGCACAGCCTCGCGGACGTTGTGGGTGACGAACAGCACCGACAGTTGGGTTTCGCGCCAGATCCGCGTCAGCTCGTCGTGCAACACATCGCGGGTAATGGCATCGAGGGCCGCGAACGGCTCGTCCATCAACAGGAGTTGGCTGTCCTGCGCCAGGGCGCGGGCGAGCGCCACCCGCTGGCGCATGCCGCCCGAGAGTTCGTGCACCCGCTTGCGGTACGCACCGCCGAGCCGCACCAGCTCCAGCAGTCGCTCCGCCTCCGTACGGCGTTCGGTCTTGGCGACCCCGCGCAGCCGCAGCGCGAGTTCGATGTTCTTGCCCGCCGTGAGCCAGGGGAAGAGCGCGTGCTCCTGGAACATCAGCGCGGGTCGCCCGCCCGGGGTCTCGATGGACCCCGCACTGGGCTTGTCGAGCCCCGCCACCAGATTGAGCAGGGTGGACTTCCCGCACCCCGAGGCCCCCAGGAGGGTGACGAACTCTCCCGGAGCGACATCGAGGGTGATGTCGTCCAGGACGAGTTGCCGTCCCGCGGGTCCCGAGAAGGACTTCGATACGTGTTCGATGCGGGCGGCGGGCCCGGCCGTCGTCGTACGGCCGGTCGCCTGGTCCTTGGTGAGGGTGTTGGCCATGGTCGTCACCTCCTGGGAACTCGGTTGTGCCGGTCTACTTGACGCCGAGTCCGGCATCGGCGACCGCGGGCTTGCCCTCGGTCTTGAGGACCTCGTTCAGCTCCGTGAGGTCGTAGATGCCGTTCAGGTCGGGCTTCTCCAACAGGCCGGCCTTCACCGCGTAGTCCGCCTGGGTCTTGAGGGTCGACGCCAGCGGGTCATCGGTGAACTGGATCGACTTCCACGCCGGGTCGATGATCTCGGGGGGCAGTTCCTTGCCGGTGAGGGCCTTCAGCTTGGCGTTGGCGGACGCCTTCGCCAGGTCCGGGTTGGCGTTGATCCAGGCATTGGTCTTCACCGAGCCGCGCACCACGGCCTGCACCACGTCCGCGTGGTCCTTGAGGAACTTCTGCGAGACGATGATGTGGGTGATCACGAACTTGTTGTCCGGCCAGAGCGTCGACTCGTCCAGCAGCACCTTGGCGCCCTGCGCCACGAGTCTGGAGGCCACGGGCTCCGGCACCCAAGCGCCGTCGATGGAACCGGACTTGTAGGCATCCGGGGTGATCTTGTTGTCGGTGCGCACCACCGACACATCGCCCTTGCCGCTCTGCGCGTCGGCCTTCCAGCCCTTTTCGGCTATCCAGTTGAGGAAGGCGACGTCCTGGGTGTTGCCCAGCTGGGGCGTGGCGATCTTCTTGCCCTTGAGGTCGTCCAGGGTCTTGATCTTCTTGGGGTTGACCACGAGCTTCACACCACCGGATGCGGAGCCGGCGACGATCCGCAGGTTCTTGCCCTTGGACTTGGTGAAACCGTTGATCGCGGGGGAGGGGCCGATGAACCCGATGTCGATGGCGCCCGCGTTCAGGGCTTCGATCTCGGAGGGGCCGGCATTGAAGGTGGTCGACTTGATCTGGGTGCCGCCCAGCTCCTTCTGGAGGATGCCCTGCTGCTCCCCGACGAGCGCAGTGGCATGGGTGAGGTTGGGGAAGTAGCCCAACTTCACGGTGTCGGCCGAGAGCTTCTTGCCCTTCGCGGCCGGGGTGGTCTTATCGTCCTTCTTGGCGTCGGAACCGTAGCCGCAAGAGGCGAGTGCGCCGATCAGCAGCGGGACGGCGGCGGCTGCGGCAAGGCCGCGGCGCACAGTGGTACGGGTGGCAGGCACGGGAGGGTTTCCTCTCGAAGGCCCCGGCGGTCACGAACGTAAGTCGTGGCCGGGAAGTCGGCAGAACGGTGTCTTCGTCGGTGAAGCGTCATCCGGTGGTGCGTACGGTTCATCGCGCACAACACACGACACCTCCGGAACCTGCGCCGAGGGTGCCGCTGCCCACACGGCCCCCTTCTTTCGCGAAGGTCGCATATACGTCGGTCATCAGAAATCCCACCCCGAGTCTTCGATGCTGTCTGATGTCTGTACGGCCGCCGTGGCCGTCGTGGCGAACGAGTCGCCCGCCATCCCGGCTGCCAGCGTGGTGCCGTCGGCCGGGTCGATGAGGAGGAAGGAGCCGGTGCGCCGTGAGTCGGCGTAGGAGTCGAGCGCCAGCGGTTCGGCCGTGCGCACGGTGACCAGGCCGATGTCGTTGGCGACGAGTTGTCCGGGCTCCGGGTGTTGGGACAGGTCGTCGAGGGTCAGCCGGGACGGGATCGCCTTGACGATGGCCTTCACCGTGCGTGTGGTGTGCTTGAGCAGCACCCGCTGCCCCACGGTGAGCGGCTGGTCGGCCACGTGGCACACGGTGGCCTCGATGTCCTGCGTGGTCGGTGGCGCATCCCCGCTCGGCACGATCAGGTCGCCGCGCGAGATGTCGATGTCGTCCTCCAGCAGCAGGGTGATCGACTGCGGGGTCCACGCGATGTCCACCGCCTGCCCCAACAGGTCGATTCCCTTGATCCGCGAGGTGCGTCCCGACGGCAGTACGGTGACCTCTTCGCCGAGGCGGAAGGTGCCGGCCGCGATCTGCCCCGCGTACCCCCGGTAGTCCGGGTGGTCGGCGGTCTGCGGACGGATCACGTACTGCACGGGGAGCCGTGCGTGGCAGGACGCCAGATCGTGCGAGACGGGCACGGTCTCCAGGTGCTCCAGCACCGTGGGTCCGCCGTACCAGTCCATGTTCGCCGACGGGTCCACCACATTGTCACCGGCGAGCGCCGAGATGGGGATCGCGGTGATCTCCGGCACGCCCAGGGATGCGGCGTACGAGGTGAACTCCTCGGCGATGGCGGCGAAGACGTGCTCCGCGTAGTCGACCAGGTCCATCTTGTTCACGGCGAGTACCACGTGCGGCACCCGCAGCAGGGCGGCCACCGCGGCATGGCGACGGGTCTGCTCCACCACGCCGTTGCGGGCGTCCACCAGCACGACCGCGAGTTCGGCCGTGGACGCACCGGTCACCATGTTCCGGGTGTACTGCACGTGCCCCGGGGTGTCGGCGAGGATGAAGCGCCGCCGCGCGGTGGCGAAGTAGCGGTACGCCACGTCGATGGTGATGCCCTGCTCGCGCTCGGCCCGCAGACCGTCCGTGAGCAGCGCCAGGTCGGGGGTGTCCTGGCCGCGCGAGAGCGAAGCCGTGGTCACCGCTTCCAGCTGATCGGTCAGCACCGACTTGGAGTCGTGCAACAGCCGCCCCACGAGGGTGGACTTGCCGTCGTCGACGGAGCCCGCGGTGGCGAAGCGCAACAGGGTGGTGGCCGACAGCTGCTCGGCCGCCGAAGTGATGGCGGTCATTTAGAAGTACCCTTCGCGCTTGCGGTCTTCCATGGCGGCTTCGGACATCTTGTCGTCGGCGCGCGTGGCGCCCCGCTCGGTGAGCCGGGAAGCGGCGATCTCGGCGATCACCGCGTCGAGGGTGGTGGCGTCGGAGTCCACCGCACCGGTGCAGGACATGTCCCCCACGGTGCGGTAGCGGATCAGCCGGGTCTCCACCTGCTCGGCGCCCTTGGGCCCGCCCCAGTCGCCCGCGGTCAGCCACATGCCCGAGCGCTGGAACACCTCGCGCTCATGGGCGAAGTAGATCTCGGGCAGCTCGATCTTCTCCCGTGCGATGTACTGCCAGACGTCCAGCTCGGTCCAGTTCGACAGCGGGAAGACCCGCACGTGCTCGCCCGGGGCGTGGCGCCCGTTGTAGAGCTGCCACAGTTCGGGCCGCTGCCGGCGCGGGTCCCACTGGGAGAACTCGTCCCGCAGCGAGAACACCCGCTCCTTGGCGCGCGCCTTCTCCTCGTCGCGGCGCCCGCCGCCGAACACCGCGTCGAAGCGGTGCTCCTGGATCGCCTCGGTGAGCGGCACGGTCTGCAACGGGTTGCGGGTGCCGTCGGGCCGCTCGCGCAGCTTGCCGGCGTCGATGTAGTCCTGCACGGAGGCGACGTGCAGCCGCAGCCCGTGCCGGGCCACCGTGCGGTCCCGGTATTCGAGGACCTCCGGGAAGTTGTGTCCGGTGTCGACGTGGAGCAGCGTGAACGGCACCGCGGCCGGCGCGAACGCCTTCAGCGCCAGGTGCAGCATGACGATGGAGTCCTTGCCGCCGGAGAACAGGATCACCGGTCGCTCGAACTCCCCCGCCACCTCGCGGAAGATGTGGACCGCCTCGGACTCCAGGGCGTCCAAGTGGCTGAGCGCATAGGGACTGTCGGTGTCCTGGACATCGGCGAGCGCCATCATGCGAGACCCCTCTCGGTGAGCAGCGCGTGCAGCGCTGCCGCGGACTCCTGCACGGTCTGGTGTTGCGACTCGATGCGCAGATCGGGGGCGAGCGGCACCTCGTAGGGGTCGTCGACCCCGGTGAGACCGCTGATCTGCCCCGCGGCCTGGCGGGCGTAGAGCCCCTTCACATCGCGCTCGGAGCACACGTCCAACGGAGTGGCGACGTGCACCTCCACATAGGACGTGCCTTCTGCGCCATGGCGCTTGCGGACCGCGTCCCGGCTGTCGGCGTAGGGCGCGATCACCGGTACGAGGACGGTCACCCCGTTGGACGCGAGCAGTTCGGCGACGAAGCCGATCCGCTGGACGTTGGTGTGCCGGTCCTCACGGCTGAAGCCGAGACCCGCCGAGAGGAACTCACGGATCTCGTCGCCGTCCAGCACCTCGACCCGCCGTCCGTCGGCGGCCAGGCGTTCCGCCAACGCCAGGGCGATGGTGGTCTTACCGGCACTCGGCAGGCCCGTGAGCCAGATGGTGGCCCCAGTCACGTTTTCGTCTCCCAGCGTCGTCATCAGCCGTGCAGTCCGCATTCCGTCTTGCCCCGCCCGGCCCAGCGGCCGGCGCGCACATCCTCGCCCTCCAGCACCTGACGGGTGCAGGGGGCGCAACCCACGGAGGCGTAGCCGTCCATCAGCAGGGGATTGGTGAGCACCCCGTACTCGGCGACGTAGGTGTCGACGTCGTCCTGGGTCCACCGGGCGATGGGGGAGACCTTCACCTTGTGCCGACGCGCGTCCCATCCCACGACCGGGGTGTTCGCACGGGTCGGTGACTCGTCGCGACGCAGGCCGGTCGCCCATGCGTCGTACTCGGTCAGCCCCTCTTCGAGCGGCTGGACCTTGCGGAGCTTGCAGCACAGATCGGGGTCGCGGTCGTGCAGCCGGGGGCCGTACTCGGCGTCCTGTTCGGCCACGGTGTGACGCGGGGTGAGGGTGATCAACCGGACGTCCATCACGGCGGCGACGGCGTCACGGGTCCCGATGGTCTCGGGGAAGTGGTATCCGGTGTCGAGGAACACCACGTCCACCCCGGGCAGCGCCCGGGAGGCGAGATGCGCCACGACCGCGTCCTCCATGGAGGACGTCACACAGAATCGGGGGCCGAAGGTCTCGGTGGCCCAGGTCAGGATCTCCAGGGCGGACGCCTCTTCGAGATCCCGACCGGCACGCTCGGCGAGTTCTTGGAGATGGGTCTGGTGAGTGACCGTCATATCTCTTCCCCTCCGGTGTCCTTGCGTTGAAATCCACGGGCGAGCAGCCCGAGGTACTTCAACTGAAAGGCCCGGTTGCAGGCGGCGCATTCCCATGCGCCGTGGCCCTGCTCGTTGGGACGCAGATCCTCGTCGCCGCAGTAGGGGCAGTAGAAGGGGGCGGCGCGCTCGCTCATGACAGGGCCTCCTCGGAGGCGCGGGCCGCCCAGGTGGCGAAGCGCTCGCCCTCCTCGCGCTCGTCCTGGAAGCGACGCACCACCCGCTCGACGTAGTCGGGCAGTTCGGCGGAGGTGACCTTGAGCCCGCGGACCTTGCGGCCGAAACCGGGGTCGAGACCGAGGGCACCGCCGAGGTGGACCTGGAAGCCCTCCACCTGGTTGCCCGAGTCGTCCAGGACCAACTGGCCCTTGAGGCCGATGTCGGCGACCTGGATGCGGGCGCAGGCGTTGGGGCAGCCGTTGACGTTGATGGTGATCGGCTGGTCGAACTCGGGCAGCCGGCGCTCCAACTCGTCGATGAGCGAGGCGGCGCGCGCCTTGGTCTCCACGATCGCGAGCTTGCAGAACTCGATTCCGGTGCACGCCATCGTGCCGCGCCGGAACGGCGAGGGGGTCACCCGCAGATCGAGTGCCTCCAGGCCCTCCACCAGGGAGTCGACCCGGTCCTCGGGCACGTCGAGCACGATCATCTTCTGCTCGGCGGTGGTGCGCAGCCGGTCGGAACCGTGCTCGGCGGCGAGCTCGGAGATCTTCAGCAGGGTGGTGCCGTCCACGCGTCCCACCCGCGGTGCGAACCCGACGTAGAACCGGCCGTCCCGCTGACGGTGGACTCCCACGTGGTCGCGCCACTCCTGTACGGGACGCTCGGGCGCGGGTCCGTCCGCCAACTTCCGCTGGAGGTAGTCGTCTTCGAGGACCTGGCGGAACTTCTCCGGGCCCCAGTCGGCGACCAGGAACTTCAGCCGCGCACGGGTGCGCAGCCGTCGGTAGCCGAAGTCCCGGAAGATCGAGATGACGCCTTCGTACACATCGGGCACCTCGTCCAGGGAGACCCAGGTGCCGAGGCGCACACCGATCTTCGGGTTGGTGGAGAGACCGCCACCCACCCAGACGTCGAAGCCGGGGCCGAGTTCGGGGTGGTGAACGCCGACGAAGGCTATGTCGTTGATCTCGTGGGCCACGTCGAGCAGCGGTGATCCGGAGATGGCCGACTTGAACTTGCGGGGCAGGTTGGAGAAGTCCTTGTTGCCCACGATCCGGCGGTAGATCTCGTCGATCGCCGGGGTGCCGTCGATGATCTCGTCCTCGGCGATGCCCGCGACGGGCGAGCCCAGGATGACGCGGGGGGTGTCTCCGCACGCCTCGGTCGTCGAGAGGCCGACGGCTTCGAGCCGCCGCCAGATCTCGGGCATGTCCTCGATGCGGATCCAGTGGTACTGGACGTTCTGCCGGTCGGTGATGTCGGCGGTGCCGCGGGCGAACTCCTGGGAGATCTCGCCGATGACCCTGAGCTGGTGCGTCGTCAGCCGTCCGCCGTCGATGCGCACCCGGAGCATGAAGTACTCGTCATCCAGCTCCTCCGGCTCCAGGATCGCGGTCTTGCCGCCGTCGATCCCGGGCTTGCGCTGGGTGTAGAGGCCCCACCAGCGCATCCGGCCGCGGAGATCGGCACCGTCGATGGAGTCGAAGCCGCGCTTGGCGTAGATCGTCTCAATGCGCGTCCGCACATTGAGACCGTCGTCGTCCCTTTTGGCCTGCTCGTTGGCGTTCAGGGGCGTCATGTGGCCAACGGCCCACTGGCCTTCGCCGCGGTGACGTCCGGTTCTACGGCGGGACACGGCGGGGGCGGGCTTGTCCGGGGTGGCGGCCATGGCGATATGTCCTTCGAGACAACAGGAGGGCGGCTCTGAGCTGCACACTCGTGAGGGCGCGCGACGGTGCGCAGGGCAGGTGAACCCAAGGGGCTAAGTGCTACGGCTGCGGGCTCGGTGACTCAGCGGGGGCTGGCGGTGCTCTGTGGGGCTCAGACGGTGAAATGCTCGGCGGTGCTGGGCTGTCAGCAGGCGGGACAGATGGCGCTGGACATGCGGCCGAGGTCGACGTGGCGTCGACTCACCAAGGCAATTCCAGTCCGAGACATGACGGAAGCGTGGCACGGCGGTCCGATGGCAGTCCACCATCATCCACATGTCGGACAATGATGTCTCGCATCGCGAGACTCCATCTGTTGGTGCTCGCCGTCGATTGCTCGGCCCGAGGGCTGGTCGGATCGAGGAGTGGCATGGGGTCGGAGGCCATCGCCCATGGAATCGCTGCCTTGAATGTCATCTTTTGTTCGGCGGGGTGATACGCCGGTGATGGACGTTCCGCGGCTGCCTCGGCGCTGGTCCCATCCGGCCGGCCCGCTTCGGTGCGGCGGCAGGGATAGAGGGTAGGGGAGCCCCACGTGCTGCGTCCGTCGGGATCGGAGCGACTCCGGACCTCGCGGGTCCCGCCCGGTCCGCCCGCTCGCGGGTGCGGAGGGGTACGGGGGCGGGCGACAGGGGCGCTGTCCGGTCCGTGCGGGTGGGTGCCGGGGCCTCGTCGGGGTGGCGCATCGACGGCGGCGCGCGGCGCGACGGTCCGGGGCCGGCGCCCCAGGCGCCACGACCGCCGCACCCATCATCGGCCGGCGTCCGTCGGCCGGCCCTCGTGTGCGGAGCTGCGTCAGGGGCGCGCTCCAGGCCAGGGGCCCGGCGTCACCGTCTCCTCTTCTTCGGTCACCTTGGTGTCGAACACCGTGAATCCGCGGCGCAGATAGTTGTCCATCGCGTGCGGGCCGTCCTTGGAGCAGGTGTGGAGCCAGACCCGCTTGGTCGGCTCCAGGTCCGGCCAGCGCTCCGCCAGGTCCCAGGCCCTGGCCACCGCGTACGACAACAGGTGGCCACCGATGCGGCGTCCCCGGAACGCGGGGATGAGTCCGAAGTAGACGATCTCCACCGCACCGTCCTCCTGGGCCTCGATCTCCGCGTACCCGGCGGGGGTGCCGCTTTCGTAGGCGACCCACGTCTCCGTGCCGGGTCGGGCGAGCGCCGCGTCCCACTCCGCATAGGTCATGGGGAGTCGATCCGTCCAGTGGATGTCTCCGCCCACCGCCGTATAGAGGAAACGGCTGAACTCGGGCGAAGGCACCTCGGCGCGGACGATCCGCACATTGCCGGCCGTCGCCGACGGTCGCTGATCGGCCGGGGACGTCTGCTCCAGGGACCAGGTGGTCATGGTGATGCTCATGAACGCCAGGGAATCATGCCGATCACCCCAGGCCAAAGCCGTGCCGGGTGCGATACCGATCACGCCGGCGGGGGCGGTGGCGACCCGCTACACCGGACCCACCGGAACGCCCTGACTCTGCCCCTGACCCCGCCCTTGTTCCTCGGGCCCGTCCGCGCGCTGGTTCGCGGGGTCGTGGCCGTGGCCGTGGTCGGGGTTGTGGTTGTTGTTGTTGTTTCGCAGGGTGTCCGGCTCGGAGAGCGGGCGGGCGGCCAGTTCCAGGACCTCCACCTCCACACAGTCCGCGAACCGGTACGGGCGGCTGGCCAGCACCTGGGCCAGATGCCGTCGTAAGCGAGACATCTCCGCCCGAACGGTCACGGTGCGTGAGGCGTCGCCGAAGAGGTCCTGTGCCAGTTGCGCGGCGCTCAGCCCGCCACGGTTCCGCGCCAGTGAATACAGCAGCTCCGCATGGCGCGGGCTGAGCCCCTGGGTCCAACTGCCCGCCTCGCCGTGGACCGAGACCGAGGCACGGTGCCGTCGACGGAGATCCAGCACCACCCGGGCCGTACCGCTGGAGTGCTCCTCGACCACCCGCACCAGCCAGCCCCCCGGTAGCGGCTCCAGGATGCACAGGCCCAGCGACGGCAGCCACAGCCGACCGGCCGTCGGCGTCGTGGGCAGTCGAAGCCGTCCCGGAAGGTGCATGCCCGTCACCGCTGCGGGCCAGCCGTCGGCGTCCACGGCCATCGCCCGGCCGGTGAGCCGGCACAGCAACGGCGACGCGACGCTGCGCAGCCGGTCGAGTGCCGTGGAGTGCCGCTGCCGCAGTTCGGCCTCCGCCAATCGGGCGATGGAGGTCACGAGCGGCAGCGTCGCCGGATGCATGGTGGACAACGGTCCGCTGGCGTTGATGACGCCCAGCAACCTGCCGTCGCGCGGATCGGTCACCGGCGCACCGGTGCAGGTCCAACTGTGGTGCGCGGAGACGAAGTGTTCGGCGGCGTGCACCTGGACCGGTCGGCCCACCACGAGGGCCGTCCCCACGCCGTTGGTGCCCACGTACTCCTCGGCGAGGTTCGCCCCGAGGACGAAGCCGTGGGCGTCGCCCTTGCGCAGGACGGATGTCTTGCCCTCGCGCCACAGCAGTCGACCGTCGGAGTCCGAGACCAACATGATGTGCTGCGCCGCCTCCGCCACCGACACCAGTCCGTCCCGCAGGACGTGCAGCACCTCACGCAGCGGGGAGGTGTCGCGGCGGCGCTCGACCTCCTCGCGGGACAGCAGTCCGACCCGACGGTCCCGGTCGGGGTCGAGCCCCCGGTGCAGCAGCCGCTGCCAGGACTCCCCGATCACCGTGCGGGGGCCGACGGTCGAGCGCCGCCCGTTGAGGGCGTCCTCGCGGATGCCCTTCAGCAGTCGGGCGGCCTCCGCGGTGTCCATCGCTGCGAGGCGGGCCAGGTCGATCGGTCTGGTCTGCACGCGATGTTCCTCCTGGACGGCGACGGGCACGCGGGCTGCAACCTCTTGCAACCCTCGCGAACGAGTGTTCGTGTGTACGAAGGTGTAGAGCGCGAGGGGTGGTGCCGTGTCGGCGCGGCACCACCCTGAGCATGATCATCTCTGATGGTGGTCGCCGTTCGGTGACCACCCCCTCGGGCCCCGCCCGGCCCCGTGCTCACTCCACAGCGCGGGCCCGGTCCACCACGGCCCCCAGCGCCATCGTGTGCGGCAGCGTCCCGAAGGCAGCTCCCCAGTCCCCGCCGAGCCTGGATGCGCAGAAGGCGTCCGCCACCTCCGACGGAGCCCACCGCACCAGGAGCGACCCCTGGAGCACCGTGGCCATGCGCTCGGTCACCCGCCTGGCCCGTGCCTCGATTCCCTCCAGGTCCGCCAGGTCCGTCAGCAGATCCCTGATCGCCCGGTCCAACCGGTGGTCCGCCCCACGGGCCTTGCCCACTTCCTGGAGGAAGGCGTTCAGGGCCAGCGGCTCGCGCTGGAGGACCCGCAGCACATCCAGCGCCTGGATGTTGCCCGCGCCTTCCCAGATGGAGTTGAGCGGTGACTCCCGCAGCAGCCGGGGCAGCCCGGATTCCTCAACGTAGCCGTTGCCGCCCAGACACTCCAGGGCTTCGGCGACCACGGGCGTACAGCGTTTGGTCACCCAGTACTTGGCAGCCGGCACCGCCAGCCGGGCGAACGCCCGCTCCTCCTCGGTGCCGCTGTCGACGGCTGCGGCCAGCCGCAGGGCCAGAGCGGTCGCCGCCTCCGATTCGAGGGCGAGATCGGCCAGGACATTGCGCATCAGCGGTTTGTCGACGAGCGGTCCACCGAACGCGCCGCGGTGCGAGCAGTGGTGGATCGCCTGCGCCACCGACTGCCGCATCAACGCCGCCGAGCCGACCACGCAGTCGAGCCGGGTGGCGGCCACCATCTCCAGGATGGCGCGCAACCCACGGCCCTCCTCACCGACCCGCCGCGCCCAGGTGTCGGCGAACTCCACCTCGGCCGAGGCGTTGGACCGGTTGCCCAGCTTGTCCTTGAGGCGCTGGATGCGGAAGGTGTTCCGGGTGCCGTCCTCCAGCACCCTGGGCAGGAGGAAGCACGTCAACCCGCCGGGGGCCTGCGCCAGCACCAGGAATCCGTCGGACATGGGCGCGGAACAGAACCACTTGTGGCCCGTCAGCAGGTACTCCCCGGACGCATCCAGCGCGCGGGCCGACGTCGTGTTGGTCCGTACGTCGCTGCCGCCCTGCTTCTCCGTCATCCCCATGCCGAGCAGTTGGCCCGCCTTGGCCTCGGGGGGCAGCAGGGCCGCCGTGTACGTCCGTGACGTCAGCCGGGGCTCGAAGCGGGCGGCCAGTTCCGGATCGGTGCGCAGCGCGGGCACCGCGGCATGGGTCATCGACAGCGGACAGCCGTGCCCGGCCTCGGCCTGGGTCCACACGAAGAACCCCGCTGCCCTTCGCACGTGCCCCGACGGTCGGCTCCAGGCATCGGTGAGGCCCGCGGACACGGCGTGTCCGAGGAGTCGGTGCCAGGCCGGATGGAACTCCACCTCGTCGATCCGGTTCCCGTACCGGTCGTGCGTGTGCAATCGGGGCGGATGCTCGTTCGCCTGTGCTCCCCAGCGCTGCACCTGCGCGGAACCGGAAGCGCGGCCCAACTCCGTGAGCTCGGCCCGGGCCTCGTCGAGCGCCTCGGGGACGACGTGTCGCTCCACGGCCTCGGTCAGCGCCTGGTCCGCCGCGTAGACGTCGTACCCCACCAGGGGCGGAGGCTGGTTGGTCACTGTGTGGGTGCTCGCTGCCATGCCGATACGGTAAGGAGGTGCAGGCAGCAAATGAAACACCCGAGCGGCCGTCGGGCCGACTCCATCGCGCGCGAGTCCTCTACCGCAACGTTTCCAAGCGGAAGATGACATGGCTGCTGCTGAAGGACACGGTCAACTCGTGCATCGAGTACCGCATCCTGGGGCTCGCCGCCGAAGCCGCGTTCTTCACGCTGCTGTCCCTGCCGCCCCTGATGCTGGGGCTGATCGGACTCCTCGGCTACATAGACGACTGGACCAACACCACCACGGTCGCCTCCATCGAGGAGAACATCCTCAACGCCGTCGGTACCGTCCTGTCCGACCGGGGTGTCAACGACATCGCCAGACCGCTGCTGGAGGACGTCACCCACGGCGGCCGTCCGGACGTCATCTCGATCGGCTTCGCCATCGCCCTGTGGTCGGGGTCGCGGGCGGTCAACGTCTTCATCGACACGATCACCGTGATGTACGGCCTCGACGGCCAGCGCGGCATCGTCGCCACCCGGCTGCTGGCGTTCCTGCTCTACCTCATCGCCCTGCTCATCGGTGCGGTGGTGCTGCCGCTGGCGGTCGTCGGACCCGATCGGGTGGTGGCGCTGCTGCCGTGGGGCACCACCTTGGTGACCATTCTGTACTGGCCTGTGGTCAGCCTGTTGTCGATCGCCTTCCTCACCACGCTCTACCATGTGTCGGTTCCGGTGCGCTCGCCCTGGATCGAGGACGTTCCCGGCGCCCTGGTCGCCCTCGGCATGTGGGTCTTCGGCAGCTTCCTGCTGCGGATCTACCTCACCAACACCGTCGAGGGACCCACGATCTACGGCTCGTTGGCGGCGCCGATCGCCGTCCTGCTGTGGATCGGCATCTCGGCCTTCGCGGTCCTGGTGGGCGCGGCGGTGAACGCGGCCATCGACCGGGTGTGGCCGGCCGCTGCGACCGCCGCCGCCAGGGCCGCCAACGAGCGGCTGCGCGCGGAACAGGCGGCCGAGCTGGTTGCACGGGCGCGGGCCGCCCACCTCTACGACAGCGTCGGCGACGATGACGATGACGACGAGGGGTCCGGGGACATGCCGTCCGAGTTCCCCGAGCGCTGGTCGCGCTTCCTGCCCCCGGACGACGTCAAGTCCCGACTCCACACGGGCCGGGATCCGCACAAGTCGCCGCCCCCGGACCGGGACGACTACCCCTGGCAGTGAGGGCACCGGGCGACCGCATGCTCCCGGACGGCGTACTACCCTCGACCGCATGTACGAGGAACGGCCCGCCGGGCTCGACGGCGCCGTCGTCTGGACCTTGACCCCCACCGAGGGGGCCACCGCTCGGCCGGTGCTCCCCGACGGATGCATGGACCTCATCTGGACGCCCGGACGGCTGCTCGTGGCCGGACCAGACACCCGCTCCCATCTGCCGGACCCGATTCCTGGGACCCGGTACGCCGGGGTGCGCTTCGCACCGGGGACCGCGCCGGCCGTCCTGGGCGTTCCCGCGCACGAACTGCGTGATCTACGGGTGGATCTGGACGACCTCTGGGGCGGCTCCCGGGCGCGGGGGCTCACCGGGAGGGTGGACGAGGCCGACGACCCCGGCGCGGCCCTGGAGGCGGTGGCGCGGGCCGCCGCGGCCCGGGCGAGCCGGCCCGATCCCTTGGTGGGCGACATCGTGCGCCGGTTGGCCGCGGGGGAGCCGGTCGCGGCTGTCGCAGCCGTGGCCGGCCTCGGTACCCGGCATCTCCACCGTCGCTCCCGTGAAGCCTTCGGCTACGGGCCCAAGACCCTGGCCAGGATCCTGCGGCTCCAGCGGGCGCTGGGCCTCGTCCGGCTCGGGGTCTCCTACGCCGCCGCTGCGACCCGCTCGGGCTGTGCCGATCAGGCTCATCTCGCACGGGAGATGCGCGCCCTCACCGGTATGACGCTCAGCGACTACCGTGCGTCGGCGAAGAGGGAGACCCCACAGCCGTCCGGATCGAGCACGACCGCGTAGCGCTGTCCCCAGACCGCGTCCCAGGGCTTCAGATGCCCCTGGTGGCCCGCCTCGATCAACTCGGCGTAGAGCGAGTCCACCTCCGCCGCGTCGGCGCAGAGGAAGGCGAGCCCCACCCGCTCCCCGCCTACGGCGGGCCGCTGCCACGTGGGGTCGAAGGAGGCGATGGTCGCCTCGGTGTCCCACATCACGCGCAAGCCGCTGGGCAGGGTCGCCTCGGCATGAGGGGCGGTGTCCGCGTCTGCGGGGATGTCGAGGCCCAGCCGACGGTAGAAGGCGAGGGAAGCGGCCATGTCGGCGGTGACGATGCCGATCGCATCGAGTCGTGGAGTCATGGGCCCACCGTAGGCAGGGGTGGCGCCGTACGTCTTGAACGAATCGGACGGACGGTCGTGCCGATCCCCTGTTCCTCGGATGCCCGGGCGCCGACCGCCCCGTGGTGCGGGCGGCGGCGCCGGGGAGGCGATGATCAGCCCGCGACGGCCGACAGCGGCTTCTTCGGCGTGAGCAGACGCTCGGCGAGTTCTCCGAAGACCAGCCCGAAGACCGTCCACAGGGTGGCCTGGATGGCCAGGGTCGCCAAGCGGAACTCCCACACCACGGTGGCGGGGAAGCCCTTGGGCACCTCGTTGAAGGACGGCAGGAAGGCGAAGGCGAGCCCGGTGACGAGGAGGAATCCCGCCGCCGCGGCGACCGTTGCGTGCCAGTTGCCGAGCCGGGCCGCGAGCCGTCGGCCGAGGATCACCGCGGCCACCGCGAGCAGCACGCTGAGCAGGACCATCAGGAAGTACAGCGCGGTGCGCTGCCCGATCGTGTCGGGGTCGCCGACCGCGGGCGGGTTGGGCGGGTACTTCAGGTACGGCACCACATAGACGGTCAGCAGGGCACCGCCGGCGACCAGTGCGGCCGTGGCGCGCGGGCCGAACCCGCCGATGCGACCGAGTGCGACGCAGTAGCCGAGGGCGGCGATGCCACCGACGGCCACACCGAACACCAACACGCCGGTGGCCAGGCCGGCGGTGGACTGGAGTGCGCGGCTGACGAGTTCTTCGCCGCCGTGTTCATGGCTGTGGCTCTCCTCGAACGCGATGGCCGCGTCCACCGGGCCCTCGCCGAGGAAGTAGGCGACGGCCATGGCGACGGCCCCCGCGATCAGGCCCGCGAGCATGCCGCGGACGAGCAGGTCTCTGACGGATATGGAGTTCATGGACGTTCCCCTGGGGATGTCGAGCGGTGTGGAGCGGGGGTTCTCAGTGGCAGGGGAAGCCGAGGAGGTGGCGTCCGTCGTGGACCCACTCGTGCACGTTCTCGCCGGAGACGAGGGATGTGGCGCCCTGTTCGGCGCCGACGAAGTAGAGCAGGACCAGCATCAGCACTCCGACGAAGGCAGCCCAGGGGGCGATGGCCTTCAGCGAGATGGGGGTGATGGCCGGTGCGGCGGGGGTGGCGGGCGCAGCGGACTGGGCCATGGCAGAACCTCCTGGGGGAACGACGCGTCCCGATCGTGGTGCCTGAGACGAAGGTGCCGGGTCTGACTTCCCGCAGGGGTTGCGGGTACACAGTGGCGCGACCGTGCCGGATTCTCACCGGACTTCCTTCACACCGTCGTCATGTCCACGCGACCGTACCGCCTGTGGGGCGGCTGCCGCCATGGCGCGGGACACCGTGATGTTCTTGTGCCGTTGAGGGATAGGACAGTTGGGGAGTGTGACGATGACGGTACGGGTGATGCTCGTTTCACCTGCGATGACGGTGGACCTGCGGGAGGCGCGGTTCGGTGGGCTGGGCCCGCTGGACGAGAGCGGGGTGCGCGCAGCCGCCGCGGCGGTCCACGATGTCCCGCGGGCGGATCTGGTGCTGCGGGGATCGTCGTTGCGCTGCCGTGAGACCGCCGAAGCGTTGGGTCTGCGCGCCGAGGCGGTCGAAGCCCTCGCGGACTGGCACATCGGCGACTGGTCCGGCCGCACGCTGGCCGAGGTGGGCGAATCCGAACCCGAGGCCCTCGCCCTGTGGCTGCGGGACCCCGCAGCCGCTCCGCACGGGGGTGAATCGCTACGGCAGTTGTCGGTGCGTATGGGGCAGTGGTTGGAGTCGCTGCCCCCGCTGCGGGTGCTGGCCGTGGTGGAGCCCGCCGTGGTGCGGGCGGTGACGGTCGTCGCGTTGGGTTTGGCACCGGAGGTGTTCTGGCGCCTCGATGTGGGGCCGCTGACACTCACCGAACTCAGTGGGAGACAGGGGCGTTGGAACCTGCGCTGCGGCAGGCCCCTGGGCGGAGCGGGAAGCCAGGCGGTGGCTGGCACTCCGTAGCGAGTCGTGTGACACCGCAGCGCGGATCGGTCGCGGAGCTCCAGGGCGCCGAGCGGCCCAGTACTGGGGGATTCTTCCGGCGTATCCGTTCAAAACTCCTGCCCTTGCATAGGTGGCTGTGCCATGCGACGGGACTCGTGGGGGAGGAGTGGCGCCAGATATCGCAACCAGCCACCTTTGGCGGGCTGCGTCGTGAATGATGGGCCCGCCATGACGTGGACCCCCACCCTTGCCACGGCACTCCACCCCACGCGGGAGCCCTTGGCGCGCCTCGGCGCCTCCCGTCCCCCCACGATTCGTTACGAGGAGAACCATGAGCAACGCACCCCTGCGGATAGCCCTGTCCGGGGCCCTGGCGCTGACCGCGGCCCTGGCCGTGGCCACACCTGCCTCGGCTCACGCGGGTGTGACCGCGTCCGACGCCCGCGCCCTGGCGAAGGAGGTCACCTTGACCTTCACCTCGGCCGGCGAATCCAAGACGGCGGGCCTCGCCATGCTCCAGGTCGTCCTGCCCGAGGGCATCAGCCCCGGCGCCGTCAGCCTCAAGAAGGGCCCAGCGGGCTGGCAGTTGGCCCAGGCCCAGGGCGGATTCACCCTCACCGGCAAGCCGCTCGCGGCGGGCGAGGACGCCGTGTACAGCATTCAGGTGAAGCAGTTGCCCGATGCGAAGTCCCTGGTCTTCAAGACCGTGGAGACCTACAGCGACGGCAAGTTGGCCCGCTGGGTCGAGGAGCCCAAGGACGGCAAGAAGACGGAGAACCCGGCCCCGGTGCTCAAGCTGAAGTCCGCCGAGAAGAAGGCCGAGTGGGAGGGTACGCCGGTCTCCCCCGACAAGGCGCCAGCCTCCTCGTCGGACAAGGGCACGGACGGCGGTTCGAGCAGCAACGAAGGCTCCGGCGAGCAGGCCAAGGCCAGCGAGGAGACCAAGGACAACGGCGGCATGGGCATCGCGATCGGTGTGCTCGCACTGGTCGTCGTGGCCGCGGGCGGCGTGATCATGTGGGTGTTCAAGCGCCGTTCCAGCGCACACTCCTGAGATGAGCGGTGCGGGGGAGTCCTTCCCCCGCACCACACCCGGTCGCCCCGGTGCCAGAGCGCGGGGCCGGGTCGCTGCCCAGGGATCAGTCGTCAGGCGGCAGCGGTTGCTCCGTCCAGATCACCTTGCCGCCAGGGGTGTAGCGCGTCCCCCAGCGATCGGCGAACTGTGCCACCAGGAACAGCCCCCGGCCCCCCTCGTCGGTGATGGTGGCCTGCCGCAGATGCGGCGAAGTACTGCTGCGGTCCGACACCTCGCAGATCAGGGTGCGCTCCCGGATCAGCCGTACCCGGATCGGCCCGGTGGCGTACCGAATGGCGTTCGTCACCAACTCACTGAGGATCAGTTCGGTCGTGAACGCCTCGTCCTCCAGACCCCACTCATCGAGCTTGAGGGCGACCGCGGCCCGTACCTCGGCCACCGCCGAAGGGTCGCTCGGCACCTCCCAGTCGGCGACCTCACTGGACTCGAAGACCTTGGTGCGCCCCACCAGCAGGGCGATGTCGTCCCGCTGCGGCTCGGGCAGCATGGCATCGAGCACCGCCTCGCAGATCTCCTCCGGGGTCCGGTCGGGATGCCCACGAAGGGTGTCGCACAGCAGGTCGAGACCCACGTCGATGTCCCTTTCGCGATCCTCCACCAGACCGTCCGTGTACAGGACGAGCGAGCTGTTGCGCTCAAGCTCCAGCTCCAGGGTTTCGAACGGCAGACCCCCGAGTCCCAGCGGCGGCCCGCCCGGTACGTCGGCGATCTCGGCGGTGCCGTCCGGCCGCAGGACCACGGGTTGCAGATGCCCCGCACGGGCCATCGTGCACCGCCCCGACGCCGGATCGTAGATCGCGTACAGACAGGTGGCCCCGGTGACACCCGCCTCCACCCCGCCCTCGGCCTCGTCCTGGTCGATGCGGGTCACCAACTCGTCGAGGTGCCACAGCAACTCGTCGGGAGGCAGGTCCAGCGTGGAGAAGTTGTGCACCGCGGTCCGTAGCCGGCCCATGGTGGCGGCGGCGTGCAGTCCGTGCCCCACCACATCCCCCACCACCAACGCCACCCGGGCACCGGGCAACGGGATGATGTCGAACCAGTCCCCGCCCACCCCGCCGAGGCCACCGAGACCCGCCTGCGCCGGCCGGTACCGAAAGGCGACGTCGAGGGCGTCCTGCTCCGGCAGCCCACGGGGCAACAGACTGCGTTGCAGGGTGACGGCCATGGTGTGCTCGCGCGAGTAGCGGCGGGCGTTGTCCACGCTCACCGCGGCCCTGGCCACCAGTTCCTCGGCGACGGAACGGTCCTCCTCGTCATAGGCTTCGGGCCGCTCGGCACGCCAGAAGATGGCCACGCCGAGGATGGCACCGCGCGCCCGCAGCGGAACCGCGATCATCGAATGGAATCCGGCGTCCACCAGCGCCCGCGCCCGCTCCGGTGCCTGCTGCTCCCACCCGTTGAAGGTGTCGAGGACCGGCTCCAGCACCGCCTCACCGCGGTTCAGCCCGTCACCGAGCCGGGTGGATGGCAGATAGCGGATAACGGTGTCGAGTTGGAAGTGGGCGGTGTCGAGGCCATGACCGTCGGCGGCGATCCTCCGCATGTCCGCGCCCGCGCCGCTCTTCATCGGCTCCTCGCCGCGCAGGACCGCCTCCACCAGATCGACGGTCGCGTAGTCGGCGAACCTGTCGACCGCGAACTCCACGAGTTCCTGACAGGTGCGCACGACATCGAGTTTGGTGCCGATCTCCTCGCCGGCGTCGTACAGCAGCTTCAGCCGCCCCTGGGCGATGTCCGCCCGACCGCTGAGCGCCTGGAGTTCGGTGGTGTCCCGGAAGGTCGCCACGCTTCCCGGCGGCCCGCCGTTCTGATCGGTGGGCCGCTGGTTGACCACCAGCAGCCGATCGCCCACCCGGTGTATTTCATCGCTGGCCACCCGGCCGGACTCCAACAGTTCGGCGGTCTGCTGCTCCATCCCCACCTCGGCCACCCGACGGCCCTCCACGGTCGCGGGCAGGTCGAGCAGCCGCCGTGCCTCGTCGTTGGCGAGGAGGAGACGCCCCTCCTCACCGACGATCAGGACGCCCTCGCGGACCGCGTGCAACACCGCGTCATGGTGTTCGTACATCCGGGTCATCTCTTCGGGGCCCAGACCGCGGGTCTGACGGCGCAGCCGCTTGCTCACCAGGGCGGCGCCCGCGGTGGTGAGCAGCAGCACCACGCCCGCCGCACCGAAGATCAGGGGGAACTGGTCGTTGGCCGCCCCGCTGACCCGTTCCAACGTCACGCCCGCGGACACCGCCCCGATGACGGTGGAGTCGCGGTCCCTGACGGGGACCGCGACCTGCACCAGGGGGCCGATGCCGCTGTCGAGCTTCTTGGTGATGGTTTCACCGCGGAGCACGCTCTGGATGTCGCCCGTGAACTTCTTGCCGATCAGCCCCGGGACCGGATGGGAGTAGCGGGTGCCGTCCGTGCCGAAGACCACCAGGAAGTCGACGTCGGCGTCCTGGCGCACGGCCTCGGCGCGCGGCTGGAGGATCACGGCCGGGGCTGCGCTCTTGAGCGCCGCGTCCATGCCCGGCGAGTTGGCGAACGTCTCCGCCACCGCCAGCGACCGGCTGACCGCCTCGTTCTCGCTGTCCGCGTGCGACTGGAGGACGAGCGCGACGATGCACGTGGCGACGAGCAGCAGCACGATCGCCACCTGGAGGAGGAAGACCTGGCCCGCGACGGTCCTCATCCCCAGTACCGAGCGCCGGCCGTTCCGTTGGGCCATGTCCTCTTTCTACACCTCCCGTGAACGGCGGGCTGCTCGCGCACACCGTGGAACGACCTCGACAAGGTCATCGCCGACGCCGACACGGCGGCCACCCGGACGACGGGGGCGGATCGGCCCCGGACGACGGGGGCGGATCGGCCCCGGCCGCCGGATGACCGCCGATGACGCGGCCGGCCGGCTACGGCCCGTGCACCGCGCCGGGAGGCTCCGGCAACGAACTCAGCCGTAGGAGTTCGACCAGTGCGGCGGCCACGGTCTCCTCCGCGTCCGACGACCCTCCCCGGGAGCGCCAGGCGACGAAACCGTCCGGACGCACCAGCAGCGCCCCGCTGTCCGACAGCCCGTGCCGCTCCGCCCACTCCGGCCCCACCTCGGGGACCAGATCGGCGTCCGCGCCACTGCCCACGGCGTACACGTCCAGCGGAACGGACAGCCGGGCGGCTGCCCTTCGACCCCCGTCCGACCAGGGAGATCCCTCGCCGCACAGGAGCACGAAGGAGCGCTCGTACAGGTCCAGCGTCGACAACCGCTCGCCCGCCCTGACCACCCACAGGTGGGGGGCGCGGGTGCCCGGTTCACCGATGAGCCGGAGCTCGCCGGGCACCACCGGGCGCCCGGCGTCCGCACCGATGACCGCACCGTACGGGTACCCGTACCCCATGGCCACGGTGAGGACGCCGCCCTGGGGGCCGCCGCCGGGGGTGATGGCCGGGGTGTAGCCGGGGTGGCTGTGCTCGACGGAGCGGGCCGACGCCCGCTCGCTGGTCGCCCGGGCCACCGGCATCCGCTCCTCGCCGTAGGTGTCGAGCAGGGAGGGGCCGGCCCAGCCCCCCAGCACAGCCGCCAGCTTCCAGGCCACGTTGTGGGCGTCCTGGATGCCGGTGTTGGAACCGAAGGCCCCGGTCGGCGACATCTCGTGCGCGGCGTCGCCCGCCAGCAGCACCCGACCGTCGCCGTAGCGCAGAGCCACCCGTTCGGCGGCGTGCCACGGGGCCTTTCCGGTGATTTCCACATCGAGGTCCGGGGCCCCGACCGCCCTGCGGATGTGCTCACGGCAGCGCTCGTCGGTGAAGTCCTCCAGCGTCTCGCCCCGCTCCGGGTGCCAGGGCACGTGGAACACCCACTGCTCCGCGTTGTCCACCGGCAGCAGGGCACCGTCGGCGTCCTGCTCGGTGAGGTAGCAGACGATGAACCGCCGGTCGCCCACGATTCCCGCGAGCCCCCGGGAGGTGAAGGTCAGGCTCACGTTGTGGAACAGCTCGCCGTTGCCGCTCTGCCCGATGCGCAGCTGCTCCCGCACCGGGCTGCGCGGCCCGTCGGCCGCCACCAGATAGTCCGCGCGCACGGTGGTGTGCTCACCCGTCAGATGGTCCTTGACGACGGCGGTCACCCCGTCGGAGTCCTGGTCGAAGGTCAGGAGTTCGGTGGAGAACCGCAACTCGGCACCGTACTCGCGCGAATGCCGGGCGAGCACGGGCTCGATGTCGTTCTGGCTGCACAGGCACCAGCCGGACGGGCTGATCCGGGCCAGCCCGCCGCCCGGGTCGATCTCCTTGAACAGCCACTCCTGGTCGTCGCCGGTCAGCGATCGGGCCTGGAGGATGCCGTGGTTGCCGGAGAGGACGGCGGCGGCCTCGCGGATCTCCCCCTCCACCCCGGCGCGGCGGAACAGTTCCATCGAACGGACGTTGATCCCGCGGCCCCGGGGATGGGTCGAGGTACCCGAGTGCTTCTCGACGAGCAGATGCCCGATGCCGTGCCTGCTGAGGAACATCGACGTGGACAGGCCCACCAGGGACCCGCCCACGATCAGTACCGGCACCCGGTGAACAGTGGTCTCGGTGGTGTTTGCTGGGGGCTCTTCCATGCAGTTTGTGTGCCCACCGGGCCGGTGGTTGCCTCGCCCATTCACCCGCATGGTGCCCATCACTCGCGCCACACGTGGTACCGGACCACGATCGGTTCATGAGAGCGCCTTCGCGCCCAGCGGGGCGATCGCGCACATCTCCGCAGCGGCCCGACCCCACCGAGGGCCACCGCGGGCGGATTTCCCACTGATGACTGACGACGGGCCATCCCTGTGGCGGCGGCTCAGTCGCGAAGGAGTGTGAAAAGGGATGACCACCCTGTCGGAACGGATATCGCAGTCCGCCTTCGATGGCTCACGACTGCGGGTCATTCTGCTGCTGGACCTCCACGACGGAGCCCAGAAGCAGTTCCTTGAGGCGTACGAGCACATGCGCAACCACGTGGCCTCGGTGCCCGGCCACATCAGCGACCAGCTCTGCCAGTCGATCGAGAACCCCTCGCAATGGCTCATCACCAGCGAGTGGGAGAGCGCACCCCCCTTCCTCGCCTGGGTCAACAGCGAGGAACACGTGGAGACCGTCCAGCCCCTGCACAGCTGTGTCCGTGACACCCGCTCACTGCGCTTCAGCGTGCTCCGCGAGACCGGGCAGCCCTTCGTCGCCACCCACCCCTCCGCCCGCCAAGGGCTCCAGGCAGCCGCCCGCGTCGGCGAGGGCGTGGTGCGCCACGCCCTGACCTTCACCGTCAAGCCGGGCAGCGAGCAGGCCGTCGCCAAGATCCTGGCCGGCTACAGCTCACCGGCCGCCCGCGTCGACGAGCACACCCGGCTGCGCCGCACCTCCCTCTTCATGCAGGGCAACCGGATCGTGCGCGCGATCGAGGTGCAGGGCGACCTGATGGCCGCACTGCGCCATGTGTCACGGCAGCCGGAGGTCCGGGCCGTCGAAGAGGCCATCAACCCCTATCTGGAGCAGGACCGGGACCTGGACGACCCCAACTCCGCCCGGCTCTTCTTCACCCGGGCCGCGCTCCCGGCGGTCCACCACGTGGCGGCCGACGGCCGGAACAGCGACGAGGTCAACCGGCATGCGCTGTTCTACCGGGCCAAGGCCGACTGCGGGCTCGCGGTCGCCCGGTTCCTCGCCCAGCAGGACGAGATCGCGGCCGACGATCCGCGCAGTCCGGTGGCGAGCAGCACCGTCTTCCAACGTGACGACTTCGTCGTCCGGCTGATCGATGTGAGCGGGCCCCTGACGGGCCACCCCTCGCTCGCGCTCGGGATCCAGGGCCACCGCAAGGCGGCGACCCTCGCCCGGCTGCTCATCGGCGGCGACCGGGTCGCCGAAGGCGACGAAGCGAAGATCTCCCGCTTCCTCCGTGACGCCGACATGCAGCTCATCACCGACCGCTATGCCCCGCCCGAGTCCTGACCCCGCCCGGCTCCGCGGCCGGCCGAAGCCGCCCGCGGCCAACTGGAGGAATGAGAATGACCACGCACAGCCCACGCATCGTGGACCTCAGCGAGACCCTGCCCAACACCCGCCGCGGAGGCGATCTGCGTGCCCTGCTCACCCCTACCGCGGTGGGGGCGACCAGTGGGTTCATGGGCCTGGCGATCGTGCAGCCCGGTGAGCGCATCGCCGAGCACTACCACCCGTACTCCGAGGAGTTCATCTATGTGGTGAGCGGCCTCCTGGAAGTGGACCTGGACGGCGAGACCCACAAGCTCCGCCCCGACCAGGGGCTGCTGATCCCGCTCAACATGCGGCACAGGTTCCGCAACGTCGGCAATGTCGAGGCCCGCATGGTCTTCCACCTCGGTCCGCTCGCACCCCGCCCCGAACTGGGCCACGTCGACACCGAGGCACCCGAGAACGCGCCGGCCGTCGACGAGGGCAGGCCACCGGAACGGTCCGGGGCGGTCTCATGAAGCGGCGGGTGGCGGTCACCGGGGTGGGCGTCGTGGCCCCCGGCGGTGTCGGCGCCCCGGCGTTCTGGAACCTCCTGGAGAACGGTCGTACGGCCACCCGGGGCATCACCCTCTTCAACCCGGAGGGGTTCCGCTCCCGCATCGCCGCCGAAGTCGACTTCGACCCCGACGCACACGGACTCGACCCGGTCGAGGCGGCTCGCTCCGACCGGTACATCCAGTTCGCGCTGGTGGCCGCCCGGGAGGCGATACGCGACGCGGGGCTCGACCCCGAGCAGCAGGATCCATGGCGCATCGGTGTGTCGCTGGGCACGGCGGTCGGTGGCACCACCCGGTTGGAGCACGACTACGTCGCCGTGTCCTCCCGCGGGGAGCGTTGGGACGTCGACCACCGCCCGGCGGGTGCGGACCTGCACCGGGCCTTCTCGCCCAGCACACTCGCCTCGGCGGTCGCCGAACAGATCGGTGCGCACGGCCCGGTGCAGACCGTCTCCACGGGCTGTACCTCGGGACTCGACGCCGTGGGGTACGCCTTCCACTCCATCGAGGAGGGCCGCGCCGACATCTGCATCGCCGGTGCGTCCGACTCGCCGATCTCACCCATCACGGTCGCCTGCTTCGACGCCATCAAGGCGACCTCGCCCAACAACGACGACCCCGCCCATGCGTCCAGGCCGTTCGACGCCAACCGGGACGGATTCGTCATGGGTGAGGGCGGCGCGGTGCTGGTCCTGGAGGAGTTGGAGCACGCCCGGGCCCGTGGTGCCACCGTGTACTGCGAGATCAGCGGGTACGCCACCTTCGGCAATGCGTACCACATGACCGGGCTGACCCCCGAGGGGCTGGAGATGGCCCGCGCCATCGACACCGCCCTCGCACACGCCCGGATCGACAGTTCGACCATCGACTACGTCAATGCGCACGGCTCGGGCACCAAACAGAACGACCGCCACGAGACCGCCGCGGTCAAGCGTTCCCTCGGCGCGCACGCCTACGACACGCCCATGAGCTCCATCAAGTCGATGGTGGGGCACTCGCTGGGCGCGATCGGTGCGATCGAACTGGTCGCCTGCGTACTCGCCATGGACCGCCAGGTGGTACCGCCGACCGCCAACTACGAGACCCCGGACCCCGAGTGCGATCTGGACTACGTTCCGCGCACCGCCCGCGCCCGGAAGCTGCGCAATGTGCTCTCCGTGGGCAGCGGCTTCGGCGGGTTCCAGTCCGCGGTCGTCATGACCAGGCCCGATGGGAGGGCACCATGAGCGGCTCCCGTACACGACGCGATCCGGCCCGCCGGGACGCGGTGATCACCGGGATCGGTGTGATCGCCCCGAACGGGATCGGCGCCGACGTCTTCTGGAAGTCCACCCAGGAGGGCATCAGCGTCCTGGACCGGATCTCCCGCGAGGGGTGCGCGGACCTGCCGTTGAAGGTGGGCGGCGAGGTCCGCGACCTGGACCCGGGCACCATGGTCGAGGACCGCTTCCTCGTGCAGACGGACCGGTTCACCCACTTCGCGATGGCCGCGGCCGATCTGGCCCTCGCGGATGCCCGACTGGGCCGGGCGGACTACGAGGACTCCCCGTTCGACGTCGGCGTGGTCACCGCGTCCGGCTCGGGCGGGGGCGAGTTCGGCCAGCGCGAGCTTCAGGAGCTGTGGGGCAAGAGCCCCCGGTTCGTGGGCCCGTACCAGTCCATCGCCTGGTTCTACGCCGCCAGCACCGGTCAGATATCGATCCGCGGCGGCTTCAAGGGGCCCTGCGGGGTGGTGTGCAGCGATGAGGCGGGCGGTCTGGACGCGTTCGCCCATGCCGCGGGCGCCATCGCCCGCGGCACGGGCGCGGTCGTCGTCGGCTCCGCCGAGGCGCCCCTCGCGCCGTACTCGGTCGTGTGCCAACTCGGCTACGAGGACCTGTCCACCAGCGATGACCCCACGCGGGCCTACCGGCCCTTCACCCGGGACGCACACGGTTTCGTCCCGGCCGAAGGCGGCGCGATGCTCGTCGTCGAGGAGGCAGCAGCGGCTCGACGACGCGGCGCCCGCCCCCGGGCCCGCATCGCAGGACACGCGGCCACGTTCACCGGCCCCTCCCGCTGGGAGGAGTCGCGCCAGGGCCTGGCCCGGGCGATCCAGGGCGCGCTCGCCGAGGCCGACTGCGCACCGGATGAGGTGGACGTCGTCTTCGCCGATGCGCTCGGGACGCCGGCGGCGGACCGGGCCGAAGCACTCGCCCTCGTCGACGCGTTGGGCGAGCACGGTCGGCGGGTCCCGGTGACCGCACCGAAGACCGGCATCGGGCGGGCCTACTGCGGGGGTCCGGTACTCGATGTGGCCGCCGCGGTCCTGGCCATGGAGCACGGTCTCGTCCCGCCCACGCCCAACGTCTTCGACATCTGCCATGACATCGATGTCGTCACCGGTAGGGCCCGTCGTGCCTCCCTGCGCACAGCCCTGGTGCTCAGCCGGGGGCTGATGGGGTCGAACGCCGCGCTCGTCGTACGGATCGCCGACCCCGACTGAGGCATCGACGGGTCGAGTGATCGAGAACGCCACACCCAAGGAGAACACCCCATGTCTGACGCCCTGACCCCTCAGGAACTCGCCGACCTGATGCGCAAGAACGCCGGAATAGCCGTCGAACCCGAGCACCTGGCGGACAACCTCGACTCGCGCTTCGACGCCTACGGCCTGGACTCGCTGGGTCTGCTCGGCATCGTCGCCGCCCTGGAGAACCACCGCGGCGCCTCGATGCCCGCAGACGCGGAGAAGTGCGCCACCCCGCGGGAATTCCTCGCACTCGTCAACAACACCCTCACCAAGAGCGGAGCCTGAAGTGCCCGGACACACCGAGAACGAGATCACCGTCGCCGCGCCCCTGGACCTGGTCTGGGAGATCACCAACGACCTGGAGAACTGGCCGCAGCTCTTCAGCGAGTACGCGTCGGTCGAGGTGCTGGAGCGGCAGGGGGACACCACCACCTTCCGGCTGACCATGCACCCGGACGACAACGGCAAGGTGTGGAGCTGGGTCTCCGAACGCACTCCCGACCGGGCCAGCCGCACCGTGCGGGCGCGTCGGGTGGAGACCGGCCCCTTCCAGCACATGGACATCCACTGGGAGTACACCGAGGTGCCCGGTGGTACCAAGATGCACTGGCGGCAGGACTTCGCCATGAAGCCGGACGCCCCGGTCGACGACGAGTGGATGACGGACAACATCAACCGCAACTCCAAGATCCAACTCGCCCTGATCCGGGACAAGATCGAGCAGCGGGACCGGGAGCGCCGCACGGCGGCCCCGGCCGCCGGCTGAGCCGGACGAGAGGGCAGTGGAGATGGCCGACACCACCCATCGCACGCTGATCGTGGCCAAGATGGCCCCTGATTCCGCCGATGGCATCGCCCGGCTCTTCGCCGAGTCCGACGAGGGCGAACTGCCGCACCTCGTCGGGGTCACCCGGCGCAGCCTGTTCCAGTTCGGCGATGTGTATCTGCACCTGATCGAGGCGGACCGGCCCCCCGGACCCGAGATCGCGAAGGTGACGGACCACCCGGAGTTCCGTGGGCTGAGCGACCGGTTGAACGCCTACATCAGCCCGTACGACCCGGAGACCTGGCGCGGTCCCAAGGACGCGATGGCCCGTCAGTTCTACACCTGGACGCGCTAGGCAGCGCCAGACATGGCCTAGGCGGTACACAACGCCCGGTGCCCCGGCCCCTGTCACAGGGGCCGGGGCCTGTCGCTTATACACAAAAACCAC